>NZ_PDOF01000001.1:1908800-2263201 GCF_003226345.1 Alteribacter lacisalsi | reverse complement strand
TCAAACTTGTCTAGTGACGAAAGCGGAGAGGTCACACCCGTTCCCATGCCGAACACGGAAGTTAAGCTCTCCAGCGCCGATGGTAGTTGGGGGCTCTCCCCCTGTGAGAGTAGGACGTCGCTGGGCAAGTTCATATTATTCCACAGTAGCTCAGTGGTAGAGCAATCGGCTGTTAACCGATCGGTCGTAGGTTCGAGTCCTACCTGTGGAGCCATACGGAGAGCTGTCCGAGAGGTCGAAGGAGCACGATTGGAAATCGTGTAGGCGGTGTAGAACCGTCTCGAGGGTTCGAATCCCTCGCTCTCCGCCATAATGGCCCGTTGGTCAAGTGGTTAAGACACCGCCCTTTCACGGCGGTAACACGGGTTCGAATCCCGTACGGGTCACCATCACTTACATAATTACTGTAAAAATGAAGCGCAGTACGGATGAAAGTCCGAAAACGGCTTCTATAGCACAAGTGGAGGATTAGCTCAGTTGGGAGAGCACCTGCCTTACAAGCAGGGGGTCGGCGGTTCGAGCCCGTCATCCTCCACCATCTTTCTTCTTAACGGGAGAAAGGTGAAACATTAAACGGTCTGATATGACCGTAAACTTTTATCGTCGCGGGATGGAGCAGTCTGGTAGCTCGTTGGGCTCATAACCCAAAGGTCGGAGGTTCAAATCCTCCTCCCGCAACCAAATAAGGTCCCGTGGTGTAGCGGTTAACATGCCTGCCTGTCACGCAGGAGATCGCCGGTTCGATCCCGGTCGGGACCGCCAGTATGGCTCGATAGCTCAGTCGGTAGAGCAGAGGACTGAAAATCCTCGTGTCGGCGGTTCGATTCCGTCTCGAGCCACCATTTTGTGTGCTGGCCTAGCTCAATTGGTAGAGCAACTGACTTGTAATCAGTAGGTTGGGGGTTCAAGTCCTCTGGCCAGCACCACTTAATAACCCTTGACTGGTCAAAGGTTATTTTGTAAAATATGAAATGTCTCTTATGGAGGGGTAGCGAAGTGGCTAAACGCGGCGGACTGTAAATCCGCTCCCTCAGGGTTCGGCGGTTCGAATCCGTCCCCCTCCACCATTTGAATTTTTTATGAACAATGTCTCCGATAGGGGCATAGTTTAATGGTAGAACAGAGGTCTCCAAAACCTCCAGTGCGGGTTCAACTCCTGCTGCCCCTGCCATTATTCTTTTATGATGGCGGCCGTGGCGAAGTCGGTTAACGCACCGGATTGTGGCTCCGGCATGCATGGGTTCGAATCCCATCGGTCGCCCCATTATAATAAAAGTACGTGAATATAGGGCTATAGCCAAGCGGTAAGGCAACGGGTTTTGATCCCGTCATGCGCAGGTTCGATCCCTGCTAGCCCTGCCATTTTCGCGGAAGTAGTTCAGTGGTAGAACACCACCTTGCCAAGGTGGGGGTCGCGAGTTCGAATCTCGTCTTCCGCTCCATTTTCATATTGTTGAGGCGGCATAGCCAAGTGGTAAGGCATGGGTCTGCAAAACCCTGATTCCCCGGTTCGAATCCGGGTGCCGCCTCCATTTTTTTATTTGTGTAAAATTAAACAGCCTAAGCCGGTGTGGCGGAATTGGCAGACGCGCACGACTCAAAATCGTGTTCCTCACGGAGTGTCGGTTCGAACCCGACCACCGGTACCATATAAAGCGTTCTTATTTGTTTTTTACCGTGAATAATACAGGATATCAACCGTTTCTCACAGATGTGGGAGACGGTTTTTTTGTGTTTTCGGTGACTATAACTCTGTACTGAATATGTTCAAATCGTGTGAACGAATCGTACGCATAGGCGGTGAGATAAAGTATGGTACGGAGAAGTAATAACCTGACTGATAAAGAACTAACTGTTGTTCGGGATAAGACAAGGAACTATGTTGAATCTTTCGAGGAAGCAATGTCCATATTTGAACAGAACTGTGAACTGAGAAACCTACGACCAGATACTGTGAAATACTACCGGAGAGAAGTATCGGCCTTCCTGAATATACTGACTGAACAAGGTATTGACCTTGAAAGGTTTAAACCTTCTGATGTGACTGAAGAACATATCAAGATGAACCTAATTCTGTACATGAAGAATTACCGTGGATGTAAGCCAGTTACAATAAACACACGATTACGGGCTTTACGGGCTTTTTATAAGTTCCTGTACAGTCAGAAGCTGATACCGACAAATCCCATGAAGAACATTCAGATGATGAAGGACAGAAAACGTGTGATTCCTACTTTTACAAAAGAGGAACTCAACAAGCTGTTAAAGCAACCGGACTTAACCACTTTCACAGGTTACAGAGATTACACGTTAATGATGCTGTTTCTTGAAACCGGTATAAGGGTTAATGAAATGACTGGCTTATCAATAGCTGATATTCGTTGGGAAGATAACTTGGTGTGTATAAGAAATGCCAAAAGTTACAGGGAACGGTTAGTGCCCATTCAAAAGGTGATGAAACAACAGTTGAAAAAGTACATTGCTGTTAGAGGTGCAGTATCAACTGATTCGCTTTTTATTACAATCGATGGCACCCCATTAACTAGAAGAGGTATTCAGGTAAGGGTAGAAAAGTATGGAAGGTTAGCCGGAATAAAAGGTGTGAGATGTAGCTGCCACACGTTCAGACATACGTTTGCAAAGCTAAGTGTTCAACAAGGGGCTAACATATTTGAACTTCAAACAATATTAGGCCACACCAGCATGGAAATAGTTAAAACTTATGTGAACTTGTTCGGCGTTGACGTTAGAGAGAAACACAAAACATTTTCCCCATTAAAGATGCTTGAAAGGAGAAATACCTAATGAATAGTTTTCCTGATATCGAGACTACTCCAAGAATAAAAGCTATTGCCTGGTATACGAAAGAAATAAACAAAGTATTGATTGATGGCAAAGGGACAGAGGAATATAAAGAAGCTTTACTTGAATGGAAAAACAAATTCGTGAAGAAGCAAAAGAGGTAAGAAAAAAGCCACCTACTGCCATAGGTGACCATTTGAAGCACGTATAAACTGAATAGCTGAACACTAATCAGCCCATAATCAACCTTCATTTTATCTGAAAAAAATTGATGATGCAAGGCTTGTTAAGTAATGGCTTTTTGATACTGATTACTGTTCACTTGCTGGATGCCATGAATAGCAAGAAAAAATAACCTGAAAGGTAAGCTGAATCCGATGCAATAACTTCAGCGTTCTCACATGTAACAGTTCCTAGTTTCTGTTGTGAGAAGTCTAGGTGCGAACGACCATAAACGGTTCGGCGGTTGCTTGGCATACTACGGTATGGGTAGCACTGAACAAACACCAGCATACAGGACAAGCTTTGTATGTAAAAAGTTCAGTGTTGAAGAAATTCAAGCGTTTAACTAGGGTGATACATACGGAAACCACAGTTTTCCATTACCATTCAGTATTATAACGGCTACTTTCTTGCCAACATCATATTGTTGGTTAGAAGGTAGTCATTTTTGTGTCCACCGTTGTCCACGTTAAGCCACCCCATTCAGCGACAAAAACACAAAAGAATCAACATCAAAATCAGTAATATGTGCTAGAATTTGGTTAAAGAGAAAAGTAGAATTTGAAATGGGTGGGGGTACTTCGTGTGAAAGAGTTAGGTGAGAGAATAAAGAAACTAAGAATTAAGAAAGGGTATAGTTTGCGGGGACTAGGTGATAGGATTGACACAAGTTTTACACATATATCTAGAATTGAAAGTGGACAAAAAACACCTAATTTATCCTTTTTATATAAGCTATCAGAAGCCCTTAATGTTCCCATGAATTACTTCTTTCAAGAGGAATGGGAAGAAGAAGAATTTGAAAACATTAATGAAAGTGAACTACTAAGAAAGGCATTAGAAAAACTAGAAGAGAACATTAAGGAAATAGGTGAAGATATGAGAGAGGAATTTAATAGCGTTAACAATAGATTAGATAAAATAGAACAGTCCGATAAGCTTAAAGATTTAAAAACTAAACCTTGAACCTGACTTAAAGAGTCGGCACTAAATGTAATTCATTGTTTCACAATAGAAAGCTTACATTTTGATAGAAGTATTAAACGAGAGTTATAAATGATTTTAAATACTTAAAGTGGAGTCGTTGAAAATGAAAATTAGTGAAATAACAAGTAAATTAGATAAAATGTTAAGTGGTAAAACAATACAAAAACTCTCTGGAAAACCTAAAAAGTGTTATAAGTATTCTATGACAGCAATTTTCTTAAATATTTGTGCAAATGAACAAATGTCAGATGGTCAAACTTTAAATTTTGGAATAGCAGAACACATATTACAAAATCCAGAAGAATATAAGTCTGATAATAGTTTAGAGTATTTTAAGTATATGGTGGAGAATAGCTTCAATAATGCTTTTTATCATAACCCTAAAGAGTACAAAACAGTGGATAAGGTTATAAACTTGTTTCGTGAGATTGTACTTAGTACAAAAAAGCACGGAACCTGTCTATTAGAGGTCAGGAAATTGGAAGACATTTTTGATGTGAAAAGATTTTATCAGAAAACGCACCCAAACATACAACCCCATCACTGGATAGAGATAAACTTAGTAAGAGGAATGATACCAACCTTTCCTGATTTCTTCACATACTCCGATTTAGTTAATACATGGAATATTTATGTAGAAAAAAGAGAAGCATTTAAACTTGGTATGTTTTCGGAACCAAATGTCTCAAAATTAGAGATACAGTATAGCACTGATAATAAAAAATTAAAGTATGAAATGGACGCACTTGTAAGAACTTTATGGATAGGTTCAATAACGTTTGCAGAATCATATTTATATTACTTGTTTTACAACATAAAACAAAGTGGTTATACTCCTAAAACAGAATCAGCCAAAACAATTTTACAACAAGATAGAGTCGAGGACGAAGTCGTAATAAAGAGAATTGTAATACCCGAATTTATGCCAGAGAAAAGAAAACACTTAAATACAAAATTAAAGGAGTACTCAAAATTCAATAAAGTAAGAAATAAATTTATACACCCATCTGCTTTTCACAATGAACAGGAAATGTCGGACCTTTTACCATTAATTACTACAAGTTATAATGATTTAGCTACTGTGCTAGAATCGAATATTAATTTCATTAAGGAAATTGAAGATAATCTTCCAGAAAAATTTAAGATATTGTTCTGGTGGGATAATGTTAAGCATCCAGATTTTAAAGGGTTAAAAAAAGGTAATATGATTGGTGTACAGGAATGAAGTTAAAAATTATTAGTGTGTATATACGAATTTAAATATGATTTATAAAAGGAGGTTCTTCTATTTGTCTGATGTTAAAGCAGAAAAACATGACTTAGAAGATAAATTTAAAATTAAAGGGCTTTGGTGGTTGCCTGATTCAGATAAGAAAGTTGCAGGGTTTCTGTATTATAGTTCAGAAAAAATAGAATTAGAATTAAATGGTTCATTTAACGAACAATTTATCCACACTCATGAAGTAAGAGTTTTTGAATATATTCACGGAATGTCAAATAAAGGAGAGATGTTTACGTTAATAAAGGTTATGGAGAGAAAGTCAAATATTAGCTATCCTGGTTACGACACTGGTACTTATGGAGTTGACAAATTCATTACTGGTGGATATTTTAAATCAGAAGAAGAATTGTACTTCAATTCAATAGAATTTAATACAACACACCTTACTACTTGGCTTCAAAAACAACCCTTTAAAACAAACTACACTCTTGATAAGAATAGAGTTAAAGAAAGGCATATGATTTATACACCACCTGAAAAGTTCGAAGTTGATATATCCTTAATTAATGCCAAAATAAAAGAATCTTATATTGCTAATTTTAGTAGGACTCTAAATGTTAATGAAGAATGGAATTTCACAAGTTATTTAGAATTAGTACCTCGAGAAAATAAACATTCTGGCTGGTTTTTGGAGAATATAAAAAAAATAAAAGATTTACTTAGTTTGTTTGTGGGAAATGGAATCAATTTTAAATCTATTAAGTTTAAAGGTCCCTATGATGCAGAGTGGGATACTCGTAAAACTTTTTCTCTGTTTATTACCCAGGGATATAGTATAAATTACGATAAAGATAAGAGGGAAAACTATTTAATAGAATATAAAGAAGCTAAAGATTCGTTAGGCAAATTATTTAATAATTGGTTTGAGAAACAAGATAAATTGGAAACAATAATTAACTTACATCTAAGTAAGTTTTATAAAGAATCATACATTGAAACCACTTTTTTAGAATCAGTGCAGACTTTGGAAATCTATCATAGAAAGGTATACAACACTAAATATTTTGATGAAGAATTATATACTGAACATTCATCAAAGGTGATTGATTATATTGCAAGTAATATTCCAGAGGAATTACACGAAAGGTTATTTGGACTTTTAGAACATGGAAATGAATATTCTTTAAATAAGAGATTAAAAGAACTATTAAACAAATTTCAGCCTAGTACACTTCAATTTATATTGGGGAAAGACAATAGTAAAAGTAAGAAGAGATTTGTAAATCAGTTAGTGGATACACGTAATTACTTAACACATTATGAGTTAGGAAGTAAGAAGAACGTTCTAATGAAAGGAGAAGATAAATATTATGCCTCTGAAAAGATAAGATTATTGGTTACTATTTTACTTTATAAAGAAATTGGTTTTGATGAACAATCAATTTTAACTAAATTAAAGATTTTTCCAAATTGTTGGTTCCTACATTCAATTAAATGAATACAAGTTTAAATTAAGAAAATATTCCCCTTACTTTTTTTGTAGGGGGAATTTGCTTAACCTATATGACATTATAGACCTAATCGTAACAAGATTTTTCATCATTAGGGATGCCATGAATATGGTAATCATGCTTTTCCCTTTCCCTACATATCGTTACCCAAGTACTCCTTCAAAAGAGTTCTCATTCTCTTACTAGGAATGTATAGGTTGATAGGCTTACCGTCTCTTATTTGGCTTCTAAACAACCACTGAAGCAATTCTGACAAGGCATATAATTCCTCATCTACTTCAATTCCATGTTTACCAAAAAATTGTTTTGTAACGGGGTTCAGAAAGCGGTTTGCCAAGTAAATACAGGTAGTTTTATCTTTATATTCGTTTGTGGCCCGGCTGGAAACCTGAACAAAGCCTTCATTCAGCCCGTGCGGTGTTATACCTCCACGCCCGGTAAACTCCTTAAAAGTCGTCCACATCACTTCACTTGCAGGCACCTTACATTTATTTCTGTAAAAGTTATAGGCATTGTCACGGATAACCTTCTTAACTGCTGATTGCTTATGGCGGGTTCTTAGGTTAGACACGCTGAAATCTGTTCTTCTGTTCCCCAACTTATTCATATCTTTTCTGTCAGCTTTAGCAGGGTGGTAGATGTTAATGTTTTTCTTTATGTGTTCTCTGTCCTCTTTAGAGAAATCCACGTATTCTTTCAGCATATATTCTCCACCAACTTCAGAAACGGAACTATATTTATAATTAATTTTGAACAAGTCAAAATAGGCACGTTGCACTTGTCCATGAAACAAGTATGTTAGTAGAAAAACATCATCAAAACACTTGAACGTGCTGGCAGGAAATGTCCAGTACAGAACTACGGGTTCGCCGGCTTCATCTTCATACATCATTAGATTTCTGGCGTAGGCAAGGTTTCTGATTTTAGTGAAGTACCCTTCATCACTGTCATAATCAGGTTTATCCCAGTGTACTAATCCGTTTTCATCAGCCCGGATAATCCCTTCATTGTGAAGTAGTTTCAAATCTGATTTTGTGTACTCATTAAGCGGTGCAATAACGTCCATTACTTCATCCAGAATCAGGGTATAATCTTCAATTTCGAGTAGTTCAATCAGTTCTGCATCTACACGCTGGAATAATGAATGAGTGGAAGCAATGTCCAAACCTTCAGCAATTAGTTTCTTTATGTCGACCAGTTTCGTTGTTTCAGCATTGGAAGGCTTGACAAATTCTCTGTACGTACATTCTGAAATAATCCGTTCGACTTCATCAGCAAACGGGGTGATATAAATGAACTTTTTCCGGGCTGGTGAACTATTCATATATTGAATGGCCCAGCTACTTTTTCCGCTACCCATAATTGAATCAATGACATTTATAGTTGTGTATTCTGTAAACGTGGCCGGTTTCAAAAGTGACATATCAGCTTCATTCCTTTCGGTTCGCTTATTTCCTTACAAACCTGAAACAGTAATGAAGCTGAAAATAGACAGTTTTAACTGTTGGAAAAATAATCAATATTCTTGTTTACTTTTGAAGCTGAGTAAACGAACGCTGAAACCGTTGGGCCACAAGGGGTTTACACTTTTTTTCTTTAAAGGAAAGGTTAATAAAAGAGAAGTTCAAAACAATGAAGGATGTCCGGGCAAATAACGCCCGTCCACCTTCCATTAAAAAACAAACCTAAAGAAAGTACTGAAAAGAACGCTGAAGATATCCCGGCCTGTTATTCAGCATCCATTACAGATAAAAGGACAGTATTATAACCCGGTGCTGAGTGGATACGAAGCACACCTGAACGAGGGGCAACGAGTGAAGGTAAAGAACGTTCCCTTCATGTTACTTATCGGATTTGTTTCTCACCCTCCCATTTTTTCCTGTTCTATTCCTGTTACAGTACCCGACACTATTTCAGACTGTTTTTCAGCGGTTCTTCTGTAATGGACATAGTTCTTGGATTTAGTTCAGTGGATTTCCTTGATTACTATCTTTATTCTGCATTGGAATGTAGCTGACTAAAAGGTAAGAACAATAGTCGGGGGTGCTTCATAAATGTTCAATGATAGTTGTAAAGAACGATGAAGAACAAAAGATATAGAGAAGGCTGGAAAGGGGCTTTTCTTCTTCAGGGACATATATAAATAAGGCAGAAGGAACAATTATTTCGAGAATTGTGTATTGAGTGGGGGCAGATAGGGGTTTTTCAGTGATAAAAAGGCAGGGGTTTAAACCACGAAAGCTGCCAGTCGCATGGAAAAGAAAATGAAAACATATAAAAAGTGAACTGGATACAATCCCCAATCCACTCATTATTATTATGGTAGTCGATATTCTGTTTCAGATGTTTGAAAGAATAGCTTGTATAATGTCTGTTGCTTACTTTCGATAACATTTGCTGTTACGTATGTACCTCTTAAAATATTACCGTTGCCGTCCATCAAGTTTACTTCTTGACTATCGTTCTGTTTGAAGGTATTAAATATAATTTCAATGTTGTCCTTACTTACAGAAGATTCCTCTCGAATAATATCTTGTGTATAAGCATCTACAAACTGTAACTTATGCATATCATCACCTCTTTTAAGCATGGTTCTATATACTTATAGTAAACTCATTACCGTTTAATGTAAATATTCAGTTTATTCATTTTGCCATTGCCCAACATTAAAAGAAGGCTTCATCAAACTCCAGAAAAGCCCGGTATATCAATGATGTATAGAAAGGTGCATATGGAATAATATCCTTGAAATCCAGAAACTTAGTTTAACCTTTGGTATAGCGGTTTTTTTGTTGTTTACTAGTTTACGTAATCTAGCTTATCGGAAGTCGTGTGTGCATAACTTATTCATTACTATACATAAATCAGAGTAAGCCTGATACATACTCTGGAATTTAGGGTTGTTTCTTTAGAGGGCTGGTCAATTTTCTGAAGGGGCATCATTCTATTACACCGGGGGCACTCTCTTTTCAAAAGCAAGGGGCATTACTTTTTTGTAGTGGCTGAAGTTATTGAAACATGAATAGGCTTCTTTATCCTGAACAGGAACCAGAACGGAACTGGAACAGATTCAGCAGAACAAGAAAGTTGTAAACCTTCAGCAATACCTTCAAGGTTTTACAGGATGGTACACAGAACACTCTGAACTCTACACAGAACATTTACCATTCAAAACTATGTAAAGCTGACACCGGAAATTTTAAAGGCTTTCAACTAAACAGTAGAAGCGATGAAATAATTGAAAGTTAATTTTCAAAGACATTTCTTTGTTTCATTATCTTTTCCTTTCAATTTGAAATCTGCCTTAAAGGAAGCTGAACCATCAGAAATACAAGCAAAAACTGATATAAATAACTACTTTAGAGTGATAAAACGGACGGGGGCACCGGGGGGCAGGGTCTGAAGTTTCCAGAGTTTGCGTGTTGAAAATATATAGCAAATTTTCTTGACGCAGCTGTCTTATTTCAAGTGCCTATCAAGCACCTAAGGGTGCAGAGGTAAACCACCTCTGTTTCAGGAGGATTTCTTCAGGCGTACTTAGTTTCTTCTATATTAATGGTGCAGGGTGCTGGCTTAACCGCTGGCACTCATTTTTATTTGCTTGGAAGTACTAATTTAGTACCTGTATTTTTCACTGAATAATAACAACTATTTAAAGGATGTGTAAGAAGATGACAGGCGAACTACTCAAACATTGCAGACAGGTGGCAGGGTATACACAGGCAGGGCTGGCTGAAGCAGTCGGCGTTTCTCAGTCAACTATGGTCAGACTTGAAAATGATGCGTTCCAGATGCGACCAGCTACACAGAGAAAAATTATGGAAGCTTTTGCTTCTGAAGGTATCGGGACAAAGGAAATTTCCCTTTTAACTGAACTCTTTAAAAGTAAGGGGATGCGGTAACGATGCAGGATGGACTGAACAAGCTGGCACAGATTGAACAGGCATTACGGAAGTATGATGATGGAGAACTTTATGAACTTAAATTACATTTAATCGCACTGGCGAATGAAGCATATGCGGAAATGAAAGAAAGCTGGTATACAGTCCGAGTAACCATACATGAACCGCATGACCGGCATATTCCAACATACCGAAATCGGGCCAAACAGTTACGAAGCTGTGTGCTGGTTGATATAGCAGAACTTTCGCACTTACTCAGTAAGAAGCGTATTGAAAAGCACCGCTGTTTTATTCTGCTTCAGCGACTGATTGAAGGAAGGCTTTACCTGAATCAACTAGAAGCAAAAATCGAACGTTTCGGGATAACCCGTGAAACGGCAAAAACGAATAAGAAAATATTGAAAATGTAAGGGGAGAAACATATGAATAGTACCGCTATGAAGCTACTGAACAGCGTTGATAAACCGGAAAGGCTTACAGAACGTCAGGCAGTAATTGCCCGTAAACTTGCTATGTCTCAGATGAATGAAAACCATAGTATCGAACAGTTCTGCAAAGCTAACGGCATGAGTACCAAAACGCTTTATGCCTGGAAAGATGAAGTACCCGAGTTCGAACATTATCTGAACCAGCTTTCAGATGCAATTGTACCGGAAGATGAAAGAAAAGCTTTCCAGAAAATAAAGAAGAAAATTATGGCGATTGCAGACAAAAAGTCACCTTCTGAAAAAGAAATAAACCTGTTTTTGGACACCTTCTCTTATGTGGCTGAAGCAGATAAACGAGA
The DNA here is from genome assembly GCF_003226345.1 of Alteribacter lacisalsi. Lineage (GTDB taxonomy): Bacteria > Bacillota > Bacilli > Bacillales > Salisediminibacteriaceae > Alteribacter > Alteribacter lacisalsi. The sequence continues at coordinate 2,251,768 of NZ_PDOF01000001.1, read as the reverse complement.
AAGGGCCCGGGCTTTAGGAATTGATTCAGGGAACGGGAACACCGGTTCAGATAACATGAGTATAGAGGATAAGAAAAATGTTCTCCTGAAGCGATTAAAAGACTAAAACTGAATTGAATATAATTATTCAAAAACTGAAAGGGTGTTTATAAATGACTTCAGCTATGACGAATATTAGCAAAGGTTATAAGGAACTAAGGAAGAAAGAACAGGAACCGAAAAAAGAGAAGAAAGAAACCATTCAAATGTCTGGGGGAAATGAAAACATGACGCAGGAAGAACAGATTCAGCTTCTAACAAAAGCTGTTGCAGATTTGCATGAACAATTGAACGGGAAACAGGAAGAAGCTTTTGAAGAAGAAACTGAAGCACCAGAAGCAGACCAGAAGGGCGGTGCTGAATAATGGCCCGTCCTACCAAGCGACAAACCATACTGAAACAGATGCAAGAACTACGGCAGAAGGTGGAAAGCGTACACGCAGAATATGATAAAGCAAAGCAAACAGCACAGCAGGAAGTGAAACAGCTTACTGAAGAAATTCCCGAATCGGAATCCCATGTGCATGAACTATATAGGGATTTCACTTTAGGTATTATTTCCGCTGAAGGTTTCGAGGAAGAACAGGCTGAACTGGATAGAAAAAAGAAGCTTCTTCAAATGTCACGGGATAAGATTGAAAATGTCGATTCGCTGAAGGGTGAAGAACTTCACCGCATTTACATGGATAGCCAGGAACTGTTCGCTGAATATGAAGCTGAAAAAAATAAGATGGATGCTGAAGCTAGTAAGGCAATCAGAGAAGCAAGGAAGCAGTATCTTGATGAAGTGGCCCGGATTGCTAAACCTATAAAGGATGCACACAGACACGTAATATGGTACGGAGAATTAGAAGTAGATGCAGGGGTAAAGAAAGATAACTACCGTGCTTATCATACTTCATTAGGGGCTTCACTACTCACAAAAGGCCCACACGCTGACGATGAAAAAAGGCACGATGTAACAGCCCAAAATATTGAAAAAGCGTTTCTGAAAAGAAAGATAGCCGAGTAAAGGCCGTTGCGTTATTGGGTGGATGTATGAATACCTGATAACGCTTCTTTTTTTTACATAATGATAGAAATAACTGAAAGGATGGATAGTGGATGATTAAAAGAATGTACCAGAAGCTGAAAAGCTACTTCAGCAGAAAGAAAGCAGAAGTAAAGCAGAAGAAACAGGCCGGCGTTATAGAGGAAGTGAACAGCCTTCAAGCAAGACTGAAGCAGATAACCACCGGGTATGATGACCAGATGAATAAGAGACAGGCAGAACTGAACCGGCTGAACCATGAGTATGGTAAAAAGTTTGATGAATGGAAGGCAGTTTTTCACCGGGTCAAAATGCGAACAGCACCGGAAGTTGAAGCGGATAAATTGAAAGCAAATATGGAACCGCTGGAAGAACGGATTCAGGAATTGAATGATGAACTGTATCAGATAGGAGAATATAAACGGCAAGATGTTCTTTACCTTACAGACAGCATTCACGGCTTGAAACAAGCCTATACAGAATCCCAGGTTGAAGCACTGGCCCGTTCTGCTGATGAACTTCTAAGAATAAAGGCTGATTATCAGCTGAAGCTTCAGGACTTCAGGAAGCAATACCAGCAGACCGGGAGTCTTGAAGCCGACATTCAAAAGCACCTTCAGGAACAGGGCATAAACTACCGCCCGGAAATGTCTGCCCGAGTGACAGATGCCACAGATAAGCACCTGAACGGCTTCAGTTTTGAAATTGATACACAGATGGTGAATGACATTCTGTCAGGCGGTGCGGTTGAATATGAACTTTTTAAAAGAGTTAGGAAGAAACAAAAGTAATGATTGTGGTCTGAAAATAACGCCTTTGCTGTTAGAGGTTTGTAAGACACCAATACACAAAGGTGGTTATTGAAATGAGAACAAACGTTATCAATGGGGCTTTTATTCTGGGGCATGTAAAGGTAGAGGAAAGTGGTTTGAGTATTATAAGTTCTACAGACCAGAATGTACAATATAGTAATGTATCTTCAGGTACTTATCCGGTTATAGCGGAAACTGACCTAGCAGGATTTGTAAACTATATTGTTATTGATGTTCAGAAATCAATAAATATTGATTATGTAGAAGTTGATAAAGAAGATTTCATTATTAATATGGCTGAATGATAGTCTATTTCAATGTGTTAATTACAACTAAAAAAGCGTTCATTGGTTCCTTTAAGCATTCTGGAACTGGTGAACGCAATTTTTAAAAAAGTTTCAGATATCACTTTGACTATTTACTTAGTGTTTCTAAAGGCGTGTTTTTGTTAGTTCGTTTAAATTGGATAATTGTTTTTCTTGTAGAAGTATAAAATCCTTTTCAAATCTTAAACGTACTGTATTTATTCTTGTTTCAACTATTAGATTTTCAACAAGGTAAAGGTTGTACATTAGTGAGTTACTAAGTAGATGCTTATCAAGTTTCTCGGCAGAAAATTCATATGCAATTTTTTTTTGGCGGTTTAGAGAAGCAAGAGTACTATCAATAAATATCTTCATTTTCTTCTTTTGCACATTGGATAAATTAATTCTATCTACTTTTTCTTTTAGTTCGGTGTATTCTTTAGTGATACCATTATCAATTTTTAAAAATTGACATTCTTTATTTATTAGAGAATGGTCCTGTGAGTTTGTGTTTAATAGATTTAAAAGGTGGTTATAAATAGTTTTTTCCTTAATAAGATATGCTTCAAGGGTTTCAAGTTGATAATTTAATGAGATTAATGCGTCTTGTTTATTAGAAATCACTCTGTGTCTTATAAAGGTAATCAAGGATACAATAATTAATAATACAATTAATAAAGTTAAGATGTTTTCAAACTCTTCATACCACACATAAATCACTCCGTTTTTTTTAGAGATTACTTATAAATTCCCAGAAAGCATCCCAACCGATTGTTATTGAAACAATAGATGAGACGAACCCAGTAATAATCGCTATAAAATTTAAAAATCTGATAAACCAGTTATTTGTTAATTTATATAAAGTTGGATATTGAATTAAACCTGTCCAGTATAATAACTCAATTGGCAATGTAACAAAAAATTTAACTCCTTCACGCAATAATACCAGCGGGTTCTTCAGCCCTTTTTTTGTTTCCTCATGTAGTTCTTCTAGGTAGCCAATACGCATAATTAGGTGGTTATAAACCATTTTAAATTCTTCACTTATTAATCGGGGATTTCTTAATGAATTAATTACATTAATTAAAAGTTGGTGGTTAGGTATGTAAGTAAGCGTTCCAGCTGGTTTATAATTAATAATCCCAAACTCCCCCAATAACCTTTGTGCTTTTGGGGCATTTTTTAGTAATTTTCCGTGTAAACTTGGTTCTTGTATACTAGGTTGCTTTCCTAAAAAGTTTTCAATGTAATTAATATAATCGTTATTATACTCAGTTATGAAATTGATTTCGTCTGTTAACCTTTTTAATGAAAGAACTTCTCTAATAAATCCTACAATAATAAGCCCGAGTGTAAGGGCGATAATTAAAAATAAATTCATACAGATATTCCCACCTTCAGTCCACATATTTACAATTTTTATTATACTATAAACAAGGTATTGGTTTATTAGACAGGAAAATAAATGTTGAATAATATAGGATTTGGATTTATAATTGTCACTAGTTCACTAATCGTATGAACATATCTAAGTACAACCAACGTTTTACTGTTGAATAAACGGTTATATCACAGTATTCTCACAGCAAATTCAAATAAAAACTTATTGGTACCGTACTGGTTGGCGACTCAAAATCGTGTTCCTCACGGAGTGTCGGTTCGATCCCGACCACCGGTACCATATACATACAGATGAATAAAAGGATCTTTCACAAATGTGGGAGATCCTTTTTTGTGTTCCAAATTTTCAGCTGGAAGCATACCTGAATCTGGATCATAGGTGTATATCCCCAACAGAATCCAGGAAGAAAATGAGGGACTCTCGCCTTACAGCTCTCCATGAAATAAGACAAAAGTTACCGCTTTATGTAAGCAAAAGGATGTGAAGGAAGTTTAAAGAATCAGAAAAAGCTGATAAATAAAACTATACTAAAAAATCTGCAATCCTTTATTGCAATATAGTGTCAGTTTGCTATAATGAACAACCATAACACTTAATTAAACAATGACTGACTGTTTTCCACTTTTACTGCAATTAACAGTTCCTTCGAAAGTCGGAAATGGTCGCATAAAATCTGTAAAAAGAGAGGGTCGAATAGATTAAAAGATTGATTAATATACAGAAAAAGTAAAACAGTATTCAAACAGGGTGCTGCCATTCACATTTTAAGCTATGGAGCGGAAAGCGTCCACCTGTAGCGTAATAAAAAAGTATCTATTCACTCCTGAACAGACAGTCTGGATCAGGAAATCAAGCATCACCTGCACTGCAAATTATCAGTTAATTTTAAATAGTCAGAAGTGCTATTTGTCGGGAGGAACGTTATGAATTCAGTCAGCCAACGTGATTCGCAGAAACAGTCACAGCTGCATAAGGATTTGATTGAGTGGAGGCGGTACCTCCATCAGAACCCTGAGCTGGGCCTGGAAGAATACAATACTCAGAGATTTGTAATGGAAAAGCTTACGGAAATGGGGGTCTCAAACAAACCGGTTACAGAAACAGGGGTAGTTGCTCTGATTGAGGGCAGGACGACGGGGCCGACAGTGGCAATCCGGGCAGACATGGACGCTCTTCCGATTCAGGATGAGAAAGATGTCCTTTACAAATCACAGATACCCGGCAAGGGTCATATGTGCGGACATGATGCCCATACCGCAATGCTTCTGGGAGCAGCGAGGCTGCTGAAAGAGAATCCGCCGGAGTCCGGGAATGTCAAGCTTATCTTCCAGCCGGCAGAGGAAGGCCGGTTCGGGGCCGATAAGATGATCAAGGCAGGGGCTCTTGAGGATCCGAAAGTTGATTCGATTGTGGCTCTTCACGTTCAGCCGACTGTTCCTGCAGGCGAAGCCACCATCACAGAAGGCATTACCTGCGCGGCAGCCGATTTTTTTGAAGTCGATATTATCGGCAAAGGCGGGCATGCCGCCCATCCTCATCAGGCGGTGGATCCGATCACCATTACATCGGAAGTGATTTCCTCCCTTCAGCAGATTACAAGCCGCCAGGTCGATCCGCTGTCACCGGCAGTGATCACGATCGGACAGATACACGGAGGCACGGCGGATAATGTGATTCCGACTTCAGTCAGGTTCGGAGGAACGGTCAGGACGATGGACGTTGCCTTAAGAGAGCAGATGGAGGAAAAAATGGAGAGTGTGATCAAGGGGATCACAAGCGCATTCGGCGCAACGTACAACCTCAATTACCAGTACTTTTTCCCATCGGTAGTGAACGATAAACGTCTCGTTCCGCTCATTGAGGAAACAGCCGAAGAAATTCTCGGAGAAGGAAAGATGACTCATGTGAAACCATCGATGGGCGGAGAGGACTTCTCGTTTTTCACCCACAGGGTTCCAGGGCTCATGTTCCGGCTCGGTGTCGGAAACAAGGCAAAGGGGATTGAAGCACCCCTGCACCATTCAAAGTTTGATCTTGATGAAGATGCTTTGCCGCTGGGTTCGGCTATGCTGGCCCGGTTTGCAAATAAATACCTGTTAAAACAACAAAGGGGGAAGTAAGAGATGAAAAAGTACAGATGGATGTCCGGCCTTATGCTCGGAGCGATGGTGCTCGCAGCGTGTGGTGGAGACACAGACGATACAGCAGCAGATGAGGATGGTGCAGCAGATGGAAGTGATGAAGAGGAAGAAGCGGCCATCGAGGAAGATGACAACACCCTTGTGATCGGTACAGGGACCGATATGGTGACATTTGATATTCATGACCATAACGCCACGAACACAGAAGCGATCCACGTAAACATGTTTAACTATCTCGTCAGACGTGATGGTGACGATGGGTTTGAAGGCGATCTTGCCGAAAGCTTTGAAAACGTTGATGATACAACTTGGCATTTTACTCTTCACGAAGGGGTTACATTCCATAATGGAGACGAACTTACAGCAGAAGATGTAAAGTATACATTTGACCGGGTTGCCAGTGACGACACGCTGATGGAGCACAGTAACTACAGACAGATTCAGGAAGTAAACGTGCTGGGAGATTACGAGTTTGAGATTATTACAGACGGCCCTGAACCGGCACTTCTGAACCGGATTTCCAGAATCGGCTCCGGAATCCTGCCTGCTGATTACATTGAAGAAGAAGGATGGGATCACTTCCTCTCCAATCCGGTAGGAACGGGACCATTCCAGTTCGCTGAATGGAACCGGGACGAGAGCATTGTGCTTGAGCGTTACGATGATTACTTCGGCGGAGACGTAACAGAGTGGGAGGAAGTTGTTTTCCGGGTTATTCCTGAAACATCTACCCGCGTGAATGAGCTTCTAACAGGGGGCGTACACATTGCAGAGAACGTGCCGCCGGCTGAATGGGATCGGGTAAATGACAACGATGGCACCTCTATTATCAGTGGCCCATCAAATCGGGTTATGCTCCTTATCCTCAACCAGGCTGAAGAATATGCGACAAGTGACAAGCGTGTCCGCCAGGCCATTGATCTGGCGATCGATAACGAGGCAATCACCGAGCACCTTTTAGGTGGAGAGGGTACACCGGTACAGTCCCGTGTGACACCAGGTAACACCGGTGCGCACCCGGATCTTTTTGACAGCTACAATCATGATCCGGATCAGGCAAGAGAGCTTCTTGAGGAAGCAGGTTACGGAGACGGACTGGAAATTACGTTCAACTCCCCTCAGGGTCGCTATATGATGGATTCTGAAGTAGCCGAGCTGATCCGAGGTATGCTGAGTGAAGTCGGCATTACGGCAAATCTGGAGTTCCTGGAGTGGAGCAACTTTGCAGATATGCATGCGAACAACAATAACGAAGAAATGTATTTCCTTGGACTAGGGAATTCCATGTTTGATGCAGCGCTCGGTATGGATACGTTCAGTGCCCAGGGTACGGCAAGAACCGGCTACGTGAACGATGAGCTTGATGAACTTCTCCAGGCGGCAGCCGTAAACATGGATGCGGAAGAACGTGAGCAGCAGTACCATCAAGCACAGGAGATCGTTGCAGAAGATCTGCCGTATGTATTCCTCTACCAGGCTGAAAGTATGGCTGGTGTGTCTGACAGTATCAACTACGAAATTGCTTTTGATGAAACGATTTACGTGGAAAACATCGAGAAAAATTAAAGCAGCACTGTGGGCCAGGGGGGATGGCCTTCCCCCTGGCTACTTTTTATATTCGCTGAGGTGAAAAAAGGATGAAGCGTTACTTAATACGACGTGTACTACAGGTGATTCCTGTTCTTTTAATTATATCTTTTATCGTTTTTTCACTCGTCTTTCTTGCAGGGAACCCGGTCGCTCTTATGCTCCCGGAAGATGCCTCACAGGAGCAGATTGCTGCCCTGACAGAATCGATGGGTTTAAATGAACCCTTTTACGTCCAGTATGGGATTTTCCTTGGAAATGCTATACAGGGGGATTTCGGAACGTCATACAGGTATAACCAGGATGCGATGAGCATTGTGCTGGAACGCCTGCCGCAGACTTTTGAACTGGCGGCGGTTTCCATGCTGTTTGCCACGATTATTGCGATTCCTCTCGGGATCTGGTCTGCAGCTAAACAGAACACAGTGATCGATGTGTTCGCAACAGGTGCATCTGTTCTTGGTAAAGCGATGCCGAACTTCTGGCTCGGGATCATGCTCATTCTCCTGTTTTCCGTTAACCTTTCCATTTTTCCGGTCTCGGGCAGGGGAAGCTTTATGCACATCATACTGCCGGCGATTACGCTCGGAACGGCCATAGCGGCGGAAATGACGCGGCTGATCCGGTCCAATATGATCGAAGTGATGCAGCAGGATTATGTGAGGACGGCAAAAAGTAAGGGGCAGAAGGATTCAATTGTCACCTACCGGCATGCCTTTAAAAACTGTTTAATTCCGGTTGTCACCATCATGGCGCTGCAGACGTCGAGTCTGATTGGCGGCGCGCTGGTTACAGAAGTGGTCTTTGCATGGCCTGGAATGGGACAACTCCTCGTTCAGGCGGTAAATGCCAGAGACATGGCGATTGTTCAGGCATGCGTATTTGTGATCGCAGTGGCCGTAATTCTAATGAATTTGCTCGCGGACATCGTCTACAGGCTGATTGATCCGAGAATTAAATACGATTAAAGGGGGGACAGAAGATGTCTGCCAATACAACAGCACAGACAGAAGCACCACTGGAAGATGAATTTGAAGTCTCACATAAACCGAAGCCGCTGCGGCGGTGGATGAAATTGCTGCTGCGCAGTAAAACAGGCACACTAGGACTTATTATTGTTCTGACTGTATGTTTTACGGCACTTTTTGCTCCTCTACTGGCGCCTTATGAGCCGGATGGGATGAACCCGGCCAGCATTAACGTCCCTCCTATGTGGCTGGAGGGAGGATCAAGTGCGCACGTGCTTGGAACCGACAGTCTCGGACGGGACATGCTCTCAAGAATTATCTACGGCAGTCAGGTATCTCTTTTGATCGGAGTTCTTTCCGTTGTAGTAGCGGGAATCATCGGGCTGGTGCTCGGAATTATGGCAGGATACTACGGAAAATGGATCGATAACATTGTTATGCGCACCGTAGATTCGTTTCTTGCCGTTCCAAACATCCTCCTGATCCTTGTTGTTCTCGGGATCTTTGGTTCGAACCTCCTGACGCTCATTCTTGTTCTCGGTGTGACCAACTGGGTTATCTACGCCCGGCTTGTGCGGGGGGAAGTGCTGAGCCTAAAAGAGCGAGACTTCGTCCGTGCGGCAAAATCAATCGGCACGAACGACAGGACGATCATGATGAAGCATATTCTCCCGAATGTGTTCTCGTCGTTTATTGTTATTTCAACGCTCAGCGTTGCGACAACCATTATTATTGAAGCGTCACTCAGCTTCCTCGGTCTCGGTGTTCAGCCGCCGACGATTTCGTGGGGGTACATGCTGAGTACCGGCCGTGACTATCTGGCAACGAGCTGGTGGCTGGCTACATTCCCGGGTCTTGCGATCACGATCACCGTTCTCGGCATCATCTTCTTAGGTGACTGGCTGCGGGACGTACTCGATCCACGGTCCCAGGGAAGACGGTCGTAGGGGAAATCAGATAATAATAACGAAGCGAAAGGCGGCGACTCCAGCGGGAATAGCATCAGCTGAAGACCCTGGAGGGCGTTTTCCCCGAGGAGGCTGAAGCTAGACCTGCGGAAAGTGTCCGCCTGCAGCGCAGAGTAATGTTCTGTCAGAACAGAGCGATAGATAAGAAGAGGGGGGAGCCTGTGTGGAACAGGAACAGCCTTTACTGGATGTACGTGATCTGAAAACCTATTTTCATACAGAAAACGGAACCGTTCCTTCGGTGGACGGTGTATCGTTTCATATAAACAAAGGTGAAGTTGTGGCCATTGTCGGCGAATCGGGCTGCGGGAAAAGTGTCACCTCCTATTCGGTCATGGGATTGGTCAGCTCACCGGGAAAAATTGAAGGCGGTGAAATCCTTCTCGAAGGAAATGACCTGACCAAGTATTCCAACCGGCAGATGAGGAAACTCCGCGGTAACGAAATGTCGATGATTTTCCAGGAGCCGCTCACTTCCCTGAACCCGCTGTTTACCGTTGGGTTTCAGATCAGCGAAGTGATTCTGCTTCACCAGAAAGTTTCTAAAAAAGAAGCGAAACAGAAAACGATCGAAATGATTGATAAAGTCGGCATTCCAAATTCGAAAAAAATCTACTCGAGTTTTCCCCACCAGCTAAGTGGGGGAATGCGCCAGCGGATCATGATTGCAATTGCCCTGGCATGCAACCCGAAGCTTCTCATCGCAGACGAGCCAACCACGGCACTTGATGTGAGCATCCAGGCTCAGATTCTTGAGCTGATGAAAAAGCTCAGGAAGGAGCTGGACACATCTATCCTTCTAATCACCCACGACCTTGGCGTTGTTGCGGAGATGGTGGATCGGGTGATCGTCATGTACGCGGGAAAAGTAGTGGAAGAAGGAACCGTTTTTGAACTGTTTAAGGATCCGAAGCACCCGTATACGAAAGGGCTGATGGAGAGTACCCCTAAGATTCACGAGCTGAAAGACGAGCTGTATTCGATCAAAGGAACGGTTCCGACACCGATGAATATGCCATCAGGCTGCAGGTTTTATCCGAGGTGCGCCTTTGCCACCGACAAATGCCGGACCGAAGCTCCTGACATTGAAGAAGTGAAGCCCGGACACCGGGTCAGCTGCTGGCTGCACGAAGACGGGGAGGTTAATCTGCATGAGTACGAACAAAAACAACAGCAAACAGCCAATTCTTGAAATTAAAGGACTGAAAAAGCACTTTGAGCTTTCCTCGGGCTGGTTTTCAAAAGAGCAGAAGTCAGTCAAAGCAGTGGACGGCATCGATCTGGAAGTGTACCCGGGGGAAACGCTCGGAATTGTAGGGGAATCGGGCTGTGGAAAATCCACAACGGGGAACACGATTCTCCGGCTGCTTGAAGCAACCGAAGGACAGATTCTGTTTGAAGGACAGGACCTTGCCTCCCTCTCCAAAAAAGAAATGCGGGAAAAACGAAAAGATATCCAGATGATCTTTCAGGATCCGTTTTCTTCATTAAATCCGCGGATGAAAGTATTTGATATTATCGCTGAACCGCTCCGTTCCCACAAGGTGGCCACCGGCGATGATCTGAGAAAAAGAGTGTATGAGCTGATGGAAACGGTCGGAATCAGCAAGTCCTTTGACCAGCGGTTCCCGCACGAGTTCAGCGGCGGGCAGCGTCAGCGGATCGGGATTGCCCGGGCACTGGCTCTGAAACCGAAGCTGATTGTCTGTGATGAACCGGTTTCAGCTCTGGATGTTTCGATCCAGTCCCAGGTGCTCAATCTGCTGTCAAAACTGCAGAAAGAATTCAATTTAACGTACATTTTTATTGCTCACGGTCTGCCTGCGATTAAGCATATCAGTGACCGCGTGGCGGTGATGTATCTTGGGAAAGTGGTGGAACTGGCAGACAAGGAGCAGTTGTTCTCCCGTCCGATGCACCCTTACACGGAAGGGCTTCTCTCTTCGGTACCGGTACCGGATCCCCACGTAAGGGACACGAAAGAGCGGATCATTTTAACAGGGGACCTGCCGAGCCCCGCAGATCCTCCGTCCGGGTGCCGCTTTCACACCAGGTGCCCGTACGCAGATGAGCTGTGTAAAACAAAAGAACCTGATCTCGTCGAGGAACGTGATGGTCACCATGTGATGTGCCATTATCCGCTCAAAGAGGGAAGAGGTGTACTCATTGAAAACTAGTCACACAGCATCAGACCAGCTTGCAAAAACAACCGCCTGGCTTGCCGGGGAAGAAAAAAATATGCTCACGCTGCTCGGGAAACTCGTTAATACCGACAGCGGTTCCTACGACCGTGACGGTGTGAACCTGGTGGGGAGTATCGTTCGTGGGGAATTTGAAGCACTCGGTTTCGTAACCGAGGTTCACGACGGAGGCGACTACGGGGATCATTTGAGCTTCGAGCATCCTGAGGCAGAAGATCCGGCGATCATTGCGGTCGCCCACATGGATACCGTGTTTCCACGGGGCACTGCAGCAGAGCGTCCGTTTAAAGTGGAAGGCGACCGTGCATACGGACCCGGCGTTGTTGATATGAAAGGGAGTCATGTGGCTCTCCTTTATGCGTTGAAAGCACTTGTACAGGACGGGCACGGGGAGTGCCTGAAGCACCTTAAGATTCTGTTTAACAGTGACGAGGAAGTGGGCTCCCGCTCCTCGCGGCCCCTGATTGAACGCGTGGCCGAAGGGAAAAAGTACGCACTCATTATGGAGCCGTCCAGAGATAACGGCACGGTTGTGTCCGCCCGCAAAGGCGGAGGCCGGTACGCTCTTCAGGTTGAAGGAAGGGCGTCACATGCAGGGGTAGCTCCTGAAAAAGGGAGAAACGCGATCGAAGTGCTGGCGCGAAAAGTCATCAAGCTCCATACGCTCAATGACTATGAAAATGGAGTATCTGTGAGCGTGGGGCTTGCTGAGGGAGGAACGGCCGTTAACACGATTCCGCCTGCAGCCAGTGCCCAGATTGATGTACGCGTATCCACCATGGAGCAGGCTGAAGAAGTAGTCAAGAAAATGGAAGCTATCTGTGCGGAAGAGGAAATGGAAGGAACCCGTGTGACGTTAAGCGGGCATATCAGCCGTCCGCCGATGATGGAAAACGAAGGCACCAACGAGCTGATCGGCGTGATGCAGGAAATCGGCAGGGAAATGGGTGTGAGCATCGAGGCCATGAAAACAGGCGGCGGCTCGGACGCAGCGTTTACAGCTGCTGCCGGCGTCCCGACGATTGACGGCATCGGCCCCATCGGCGGCAACGCACACAGCGAGGATGAGTTCCTGTATGTGCCTTCTTTAACAGAGCGCACCTGCCTGCTTGCGGAGACGATCAGAAGGCTTGTGGAAAATAGTGATTGAGTTTAACAGAGCACCTGTTGCAGGGTGCTCTGTTTTGCTGAGGTTTTTTTAAGGCAATGGCTGTTGCCTGACGAGGTGGGAGAGGGAGAAAGCAAACGTACTGATGCCGAGTCTCATCACTTTGCTCCTTAAGAAAGGCAGAAATGAAGAGAAAGGGGCTGAATCTCATCACGTTGCACTTGAACGAAGGCAGAAATGAAGAGCAGAGGCCGCACCGTGCTTTGAAAAAGTAAAAACGCCCCGAAGGACGTTTAGTAGTGATTTCGAAGTATGTAAGCCAGTTCTTCTTCCTCTGAGAGCAGGCGCAGTGCTTCCCCAACGGTTCCATCCTTCATCTGCCAAATTCTGTTGTGATCCTCGACTGCAGTAGAGAAATCGCCGTTGCGCCAGCGGGTCAGGATGCCGCGGTAAACCCCGACGTACGTGTATTCATTCGCTTCTACAACCTCAAGCAGCCGATCGAGTTTTTTATCTGTAATCATAAGAGAAGGTCCCCACTTGTCAGAAGCGTATATCTTCTGATGACTCATGTGGTGAATGTGTCTCTGCATCTGGCTTTCTCTCATATCAAGCGGGAAACGCTCGGCCACTTCATCTTCCGTGGGCATATCGATTAACTCCTCTACTACGATCGGTCCGCCGATTTCCTCTTCAACCTCTGCAATGATGCTTGTATCAATACCGGATGCTTCCTGGGAACCGAGCCAGAAGTATGTCCCGTATCCAATGGCGGTAAAAAACACAATCATCAGCGCCGCCAATTTCATTTTTCCCATAGTATTCCTCCAATTTCTCTGTCAAGCAGGGAATTGTGACTTAATTACTATTATTATAGTCTTATTCCGCTGCCTGTTCAACGGGAATTTCCAATTTTACCAATTAGGTGCTTAAGCGTTGGCTGCTTAACAAAAAAACGCCCGGCAATAAAACCGGGCGCCTGGATTCTACTTAAGTTTATTCCACGTCTGCGGGCCGGCGACGCCGTCCACTGTAAGCTTGTTGTACTTCTGAAACTTCTTCACTGCGGCTTCTGTTGCCGGGCCGAATTTCCCATCGATTCCTTTTGTGGAATACCCTTTATTCGTTAGGGCCCGCTGCAAGTCGCTCACGGCCGTGCCGCTGCTTCCTTTTTTCAGCACAGGCGTGGCTGCGGGCTTCTGGGCAGCAGGGGCTTTACCCCCGGCAGTTGCAAGAGCGTTTCGCGTCTGTGCACCAACAACGCCGTCGACCTTCAGCTTTTTATCGGACTGGAACTTGCGGACCGCAGCCTCGGTGGCGGGACCGAAGCTGCCGTCAATGCCTTTCGGGTTGTAGCCGGCTGCCTGAAGCTGACGCTGGAGGTCTTTAACCGCTTCCCCTTGCTTCCCAGCCGGAGTGTCGAGGTTTTGCCGCTGACCGGAACAGCCGTATTTTTGCCGTCTACAATGTAGCCGTTCGCCTTGGCGATCTGGTTAAACGAACTTTCCGAAGTGACAATCACGACAGGTGTGTTGACTTTTATTTTCGAATAAAGCCATTCCACATCGCTGTTATGCATCCGGATACACCCTGCACTTGCGTAAGTACCGATTGAAGACGGATTGTTGTTGCCGTGAATGGCATATGTGTTTCCGCTGGTCCCGTTGGCGTTGAGCCCGATCCACCGGTTTCCGAGCGGATTTCGGGGATCGCCGCCCGGAATGTTTCCTGTGTAGTAGGGACGATTGACGATTTTGTTCACGACCTTAAAGGATCCTTCCGGTGTGAGAGATGCTGTTCTTCCGGTCGCTACCGGAAACGTATTTACCTGTTTGCTGTTTTCGTAAAAAACAAGCTGGTTGTTCTTTTTGTTAATGATAATAAGCTGATCTGATGAAGCAGAGGCTGCAGGAACCTGCCAGACGATCGTGAACAAAACTGCGGCGAGCAGTGAGCAGAGGATCTTCTTAAACAAGGGACACTCTTTCTTTCCTTAGGGATACTAAAGAATATGTGAGAGGGCTGGTCCGGTGAACTGCTTCCAAAAAATACAATAATTCTGATAATTAACCGACTCTCTTTGTTCGTTTGACTGTGACGATATAAAGAACAAAGGCGGCGCCAGCGAGCGGTATAATGACCGGTGACAGGCCGATTAAAAATACAACGAGTCCCGACAGAGCGGAAAGAATGACGTTGATAGTGGACATGAACAGACTTTGCGCACGTTCAAATGTGTTTAAATGTTCCCGGTCCTGAAGCGGTGCCACGCGGATGCTCCGTTCGTGAATGTAAACCGTGACGGTGGAAAAAGCGACGTGATCCTCCAGGTAGTTCATCCTTCCTTTCAGTGTTTCGATTTCCTCCTGAACACGAGCCAGGTCATTTGAAATCTTAAGAAGGTTTTCCGTATCATCCGCTTCATCCATGAAGGAGAGCAGGCGTTCTTCAACGGTTTCCTTTGAACGAAGACGGGATTCAAGATCGATATATTCCTCAGTTACATCGTTGCCGTGTGCGGATTTTTCAGTGACTCTGCTGCTTCCGGCTTCTACCCGGTCCAGAAATGGGAAGAATTCTGCCTGGGGAATGCGGGCGGTTAGGGTGCCGGTCCGGTTTTCATCCTCACCGTGCTGATAAACAGACGATTCTGTAATAAAGCCTCCCAGTCTGCTGACTTCTTCCTGGATCTGACGGTGGGTCTGATCATAGTCTTCAACTTCGACAGCAATTGTGCCGTTGTAAATCACCATCTGAGTGCCAGTCTCAAGTGCCGCGGTGTCAGAATCCGGTTCCTCCATCACCTCCTCTCTATCTGAGTGTCCTGAAAATCCGGCATCACCTCCGTTCAGAGATTCTTCCGACTGTTCAACTTCTTCAGAATCGGCATCGTCACGAGCTTCGTCCATCTGGTGTTCAGCATTGCTGCAGGCAAAAAGGACGAGAATCATCATCAGGAAAATCATCAATTTTATCATTAATTCGACCCCCTCGGTCTATTTTCCTGTTAGACGAAGTCGGATAGGAAAAGTTACAAAAAAATCCCCCTGTGGAAGTGTTTTCCGTCAGGGGGGGGGTGAACGTTTATATGGTCCGATGAGGCAATGACTGCGCGCTTCAGTCCCATCACAAATGACGTGATGGGACTGAAAGTTCGTGAAGCCGCTACGTTCATTGCCTTCGACGTTTACGTTGTAAACGACTATGGTACATCATGCCCCATGGAGGCGTGAAGGATGGCGAACCACTGATCGAGCGTCAGGTGGTAATCGAGTGCGCGGACAGCAGCGTTAATCCGCTCTTTTTTACCGGATCCGGCAATCGGCATGATTTGTGAAGGATGACGGAGGATCCAGGCATACAGTACTTCAGATAAATCTTCAGTGCCCAGTTCTTCTGCAACCTGTGTGAGCGTATCTTTAAGTCGTACCGATTTTTCATCTGAGAAAATGGCCCCTCCGGCCAGGGGGGACCAGGCCATCGGTGCGATCCGTTTTTCCAGGGCGTGGTCCAGCGTGCCGTCCTGGACGTTTTCGAGCTGGGCAGCGGACACTTCCACCTGATTGGTCACCAGCGGTTCATCGAGATAGGATTCAAGCATGCTGAACTGATGGCTTTTAAAGTTACTCACACCAAACGTCCGGACTTTTCCGGCTTTTTTTAATGCGGAAAAGGCTTCTGCCACTTCCTCCGGATTCATCATCGGATCGGGTCGGTGGATCAGTAGTGTGTCCAGATAGTCGGTCTGTAGGTCGCGCAGGGAGTTGTCGACAGAAAGAAGGATATGCTCTTTTGACGTGTTGTAGTGATGGGATTTGTGAGCCGGGCGGTTTTCCGATTCGAGCACGATACCGCACTTTGACACAAGCTCCATCTGTTCTCTCAGCTCCGGCTTGAGGCTGAGTGCGTCACCGAAAATTTTCTCACACGTGTAGCTCCCGTAAATATCGGCGTGATCAAACGTGGTAATACCCTGTTCAAGGCAGTGCTCGATGAGCTCAACCGTCTGTTCCGGTGTATATTTCCAGTCATTTAACCGCCACATGCCATGAACGATGCGGGAAAATGACAGCTCTTCTGTAAGTTGAATTCTCTGCAAGGTCGATCCTCTCCTTCTGTATGTATGTTCTTATTTAACCACCGCTCGGGAATGAATACAACTTAAAAAGAAACCTGTGTTAAAGGTTAAATGTTGATAATTTTCATATTGATTGCAGCGAACGCGCGACACTCCTGCGGGAACAGCGCCGCTTGAAGACCCCGCAGGGACGGTTTTCCCCGAGGAGGCTGAAGCTGTGCCCGCGGAAAGGGAGTGCGCTGAGCGGAAATCAGCAATAAACGTTAACAGAGCCAAAAAGAAAGATAACCTAATCGGTCTTGAGGCGTAGAAAAAAACAGTCCCGGGCCTATTTCAGACAGAAAGCCGTGAAGGTAAACTTATAAAAGGAATTAATTGAAAATACATTCATGAAAATGGAAACTTTCGCCCGGGTTGTGCGTAAAAAAAGGCGGAGAAAACGAAAAGTGAGGGATTGGGTATGGGCATCTTAATGAAGCTGGTGGAACGGAAAATTTTAATCGGGTTAATGGTTACACTTGTGGTCGTATTCGGCGTGTACGGGTTAACGAAGCTGGACCGGGAACTGCTGCCGCAGATCGATTTTGACTACGCGGTTATCAGTGCGAGTGCCGGTGACATGGGTGTACTGGATGTTGAAGAGAGGGTAACTGCCCCTATCGAGCAGATTCTTGCGGGCACAGATGGGGTGGAAGGCTATCAGTCTACCACCACAACGGGTAACAGTTCAATTTTCGTTGAAATTGAAGAGGGGCGTATGCGGGAGGTTAAAAATGAACTGGAAAGCAGTATCGCACCGCTTGAATCATCAGTCAGCGGCCTGAATTTTGTCCATGTGATGGCGCTTAGTACGAATCAGGATGCGGAGTTTTACATGGAAGTGTCAGGCGGGGACCTTGAAGAAATGACGGCTTTTGCCCGGGACGTAGTAAAACCGCGGCTCGAGTCGCTCAGTTCGGTCAGGGAAGTGGGTCTGAGCGGTCTTCAGGAATCGGAGTTTGTGATTGCGTTTGACCGGGAGGCACTGGCGGAAAACGGATTGGATCTCCAGCAGGTGACCGGACTCATTCAGCAGGAAAACAGCGAGACGACGCTAGGGGAACTCTCCGAAGAGGAACATTCACCTGCACTCCGCTGGAACACGGCTTTTCAGTCCATAGAGGACCTGCAGGAAATGAAGGTTCCGTCAGCGAACGGACCGGTTGCATTAAGTGAGCTTGCAGATGTATCAGAAGTCGCGAATCAGCGTTCATCGATGGCATGGAAGGACGGCAGCCGGGATTTTATCTTTATCGAGATCAGCCGGGCCACAGGCTATACCCAAATCGGGATGGCAGAGGATATCCGTGCGGAGGTAAGTGACATTAAGGAAGCGGGTCTTGTATCCGAATTTGGTTTCAATGAGGTCGTCAACCAGGCTGATTACGTGGTTGAAGCTCTGGACGGGGTGACACAGAACGTGTTAATCGGCGGTGTGCTGGCACTGATTATTCTACTTTTGTTTTTGAGGAATTTCAGAGCTACTATCGTAGCAGGTGTGGCGATTCCGGTATCGGTCCTGCTTACATTTACAAGCATGTGGCTGTTTGGGTACAGCTTCAACATTATTACGCTCATCGCCCTCGGTCTTGGGATCGGGATGATGGTGGACGCCTCGATAGTTATCCTGGAATCGATCTACCGGAAAAAGGAGCAGGGGTATGAGCGGATGGAGGCGGTCTCTAAAGGCGTGAAGGAAGTGGCCACAGCTGTTATTGCCTCCATGCTGACGACCGTCGTCGTATTTGTGCCTGTAGGATTGTTTGGCGGTGAGGTAGGTCAGTTTGTACTGCTGCTAAGCATGGTAATTGTCATTACCCTTGTGAGTTCCGTCATCGTGTCCTTTACCGTGATTCCATCACTTGCGGATAACTTCCTGAAGCTCCGTGAAAAGGATAGGAACAAAGGGGAAAAACGCGGGAGGATCACTGGCGGATACGGGAGTCTGATCGGCTGGCTGTCAGAGAAAAAACGGCGCAGGTATGGGATGATCTTTCTGTTTTTCCTTGTGTTTGCCGGGTCAATGGCACTCACGACGAAGGTGCCGGTGACGATTATGCCGGACGTGTATAACCGTTACGCTGAGGTGCCAATCGAGCTTGAGGGCAGCCTGACAGCGGAGGAGCGTCAGGAAGTGGCCAGTGCGATTGCGGAAAAACTTGATCAGATCCCGGATGTGGCATCCAGTGTGCTGATCGATGATCCATCGTTCATGTTTATGCTCGTGAACATGACAACCGGGGATCAGATTACGATGGACCAGGAAGACGTAAACGTGGCGATCAATGATGCGATCCGTGATCTTGAGGATGAGTATCCGATTACGTCTGTCGGGATGGCCGGCATGGGGCCGATGGGCGGCGAGCCGGTTCAGCTCCGTGTAAAAGGCGCGGATTTTGCCGCCTCGGAGGAACTGAGTGAAAGTCTCGTAGCGGAGCTTGAAACTATTGAAGGCCTCGTAAACGTATCCACTTCGGCAGAGGAAACTCGGGAAGAAAAGCTGCTCGTGTTTGATGACGAAGCGATGGAAGAAGCAGGGATAACCCGGACTGAGGTTTTCGGCCAGCTCCAGGGTGTGTTCGGGGAGGTGCCGGCAGGTGAAGTGGTCCGCAGCGGTGTGACTGTGCCGGTGATTGCCAGAAGTGCGGACACCATTGACAGCGAACGGTCTCTTGGCGATTTTGAAATTATGACAGCCGGTGGACCGGAAGCTTTATCCGCGTTTGCGAGCCTGGAACCGGTTATTTCCCCGGTAACAATTGTCCGGGACAACGGGGAACGGTTTATTTCGGTCACTGCCGGAATCGAAGGCCGGGATTTAGGTTCTGTCACCCGCGATGTGCAGCAGGCTGTAAACGGACTTGATGTTCCTTCAGGTCTTTCGGTAAGTACCGGGGGAGATGTGTCGGCCCAGCAGGAAATGATCCTGGATCTGATGATGGTTGTAGCCATTTCCATTTTCCTGGTGTATGTAGTGATGGCGGTCCAGTTTAACAGTCTCGCCCACCCGCTGATCGTCATGTCCATCATTCCGATGACGGCGATCGGGGCGGTGCTCGCCCTTCTCATTACCCAGCAGGAGCTGAGCATGCTGTCGGCCATGGGGCTGCTCATGCTGATCGGGATTGTGCTCAATAACGCAATCCTGCTGATCGACCGGACGAATCAGCTGCGCAAGGAAGGAATGAGTGCGTCTGAGGCGGTAAAAGAAGCGGGTCAGAACCGGATCCGTCCGATTTTTATGACGACACTGACTACGGTGGCCGGGATGCTGCCGCTGGCGCTTGCCACAGGGACCGCCAGCAGCTACCAGGCACCGCTTGCCACAGTCATTATCGGCGGCCTGCTGTTTGCCACTTTGATTACACTCGTTCTGATCCCGTCCGTTTATCTCCTGTTTGAGGATGTGAAGACAGGGGCGCGCCGCATGTCACGGAGATTGTTTGGAGGAAAACGATCGAAGCGGCCGGCGGAGATGGAAGAAGCGTCGTAGTGGATTGAATGTTTAGAGTAAGAGCGGGTCTCCTGATCGGGAGGCCCGCTTTTTTTCATAACTCACTATAGTGCTGAGACTGAGGGGATTTTCCGGAATTCGTGGTCAATTTCCCGGAATTATGGCTCATATTCCGGAATTGGCTCTGGATTTCCCGGAATCGAACATATTAAATGGAATACATGTAATATATATCCACACAAAAACCCCCGCCGGACGATGAATCATGACCGGCGAGGGCTCCTGAAATCTCTATCCGTTTATAATTTCGCCACCATTTACGTGAATTACCTGGCCGGACACGTAGGACGAGTCGTCGGAGGCGAGGTATACGTAGCTTGGTGCGAGTTCGGCAGGCTGGCCCGGGCGTCCCATCGGACTGGTTGTCCCGAATTCCGCCACTTTATCCTCGGGGAAGGAAGCCGGAATCAGCGGTGTCCAGATTGGACCCGGCGCGACAGCATTTACGCGGATCCCTTTGGAAACGAGGTTTTCGGAAAGGGAGCGGGTAAGGGAAACGAGTGCCCCTTTTGTCGCTGCGTAGTCCATCAGCACCGGCATGCCGCGGTAGGCAACGATGGAGACAGAGTTAATAATTGTGCTGCCTTCCTGTAAATGATCGAGGGCAGCCTGGGTGAAATAAAAAACCGAGAATATGTTCGTGTCAAACGTTCGCTTCAGCTGCTCAGTGGAAATCTCCCTGAGATCCTCGGCAAAATGCTGTTCGGCAGCGTTATTGACGAGACAGTCAAGACGACCGAATTCAGAAACTGTTTTTTCAACCGAGTCCCGGCAGAACTGTTCGTCACCGATATCACCGGCAAACAGGATACACCGCTGTCCTTTATCCTCGACGAGCTTCTTCGTTGTTTCGGCGTCTTCATGTTCATCCTTATAGACGATCGCAACATCAGCACCTTCCTTGGCAAAGGCAATACTGACCGCTCGTCCGATTCCGCTGTCGCCTCCAGTGATCAGAGCCGTTTTGCCTTCCAGTTTGCCGCTCCCTTTATAGTCAGGGTCGTCAAAGATCGGCATCGGATCCATTTCGTATTCAAATCCAGGCTGTCGCTGGCGTTGTCCAGGCTGTCCGTCCTTCTGCATATCTTTTGCTTCATTATAATCCATGGTCGGTCACTCTCCTCTATTGGTATGTGATTCCATTTCCAGTTTGCCCTTACGTTAAACGCAGTATTTAAAGTATGAGTAAAAATCAGTCCTTTTGACCGGTTCCGGTAAACAGGTTTATTTAGGACTGTTAACGGAAATAGCGACAATACGAGCAAATAAGCTCTTTGACTCGCATAGAAGGAGGATTACCAGATATGAAAGAGTACACCGTGAGACCAAACAAAGATGCAGACGAATGGTTCGTTAAGATTGAGGATGTGGCACCTGAGACATCGTTCGATAAGATGGACCAGGCCATTGAAGAGGCCGAAAAAATAGCCGGGGACAACCGTCCAAGCCGGCTGATCATCTACAATCATATGCATGAAATCGTAGATGAAAAAACGTATAAGTAATTCCCCGACTAATGGGGCTGGGGCAGAACAGTCTCTGATTACCTAAAAAACGGTTCCAGTTATCGAAATACGATAACTGGAACCGTTTTTGCTGCTGAGTGCAGGTGGTGGGCAATTTCTGGAGCCGCAAAGTTCGGACACTTCTCCCGTCCCAGGCGAAGTTATGTCCGAACTCGGCCAAAGTGCGGACACTTCTCCCAGCTCAGGCGAAGTTATGTCCGAACTCGGCCAAAGTGCGGACACTTCTCCCGTCTCAGGCGAAGTTATGTCCGAACTCGGCCAAAGTCCGGACACTTCTCCCAGCTCAGGCGAAGTTATGTCCGAACTTGGCCAAAGTGCGGACACTTCTCCCGTCTCAGGCGAAGTTATGTCCGAACTCGGCCAAAGTCCGGACACTTCTCCCAGCTCAGGCGAAGTTATGTCCGAACTTGGCCAAAGTGCGGACACTTCTCCCAGCCCAGGAGAAGTTATGTCCGAACTCGGCCAATCATTGGCGGGCTGTTTCCCGCCAATCCCGTGACATTCTGTCCTGACTTCACCTGAATCCCAAGTCTTAAATCAGACTGCCTTCTTGAAGCATTCGCGAAGGGTATTTTCCACCTCTTCGGCAACTCTCATGACATCATCGCCGCCGACGTGTTCCATAAGTGTTGTCGGCTTCGGCATGCCGATGTAGGTCTGGCCGTCTGCTTCGTAAACGACAACCTTGCACGGCAGAAAGTAGCCGGCCATTTTGGTCGATTCGAGAACATCTTTCGCAATCTTCGGGTTGCACACTTCAAGAATAAAGTAGTCCGTATCAAAGCCGACACCTTTTTCGTCGAGCTTTTCTTTCACGTTAAACGACCAGAGAACACCAAATGAAGCTTCCTTCAGGATGTTCTCAAGATCAGTGAGAACCTGCTCAGGTTTTTTGTCTGTCTGTACTGTAAAATCAAAATTCATTGCATACATACCTCCCAGAGTATAGTCCCTACACCTTTCTGCATTTCCGGGAGAAATACCTGCGAAACCTGAAAATTGGGCCGTTTGACACCCGGTTTTGGGGATAGTAAAATACGGTGCGAGTATTTTCCGGCCTGCCCTCCCCTTTACGGCAGGCCTGCGGGAAATTATTGGAGCGGAAATAGCCAAATATGAGTCTGAAAAAAGGGAATCCGGTGACCGGCGCGCAGCTGCTTTTTTGCACGGGATCTTCAACGGAAATCAACGGAATGCTGGAAAAACAGCGTGTTCACCGGGTCTTAATTACCATTTTATATCCAAATGAACGGAAGGGGGTGGTTTTTGTGACAGGAGCCCAGTTAAAGGAAGAAATCGCTGCATATAGTAAGAGCATAGGCGTTGATAAGGTGGGCTTTGCGTCGGTGGATCCGTTTCTGACACTTAAGGATCGTCTTGTGCGACACCGGGAGCTCGGGTATGAGAGCGGGTTTGAAGAGCAGGATCTTGAGAAGCGGACCAGACCGGAGCTGCTTTTACCCGAGGCGAAGACGATTATTGCGATTGCGATCGCTTATCCTTCGAAAATGAAGGATGCACCGGTTTCCAAAAAGGGTGAGCGGCGGGGTATATTCTGCCGGGCGTCCTGGGGCGAAGACTACCACCACGTGCTGAGGCGAAAACTTCGGCAGATTGAGGCATTCATTGAGGAGCGTGTCCCTGGTTCAAGGAGTGTCTCGATGGTTGATACCGGGGAGCTATCGGACAGGGCGGTGGCCGAGCGGGCCGGAATTGGCTGGAGCGGAAAAAATTGTGCAATCATATCTCATGAGTTCGGGTCGTATATGTATTTAGGGGAAATGATTACCACCGTGGCGCTGGAACCTGACCAGCCGATCGAGGATCAGTGCGGCACGTGCAATAAGTGCGTGGATGCGTGTCCGACCGGGGCGCTTGTCCAGGGCGGACAGCTGGATTCGGGCAAGTGCATCGCCTATCTGACACAGACGAAAGACTTTCTGCCGGACCGGTTCCGAAAGAAACTCGGCAACCGGCTGTATGGCTGTGACACGTGCCAGGTCGTCTGCCCCGAGAACAAAGGAAAGGATTTTCATCATCATGAGGAACTGGAACCTGACCCTGAGGTGGTGAAGCCGAAGCTTGAACCGCTGCTGACGATTACAAACCGGGAGTTTAAGGATACGTACGGACGGATTGCCGGTTCGTGGCGGGGGAAGAAGCCGATTCAGAGAAATGCGATTATTGCTCTGGCACATTTTAAGGAAGAGTCGGCACTGCCTGTTCTCTATGATCTGATGCTCGAGGATCCCCGTCCGGTCATTCGCGGTACGGCTGCCTGGGCGGCTGGTGTGATTGGCGGAGGGGAGGAGTCCGAATCCGTGCTTAAACAGGCGAAACTAAGAGAAACGGACCCTCAAGTGCTTGCTGAGATCGATAAAGGGCTTGAGATCCTCTTAAATAAGGAAATATAGTCTTGGAAAGTAATGGCGTTGTCCAGTAGGATAAGATTAGTCCTTTTTTTGCACGTGTTGGCTGCCTGGCTGAAAAAGCCGCTGCAGATCAGGCTTGATAAAGGATAATGATGGACTGAAAGAAGGGGTTATGTATGTCGAAACGGTCATTCATTTACGTAACGGAAATGAATAGTCCGATCGGAGCCTTAACGATTGCGAGCACCGACTATGGTGTGTGTCTGATCGAATTCGGTCCGGTTAAAGAAACGTGTTCAGCAATCCGCACATGGACGAAGAAGCATTTCATGAATGCAGAGATTAAAGAAGATGCAGCAAAACTTCAGCCTGTTGTCTCCGAGCTTGAAGAGTATTTTGCAGGTACCAGAATGACGTTTGATGTGAAACTTGATCTGGTAGGTACGAAGTTTCAATGTCTCGTATGGGAAAAAGTGAAGCTGATCCCTTACGGGGAAACGAAATCCTATAAGCAGATCGCCCTGGAGATCGGCGCGCCGAAAGCGGTGCGGGCGATTGGCGGATCAAACAACCAGAATCCGGTACCGATTCTCATTCCGTGTCACCGCGTGATCGGAAGCAACGGTTCGATGGTCGGCTACGGCGGCGGTCTGGACAAAAAAGAACACCTTCTCCGTCTGGAAGGTGCTATAGAGAGAATTTCCTAATTTTTTTATATGGCTGTGTTAAAGACCAATGTTGATTTTAATTGAAGCGAATGCGCGACACTCCTGCGGGAATAGCGCGCACAGTGGAGACCCCGCAGGGTGCTCTTCCCGAGGAGGCTCCCGAACCGCCCGCGGAAAGGGAGCGCAGTGAGCGGAAATCAACAACCAACTTTAGCATAGACGATTATACAAGGGAGCTGCCGTCTGAGTGCGGGGCTCTCTTTTTGTTATCCGGCATGATTCTCTGCTCTTTCTGCATAGAATGACAGAAGAGACGTGAGGAGGCGGTGTAGGTGAACAGGACGACAAGGCGGCTGAAGGAGTACATCGCCCACTGCCACGAGTGCTATGTATCGGACGCGGCGGGACTGCCTTTTTTCAGGATGAACGAAGGTGAGGCATTTGCCCGTAAAGAAGAGCAGCTTTATTCCCGCGGTGCGTCGATCATTAAAAACATTTTAGACGGCCACATTATCCGTCATCAGTCGGTTGCGGATAAGGAACTGTATGATTATATTCTTTATTTTCAGCATGTAATCCGTCAGGGAGGACAGCTGTATATGGAAGAACAGATGCAGCTGCGGCGGGCTGTACTTGAGGATGGGGAACTGTCGGACGATTACCTTGTTAATGAAGAAGGATCGGGTATGGAGGAGCTGCCGGTTAAAGAGGCGGAACTGCCTGCGAGGGATACGGATGCACCGGAATACCGCCGGTACAACAGACTAGATGCGGTTCGTTATGCAGAGCGCTGGTGGAATACACCGAACCCGGCTTATAAAAAGTTCGAAAACAACTGTACAAATTACATCAGCCAGTGTATTCATGCAGGCGGTGTGCCGATGACCGGATCGGGCAGCAGGGGAAAGGGCTGGTGGTACCGGGGAAGTAACTGGAGTTACAGCTGGACGGTGGCCAACGCCTTCCGCTGGTACGTAAGCGGGGCCAAACCGGTCATCAAAGCACGGGAGGTCCAGTCCCCGGAGGAACTGATCAGGGGAGATATCATCTGCTATGACTTTACAGGTGACGGCCGCTGGAACCACACGACGATCGTCGTCGGCAAGGATAAGGAAAACAAGCCCCTTGTAAACGCCAATACGACGAACAGCCGGATGCGGTACTGGAACTACGAAGACTCGACCGCCTGGACACCGAACATCAAGTACAAGTTTTTTCATCTCGTAGACTGACAAATCGGCAACAGAGCCGCAGCGCAATGACTGGAGCCGGGGAACCGGCTCTTTTTTCTGGTATAATGACTCATGGACGTTTGAATCAGGGAAATGAGAACCTTCAGCGTCAGCTTTACTGATCACTCGTATTCGATGAACATAACCAGAGGTGAAAGAAATGAGTAACCATATTGTACTGTACCAGCCGGAAATCCCGGCCAATACCGGAAATATTGCGCGCACGTGCGCAGCAACCAATACATCGCTCCATCTGATCCGCCCGCTCGGCTTTTCCACCGACGACAGGATGCTAAAAAGAGCCGGCTGTGACTACTGGCCGAGCGTGACCATTCATTATTATGACAGTCTTGACGAATTCATTGAAACCCACAGCGGCGGCGAGTTTTATTTTATCGAGACCGTCGGGGAAAAGCACTATCATGAGCTTGACTACACCGATACAGAGAAAGACTATTTCTTTATTTTCGGGCGGGAAACGACAGGTCTTCCTGCTGAGGTGACGGAGCGGTTCCGGGACCGCTGTTTTAAAATACCCCAGACGGATAAGGTGAGGTCACTGAACCTGTCCAACACTGCGGCAATTCTCGTGTACGAAGCACTGAGGCAGCAGCAGTTTAAAAGCATTCTATAAACGGATGTGAAAAATGCAATGGTTTGTTCTTGCATTTCACGATAAACTGCGTTAGAGTACAATATATAGTGTTTATTAGTTTTGAAAATTCAATATATTGATACGCTGAAATGCTGGTGTCAAGCAGACTTAAAAGGGAATCCGGTACGATAAAACCGGAACTGTCCCCGCAACTGTGAATGCTGACGAAATGAGAAACCACTGTACCGTAATGGTATGGGAAGGCTCAGAGTAGGATGACGCATGAGTCAGGAGACCTGCCGGTATTTCGAGAGTTTCATGACTTCGGGGATTGAGTTCATGGAGCGGCAGGTATGTAAGACTGCATTCGCTTTTTTCCGCCGGGGCTTGTTTGTCCATCCGGCTTAAAATCATTCTGTTTACATACTCCGGACCGGTTTGTCTGCCGGCTGTAGATCCCTGCTGCTGATATGAACAAGGCTCTTTCCCCCGCGGAAAGGGCCTTTTTTGAATGTGTAAAGTGGAGCGGAAGGCGGCGACTTCAGCGACGAGCGTTTGCTTCTCGAAAACGCTTCGAGTTGCTTCAACACAGATCGCTTCGAAGGGCATGCTGGCAGAGGAAGAAGCAGGAACTCTCCCGAGGAGGCTGAAATGATGCAGGTGGAAAGCGTCCGACTGCAGCGGAATTTCTTATGAAACTAGCGATGGAAAAAACAGGAGGGATCTGTAATGGAAAAAGTAAAAGAGCAGACGATTCAGGAAACGTATACGGAATTGAACTGGTCCGGATGGCCGGAGGAGGAAGGTACATACACAGCGGGGCAGCTGCAGCAGATGGCCCTCGACCGCCTGAGCAGTGAGGAGCCTGACTGGACCTACGTAGCTGCCCATTATCGCCTGAAAGACTACTATAAAAAAATCGCAGCGCATCGTTTCTGCGAAGTGGAAGACATTTATGCCACTTTTGCCGAAACAGTCACACACCTGACCGGGGAAGGCATTTACGATCCGGTGCTTACTGAAAAGTACTTGATGGGGGAAATGCAGGAGCTTGCAAAAGTGCTTGATCCTGACTATGATCGCCAGTTTACCTTTCTAGGGCTCCACACCTTCATTGACCGGTATCTGGCGAAAAACCACCAGAACGAGCAGGTGGAACTGCCTCAGGAACGGTTTATGATTACCGCTATGACGTTGATGCAGGATGAGGACAGGAATGGACGTCTCCACTATGTAAAAGAAGCGTACTGGGCGATGGCGAACCTGTATATGACGGTTGCCACTCCGACGCTTGCCAACGCCGGCAAAACCCACGGCCAGCTCTCAAGCTGTTTTATCGATACGATGGACGATAGTCTGAGAGGAATTTTTGATTCCGTGACCGATGCTGCGACGCTGAGTAAAAACGGGGGGGGCATCGGCATCTACCTCGGGAAAATCCGGGCCCGCGGCTCGTCGATTAAA
This sequence comes from Alteribacter lacisalsi, assembly GCF_003226345.1. Lineage (GTDB taxonomy): Bacteria > Bacillota > Bacilli > Bacillales > Salisediminibacteriaceae > Alteribacter > Alteribacter lacisalsi. Next base: position 2,223,719 of record NZ_PDOF01000001.1, on the reverse strand, counting down.
GGCTTCAAAGGAAATTCCTCCGGTGTACTGCCGTGGATGAAGCAGCTGAACAACACAGCGGTAAGCGTGGATCAGCTAGGACAGCGGCAGGGTGCGATCGCGGTTTATCTTGATGTTTGGCACAAGGATATTTTCGCGTTTCTTGATGCGAAACTGAACAACGGGGACGAGCGGCAGCGTACACATGATCTTTTTACCGGGATCTCTCTTCCGGATCTGTTTATGGAAAAGGTGGACGAGAGAGGCGAGTGGCACCTGTTTGATCCCCACGAAGTAAGGCAGCGGATGGGCTTCTCTCTGGAGGACTTTTATGACGAGGAAAAAGGTGCCGGCAGCTTCCGCGAGAAGTACGAAGCGTGTGTAAACGAGCCGGTGCTGAGCCGGGAAACGGTGCCAGCGATTGACCTCATGAAGCGGGTCATGATCGCACAGCTTGAAACCGGCACACCGTATATGTTTTACAGAGATGAAGCGAACCGGAAAAACCCGAACAGTCACCGGGGCATGATTTACGGCTCCAACCTGTGTACGGAAATTATGCAGAACATGAGCCCGACAACGGTGAAAAAGGAAACAGGGGACGGTGGCACGATTATCATCGAAAAACAGGCCGGTGATTATGTGGTCTGTAACCTGAGCTCGGTGAACCTGGCAAAGGCGGTGCCGGCTGACGTGCTTGAGCGGCTCGTCCCGATCCAGGTGAGAATGCTGGATAACGTGATCGACATAAACAGTCTCGAGGTGCCCCAGGCCCAGATCACCAATCAAACCTATCGGGGAATCGGCCTCGGCACATACGGGTGGCACCACCTGCTCGCAAAGAAAGGGATTCGCTGGGAAAGCGAGGAGGCTGTCAGTTTTGCCTATGAGCTTTACGAAAAAATCGCCGGACTGACGATCAGAGCTAGCGCGGCTCTCGCAGCGGAAAAAGGAACCTATCCTGCTTTTGAAGGTTCGGAATGGCAGGACGGTACGTACTTTTCGAAACGGGGCTATGAAGGCGGAGCCTGGGCTGAAACGGCGGACCTTGTAAAAAGAAACGGTCTCCGTAATGGGTATTTGATGGCGGTGGCGCCAAACTCGTCTACTGCAATTTTGGCAGGGACGACCGCGTCGATTGACCCAATTTACCGGAAGGAGTATGCCGAGGAAAAGAAAAACTACCGGATTCCTGTAACGGCACCGGATCTCAACAGCGAAACCACCTGGTTCTACAAGCGTGCCCACGACATAGACCAGCACTGGAGCATCAGACAGAACGGAGCCCGCCAGCGCTGGGTCGATCAGGGTATCTCTTTTAACCTGTATGTGAAAAACACGATCCAGGCGAAAGAGCTGCTCGGTCTTCACCTGGCTGCCTGGAAGGAAGGCCTGAAAACCACCTATTACGTCCGGTCGACCTCTGGTGAATTTGACGAATGCGAGAGCTGTTCAAGCTGAATTTCTTAGGAATGCAGTGTTCTTAATGATTGCTGCTATTGACCGAATAATTTATGAGCGAAAGGCGCCGACTCCGGCGGGAAAAGCAACAGGCGAAGACCCCGCAGGGCGTTTTTCCTGAGGAGGCTGAGGCGTTGCCCGCGGAAAGGGTCCGCCTGCAGCGTCATAGTATAACAACCTTTTCGAAACAGATAATCATGAGAACAATGGCTGGCTTTTTGACACAACAAAAAGGAGCGATACAGATGAACGAACAATCCCCTTCTATGAAAAAACGAAAACTATACGATCCGGCTGCGCCGAACGCATCGACCGGACTCATAAACGGTGAAAGCTCCAACGTACTGAACTGGGACGACACCCGCTTTTCCTGGGCTTATCCGATGTACAAAAATATGCTGGCCAATTTCTGGACGCCGTTTGAAATCAATATGAGCTCCGACATCAGGCAGTATGAGGCCCTGCCGCCTCATGAAAAAGAAGCGTTCAATAAAATCATCGGCCTGCTGGCGTTTCTTGACAGTATCCAGACCGACTACTCCCAGCATGTGGCCGGCTACCTGACCGATTCAAGCCTGTCTGCCTTAATGACGGTGCTGTCCTTTCAGGAAGTGGTGCACAACCAGAGCTATTCGTACGTCCTCTCAAGCGTTACTGATAAAAAGACACAGGACGAGATATTCGAATACTGGAAGCATGATGAGGTGCTGAGGGAGCGGAACGATTTTATCGCACAGGGCTATGAAGCCTTCATCCAGGATCCGTCGCCACAGACTTTTCTGGAATCGATTGTGTATGATGTGGTTCTCGAAGGACTGAATTTCTACTCAGGCTTTAGCTTTTTCTATAACCTGGCCAGAAACGGGAAAATGGTCTCCACATCCACGATGATCAACTACATTAACAGGGACGAGCAGCTCCATGTGCATCTGTTCGCCAGGATCTTTAAGGAACTGCTCACGGAATACCCGGAGCTGAACACAGATAGAAACCACCGGTTTGTACAGGACACGTTTAAAAAAGCAGCCGACCTTGAAATCGGCTGGGCCAGGTACCTGTTCCGCACACCGGTGGAGGGAATCAATCTGGATGATCTCGAACAGTACATCCGGTTCATGGCAAATAAGCGGGTGAACGAGCTCGGTGTGGAAAGGCCGTTTGAAGGGCACCGGAAAAACCCGATGCGCTGGATTAAAATCTATGAAGATGTTAATTCGGGCAAAACTGATTTCTTTGAACAGAAGTCACGCCAGTACACCAAGGTCGGTGCAGACAACGGGTTTGATGATCTTTAGGGACCAGATCTGGCGAAGCCTGGTTCCCAAGGATTTTTGATTTAGATAAATGGGGCTTAAATTTGATTTCGCTTATAAAATAGAGAATTTGCTTATAAAATCAGGTTTTCGCTTATAAATTCAAGTTTTAGCTTATAAATTCAATTCTCCGCTCATAAACCAGGATTTTCGCTTATAAATTCACCTCGCTTGATGAAAATCGGAGATTGGGACCACAAAAATATTAAGATGATGATCCGAACAAAAAACGGCGTTTCACTTTCGCCGCTTGGCCACTGTTCGGATCTTCGTCTGTAAACACACCTCCTGACCAGCTTCTGCATTTTCCCAAGATTCACTTTTCTCCACACCAACGAGCCTCATTCAAAAACACTTCAAAAAACAGGTTTGATTTTACGTTCAAATCTTTCTGCGACAGGGTATGGGGACTTAAAGTAGTCAGAAAAATAAGTCTATTATTAAAATTTAATGTTTACATACCAATCATTAGATGATAAATTACTTAATAACGGAATGATTAAAGACATTGTCCGAAAACAACAATATTGAAAAAGGAGTGAGGCTGTTGGCTGCAGAAAACAACACGAACGAAAAAACAGGCATTTTCTCCAGGTTTCTTGATTTTGTAGAGAGAGCCGGGAATAAACTGCCCCATCCATTCATGCTTTTTGTCTATCTGGCGCTTGGTATTATCGGAATTTCATGGATTATCAGTTTTTTCAATGTGAGCTTTGAGCATCCGGAAACTGGAGAAATGGAACAGATCCAGAGCATGGTATCCGCTGAAGGAATCGAGTACATCATTTCTTCAATGCTCGATAATTTTACCGGTTTTGCCCCTCTTGGACTTGTCCTTGTGATGATGTTCGGGATCGGGCTGGCACAGAAAGTCGGTCTGATTGAAACGTTTATGAAAAAGACGATTCTCAATGCACCGAAAAGTCTTGTCACATATGCCGTCATTGCGACAGGTATTATCGGTAACCTCGCTTCAGACGCTGCGTTTGTTATTGTGCCGCCACTTGCGGCGATGGTCTTCTACGCTCTTGGCCGTCACCCTCTTGCCGGGATTGCGGCCGGTTTTGCAGGTGTAGGTGCCGGATTTACGGCTAACGTCATCATTACCGGCACGGATGCCCTACTTGCCGGGATCTCTACAGAGGTTGCGAGCAATGTCAGTTCGGAAGCATTCGTTACCCCGGTTGATAACTGGTACTTTATGCTGTTTTCCGTTCTAATGCTCATGTTTATCGGAACATGGATTACGGAAAAAATAATTGAACCGCGCCTTGGAAAATACGATCCGTCACTCGGGGAAGCCGACGTAAAGGATCAGAAGCTTGAGGAGATTACACCTGAGAAGAACCGCGGTCTTCGTAACGCCGGCATTGCAGGACTTGTGTACCTGGCTCTTGTGAGTCTGCTTATTGTTCCCGGTAATGCAATTCTGCGTGGCGAAGATGGGGAGATTGTTCCGTCTCCTTTCCTTGAAAACATCGTACCGATCATATTGTTTTTCTTTATTGTTGTCGCCATTTCTTACGGTCTGACGGTAAAAGCAATCGAGCGGACGCGGGACATTCCAGAGTACATGGCCGACGCAATGAAAGACATGTCCGGCTACATCGTACTCATCTTTGCCGCATCACAGTTTATTGCGTACTTTGAATGGACAAACCTGGGGGCGTTCATTGCTGTCAGCGGAGCTGAGACCCTTACAAACATCAACTTTACCGGACTGCCGGTTATTGTTGCCTTTATCCTTCTCGCTGCGCTGCTGAACATGTTTATTTTCAGCGGATCGGCACAGTGGGTGCTGATGGCGCCGATCTTTATCCCGATGTTTATGGCCCTTCAGTACGATCCGGCCTTTGTGCAGCTCGCTTACCGGATTGCCGATTCATCGACAAATATCATTACACCGCTGAACCCGTATGTGCCGATGGTGCTTGCCTTTATGAAACGCTACGATAAAAGCGCAGGGTTCGGAACGCTGTTTGCGATTATGCTTCCGTACAGTCTGATTTTCCTTACAGTGTGGATTCTGATTCTCGTCGTCTGGACAATGATCGGGCTGCCGATTGGACCTGGTGTAGGAATGAACCTATAAATTTTACACGAAACGGGAAAAGGGAGTTGTAATGCACAACTTCTCTTTTTCCTGTTTACAGGATCGGCTGTGAGTAAAAGAACTTTCACCATTCAGGAAAAATAAGTGAGAATAAAGGAGCGTCATGCTATGACACTGAACGTAAAAGGAAAAGCAAAGAAGCTTGAAAACATGCTCGTAAGTTACCGCCGACATTTTCATGAAAATCCTGAACTGAGCCAGGAAGAGGAAAGAACGTCCCGGACGATTCAGCAGTTTTTGAAGGAAGAGGGGATTCCATTTGAAACCGGTTTTGCCACTCACGGTATTCTCGGAATCATCGAAGGAGGAAAACCGGGGCGGACGGTAGCCCTCAGGGCCGATATTGATGCGCTTCCGATTCTTGAGAAAAACGAGGTGGAATACAAGTCGAAAACAGACGGGAAAATGCACGCCTGCGGCCATGATGCCCATACAGCTATGCTGATGGGCACCGGAAAACTGCTGAACGAGATGAAAGAGGAGATCGCGGGAAAGGTTCTGCTCGTATTTCAGCCTGCAGAGGAACTGGCGCCCGTTGGCGGTGCTGCCAATATGATGAAAGACGGGGTATTTGATAAACATAAGCCGGATGCGATATTCGCCCAGCATATGTGGCCTGATCTTCCGGTCGGCCAGCTCGGCATCGTTAATGGTCCGGTGATGGGCAATTCCGACCGCTTCACCCTGACGATTGAAGGGGCTGGCGGGCATGCGAGTATGCCCCATCAGGGAAAGGATGCGATTGTGATCGCTGCCCAGGTGATTACCCATCTGCAGACTGTTGTGAGCCGTAATGTGGATCCGATGGAATCAGCCGTCATCACCTTTGGAGAGATCAAAGGCGGGGACCGCTATAACGTTATTGCGAGCAGCGTTACGATCGAAGGCACGGTCAGAACAAACAAGGACGAGGTAAAGAAAAAGGTCAAGCACAGAATGAAAACAGCACTGGCAGGACTTGCAGACGCAAGCGAAGTGACGTTTTCCCTTGACTACAAAGACGGGTACCCGGCCACTGTCAATTCCCCCGAATGGGTGGATACGGTCACCAGAACAGCACACGACCTCCTCGGTGAAGATGCAGTGCCCCATGTAAATCCGAGTCTCGGTGGAGAGGATTTCGGCCGTTTTCTCCTTGAATATCCGGGTTTTTACTTTTGGCTTGGTACGGCCATTCCTGAGCGTGAAACGCAGAAGCCGCTTCACGATTCCCAGTTTGATATTAACGAAGAGTCCCTCGTGCTCGGAACAGAAGCGATGGCCCAGCTGGCGATCAATGCTCTTGAGCGGCTGAATGGAGAGAATGGGGAATGATTCATCTGGATGAGTACGCAGACCGCCTGGAACCGCTCTTGAAAGGGTGGCGCCGTCAGTTTCATCGTGAACCTGAAACCGGATGGACGGAATACCGGACCACGTGGCGCATTTACGAAGAACTCAGCCGTCTTTCTTTTACCCTTTATATCGGGGACGACTGTCTTGTAAATGAAGCCCGTATGGGGGTTCCGGCTGAAGCAGAGCTAAGGAAGGCCGAAGAAAAAGCCCGTGCTGCCGGAGTTCCGGAAACACTTCTCAAACAGATCAGCCGGGGGAGGACAGGCGTTGTGGCCACAATGGACACGGGGAAACCCGGCCCTGAAACGGCTATGCGTTTTGATATTGATGCTCTGCCGGTAAATGAAGCGTCTGTGCCTGGTCATTTACCAGAGGATCAAGGCTTTCGCTCGGCTGAGGAAGGAAGGATGCATGCATGTGCCCATGACGGGCATACGGCAATCGGCCTTGCGGTTGCCCATTTTCTCCACGATCACCAGCATCAGTTGAGAGGCACTTTTGTACTTCTGTTCCAGCCGGCCGAGGAAGGCAGCCGCGGAGCGAAAGCAATGGTGGAAAAAGGCTGGCTTGACCACGCTGATTATTTTCTTGGCGGCCATATTGGAATCGAGGATCTGCCGGTTGGCACGATCAGTGCAGGATCAGACCAGTTTCTTGCTACGTCTAAGTTTGATTTGGCTTTCACAGGGACCGCTGCTCATGCGGGCAAGCGGCCTGAAGAAGGGAAAAATGCTCTGCTAGCAGCCGCCGCGTGCGTGCAGAACCTCCACAGCATCGCACCGCACTCAGGTGGTGCCACACGTCTGAACGTTGGCACCCTTAAAGCGGGGTCCGGCCGCAATATTATACCGGAACAGGCCTATTTAACCGGGGAAACAAGAGGGGAAACAGAAGAACTGAACCGCTACGTGCTTGAGGAAACGAAGCGGATCAGTGAAGCTGCTGCAGCCATGTATGGCGTAACGGCTGATTTCTCTGTCTGCGGGACTGGAACCGTCGCTGCGTGCGATCAGGAGCTCAAGCAGCTGATCACGAAAGCAGCCTCACGTACAGACCAGGTTACTCAAGTTCTCGATTCGGTTTCCCTCGGGGCGTCGGAGGATGTAACACATATGATCAACCGGGTGCAGAAAAAGGGCGGGCTGGCGTCGTACATGATTTTCGGAACGCCGCTGCCGGCTGGCCATCACCACCCGTCTTTTGACTTTGATGAAGCCGTGCTTAAAATCGGCTTTCTCGCGTTTGCATCAGCTGTTACGGAAATCAGTCTCACAGAAGAGGAGTGATCGAGATGAAAACATGGATCGAAGAAAATCTGAAAAATTTGAACCAGACAGACGAGATGAATCCTCCGGAAGGGTTTACCAGGCTGAGCTATACAGCTGAAGAATGGGAATCGATTACCCAGTTTAAACAAATAGCAGAAGACCTCGGGCTTCACCTGAAGCAGGACGAGGCAGGGAATGTGATCGCAAGATGGGACCCGGAAACAGAGGAAGGTCAAAAACGTTCTGCCGCTGCGACAGGCTCCCATCTGGATACTGTAGCTAACGGCGGGGGATACGACGGGGCAGCCGGAGTGCTGTGTGGCCTTGGAGCCGTGAAAATGCTCAAGGATCAGGGCTTTTCCCCTCAGCGCCCTATCGAAGTGATCTGTTTTATTTCCGAGGAATCTGCCCGTTTTGGCGTCTCGACGATTGGCAGTAAGGCGATGGCCGGTCTGCTCGACCCGGACAAGTTAAAGGACGTTGCGGATAAGGACGGTGTCACCGTAAAGGAAGCTGTTGAATTCCGCGGTTTTAACTGGGACCGGATAACTTCGGCAGAGCGTGAAGAAGAAGAAATATATTCTTTTCTGGAACTCCATATCGAACAGGGAACCCGGGTCCAGGATGCAGGAGCCGACTTTGGTGCTGTCACAGCTATTGCCTGTCCGATCCGGCTGAATGTAACAGTCACTGGCAGAGCTGGTCATACAGGCACAACTCCGATGGATCGTAGACATGATGCCCTTGTATCGGCCGCACCGCTGATTACATTTGTTTCCGAGCGTGCAAAAGCCCTGTCGGCCGAAAAGGATTTGCCAGTCGTTGCCACATGCAGTACGATTGAGCTTAAACCGAATGTCATGAACGTGATTCCCGGAACAGCTGAAATCGGCATCGATATCCGCAGTGTGGACGACAATCTGAAAGAAGAGCTGGAACAGGAAGTTTACGAAAAATGCCGTGAGATTGAAGAGACCTTTCAGGTAAAGGTTACGACTGAAAAACTTGTTCACAATCCATCCATTACCCTTGAGCCGAAGGTTTTTGAAACGATCCGGGATACGGGGAAATCAGCAGGATACAAACCATTGACACTTGAAAGCGGTGCAGGTCATGATGTGATGAACATGCAGGCGAAATGGCCGTCCGGTCTTCTTTTTATTCCGTGCAGAGATGGTCTGAGCCACCATCCGGATGAACATGCGGAATTGGAGGATCTCGTGATGGGTGTGAAGCTGATTGCGGCTTACTTAGAAAAAGAAACAGGTGAGTAGATCCGATGAAAATCCGACTTGGGGCCGTAGGACCGGCAGATTCAATTGAAAAAATAAAACAGGAAGCAGCCTCCTTTGATGACGTTCATCTGCTGACTTTTCCATATGAAAAGACGGAGGAAACGAAAACGATTATAGAGAAAAATCGTGACAAGGTGGACTACTGGCTCTTTTCCGGCCAAGCGCCTTACTATTTTGCCCGTTCGCTTGGACTCGTCAGCGAAAAAGAAGCGGGATATCCACCTCTCTACGGCTCCAGTCTGCTGGGAAAACTGCTCAAGGCCCAGTATAAGCACGGCAACATTCTCCCATCAGTCAGCCTGGATACGATCAGTGATGAAGAAGTGGAATCGTTTAGAAAAATGTTCTCCCTTGAGAATCTGGAGATTTATAATTTCCCTTACGAAGGCTATTTGCCTGCCGAAGATATTGTTGCCTTTCACGAAGAGCTGTTTTGTGAGGGAAAGGTGAATGCCGCATTTACCGGAATCCGGGCCGTCTATCTTGAGCTGAAAAAAAGAGGCATTCCGTGCTACCGGATTACCCCAACGGAACTGGCAATTCAACTAACGATCAAGTACCTCCGGGAGCGGATTCACTCTGCTCTGTACCGGAAATCCCAGATTGCCATCGTAGGAGTGGAGCGTGTGCTGGCGCTTGGGCACGCTGATGAGGATTATTATTCGTTCAGGACCAAACATATGGAGCTTGATTTAAAGCGGCTGATCCTCCAGTATGCGGAAAAGGTTCACGGATCTTTTGTCCAGATGGGAGACGGCCTGTTTTTTATCTATACGACGCTCGGCGAACTTGAACTCACGTCGTACCAGCCGCTCTTTGATCTTATGTCCCAGGCGGAACTGCAGACCGGCCTGGCATTAAGAACCGTGGCAGGGTACGGAAGGACGGCCATGGATGCGGAGGAGCATGTCCGGATGGCGCTGAGGGAGGCGATGGGCCATAAGCAACGGGTGATTGTCACGGTGGACGAGGACCAGGCAGTGAATGAAATCCGGGAGAATCATGATGTGCTCTCTGTGAATCAGCGCAGCTGGGGAGGGGACTGGGTCAGGAAGTTTAAAGAAGCGCATATCAGCCCCTCGATTGTCTCGAGACTGCAGTCCATTTCCAGCTACTATGATCAGACAATCGTGACGGCAAAGGATATCTCAATCTGGCTTAACAGCTCTGACCGTAACGCCCGCAGGATTCTTAACGCACTCGAAGAGCTTGGTCTTGCAGAGGTTAACGGCGAAGAGCAACCCGGCCAGAGAGGCAGACCGCGGAAAATCTATACACTTACCTTTCCTGAATAAAACATGAAAAGGAGAGCCGTCTGATGACAGGCTCTCTTTTGAAAAAAGTTACATTATTTACATATAATATTATTTGATCCAAAATTGGTAAAGGTTGAAGATGGAATTTTTGAGTTCTATTGGATAAGACAAAGGACCTGTAAGGAATTACCTAGATAGGGACAAAGGCCTGGTGTGATGCGGGAAATTCCTTAATGGTTTCAAAAAATAAAATATTAAAATAATTTTCCCTTTACAGACCATTTAACCTGTAGTAGTTTTATAATTAACGTTTTCCCCGGGCAGGTCCTGGAGGAAATAGGCATTTTACACAGTTAAATGACAGACTATTCTAAATGGTGGGCATCTACCGAATATACGGTGAATGATTTTATTTCTGCCCGGGTTGATTATTTAGCTGCTGTGAGTGCTGGACATAAAAAGAAAACCAAGGGGGAGTTACACAATGTTTAAAAGCAAAACGCTTAAAGCAACTGCAGTTTCTGTTGCCCTGGCAACAGCCCTTGCAGCCTGTGCAAGTGAGCCCGATGAAGACGGCGGCGATGCAGGCGGAGACGCTGGTGACGGCGGTGAAGAAACGGGCGAGGAAGATGACGAAGAAGCAGGCGGAGAAGAAGGCGGAGACCTCGTAATCGGGGTACTTTCGGACATCAACTCTCTTGACCCGCATACATCCAACGATGTTCCTTCCGGTCAGATGCAGACCCAAATTTATGAAACACTTACCAAGTTCGATGAGAATATGGAGCTTGAGCCATACCTGGCAGAAAGCTGGGAAGACGTTGAAGAAGATGTCTGGCGCTTTGAACTTGTGGAAGGTGTAACATTCCATGATGGTTCAGAATTTAATGCTGAAGTAGTAGAAGCAAACATAGAACGGATTCTTGATGAGGAAATCGGTTCCCCGCGTGCCATTCTCTTTGACGTTATTGAAGAGATCACAGTAGTGGATGATTACACGATTGAGTTCCGTACGGAAGTTCCATTCGCTCCGCTTCCATCTCACTTTGCACACTATGCATCAAGTATTATCTCAAAAGAATCAATTGAAGGCGACTATGCAGCAATGGAGGATGATGGTGCGCAGCCTGGAGAATATATCAATGATAATCCTTATGGGACAGGGTTCTTTGAGTTTGAAGAACGTGCAAGTGGAGACTTTTCAAAAGCTGTAAGATTCGAAGATTACTGGGGTGAAAATGCGAAAGTGGACAGTGTTGAGCTTCGCGTAATGCCTGAATCTTCTTCCCGTATCGGTGAGCTTACAAACGGAGGCATCCACATCGGTGACCCGCTTGAAGCGAACGATATTAACCGTGTGGAAGGAACTGACGATGTCGGCTACTTTATGACAGAAGGTGCGAGCATTTCCTACCTCGGATTCAACATGGAGAAAGAGCCGTTCGATGACGCTCGCGTTCGCCGTGCCCTTTCACTGGCCCTTGACACAGAGTCCATGGTTGACAGCATCCTTGAAGGAACTGGTGAACGTGCCAACGGACCGATCAACCAGACGCAGTTTGGTTATAACGAAGACATTCCTGTAGTAGAGCAGAACCTTGAAGAAGCCCGTGAACTTCTTGCTGAAGCAGGTTACGAGGACGGCTTTGAAACAACGCTCTGGACGAACGACTCTGCCGAGCGTGAGCAGATCGCTCAGGTAGCTCAGGCAAACTTTGAGGAAATCGGTGTAGATGTAACCATTGAAGTAGTTGAGTGGGGGGCATACCTTGACGCTACAGGTGCCGGTGAGCACGATATGTTCATTCTGGGACTGTCTCTCGGTACTGGTGACGCGGACTATCCAATGCACATGCTGTTTCACTCTGAGAATGCCGGTCCTACCGGAAACCGTTCGTTTATGAGAGATGAAACATTTGATGACCTTCTTTATCAGGCACGCATTGAGCAGGATGAGGACGCTCGACTCGATCTTTATACAGAAGCTGTAGAATACCTTCAGGAAGAAGCACCGATGGCCTTCCTTTACCACCCAGCACAAATCATGGGTGTACACGATAGTGTAGAAGGATACTGGGCTGACGGCTCCGGGATTTACCAGCTACAGGACGTAACAATCAACAACTAATCTAAGGCTGTCACACTTTTCGGTACAGCGCATAAGATAACAAAATGACTAACGTACCGGGCACTGCCAATGCAGTGTCCGGTACGTTTTTTTAAGGTGCTGGGACAGGTTTTCACTTTTAACGGAACAAAAAAGCACCCCATTAGAAATGGCGCGCCAGTTCGTTGCTAAATTCGTGAAAAGCCTTCTTCTTCCAGATAATTTGCAGCTTCACCGTACGTGTTGAACGTGCCGTCCAGACCAGTGTCTGCGTACACATTCCAGTTTTCCCCTTCACGTACCAGTGACAAAGTGTGGGAGTCACGGTTGATCCAGAATTCTTCCTCACCATCGGTTTCCGGAGCAGGGGAGAGAGAAGAGATGGATTTTTCAATAACCGACCGGATTGCCCGCTCCGTAAAGCTGCGGATGTTGACCATCCCTCTGTCGTCCACTTCATAGCCGGTCAGCTCGCCTGCATACACAAAGCCGTTTCCGTTCGGGTGAAGGTGGTAAACCACGTTTTTCTTTTCCTTTACACTTCCGGGAAAATGAAAGTTCACTCTCCCGAGAGATACATCCCGCCGCTCGAGCTCCGGGAACGATTCGATGATGGCGAGTTTTTCTTCAAAAGACAGCATTAAGGCAGACCTCCAGGTTCTATAAGTTCAATTGGCTTATTATATCAATGATCCGCCAGAAAGAAAATATACGCTTTGATAAAAGTCATTAACATTAATTTAATGAGAATAGTCAAATAGTTCAATAGACTTTCAGTCGAATTATGGTAAAATAAAGGCAGGAAACGTAAGGGAGAGTCGGTTCATGAAGCTTTGGTTTAAGAAACTGTCCATCATCATGATCACCTTTATTACAATGGGGGCCTTTATACCGCCTACATACCTGGATGCCAATGCGGATACAGGAGAAGCCTTTCCGCCTGACGATGATGATCTGAACGGCCTTGATGAGGGCGGGCTGTCAGATGATGATGAAAATATTGACCTTGATGAGAACTTAACGGATATAGAGTCCTTAGATGATGTGATCGACCGGATTACCGAGGAGGCGCGTGAGCATACCCTCCGAAAACTCGGACCGAAGATTTCCAGACAGATTGAAAATGAAGTCATGTCTGCAATCATGCCGAATATGGAAGATGTGCTGAATACGATTATTGAAGAGGCTGGCGATGATCAGCGCTATACAGGCTTTACTGTGTCTGAAGAACCTTCCGCCGGTTATGGGGAGCGGATTTTCAACATATATGACAGTGAGGCGGAAGAAGAAGTGGCCAAATTCCACGTTCGCCGGGACAACCGTCCCCGTGACGGCTACTGGTTTAACTTTCATTACCACCTTAGCAGTGACGGATTCGAGGAGCATCACCAGCTCGGAGAAGTGTATTGGGACAAAAACACACCGCCAAAATGGATGTCAAAATAGTTACCTTAAAGAATGCAATGCCTGGATCGGTCCGTAGCCGATTCAGGTTTTTTTCTGTTTATGGGAGGGGAAGGTGCCGGGAGCGGGAATGTAAGGGGAGGCAGGAAGCAAAAATACAGGTGTAAAAACGGTAAGGAAATAATATAGACGTACAGGAAATGTTAAGGACGCTTAGGAAATAATAAGAACGGTAAGGAAATAATAAGAACGGCTAATCCAACTCCCACCCCTGCCACAACTCTACCCATTTGATGCCCCTGCACCTGGTATAGTAAACTGGTCACAGACAAATCAGACAGGAAAAGGTGTTGTACATATGAAATCGTTTATCGTGATTGGTGCAGGGATCCTCGGCGCATCGACAGCCTACCATCTGGCGCGTGCAGGAGCCCGGGTTACCATAATCGACCGGGAGGATACAGGGAGAGCAACAGATGCTGCTGCGGGAATTATCTGTCCGTGGCTCACGCAGCGAAGAAACAAGCCGTGGTACCGGCTCGTAAAAGGAGGAGCGGCCTATTACCCGGAACTCGTTAAAATGCTTGAAGCGGACGGAGAAGAGGAAACCGGATACGCCAAGGTGGGGGCGATGCTCCTGCACACGAAAGAAGACGTGGTTGATAAAATGGTGAAGCGTGCGGCTGAGCGAAAGCCCGCCGCACCGGAAATGGGGGACGTCACAAGACTTACCCCGGAGGATGTAACCGCACGTTTTCCCGTTCTTGCCGAAAAATACAGCGGTGTGTTCGTAAGCGGCGGAGCACGGGTCAACGGCCGACTGATGAGGCAGGCTCTCATAAATGGAGCAAATAAGCATGGTGCCCGCTTTATCAAAGGAGACGCGCGCATTGTTTATGAGGAAACCCCCCCAGAGAAAGCTGCCGGGGCAAAAGTGAACGGAGAAATGATTTCGGCTGACGGAGTGATCGTGACTGCCGGCGCCTGGGCAAGAGAGGTACTCGAGGAAGCGGGCGTGCCGTTTCAGGTATCGTTTCAGAAAGCCCAGATTGTCCATCTCGATCTGCCGGATACAGAAACAGGGAGCTGGCCCGTCGTCATGCCTCCGGGACGGCTGTATCTGCTCACATTTGAAGAGGGTCGCGTCGTTGTCGGTGCCACTCACGAGGACGACACGGGATTTGATCCCAGGGTAACTGCCGGAGGTGTACAGGAGGTGCTCTCCAGCGGACTCAGTGTGGCACCAGGTCTCACAGAAGCAACCCTCACAGAAACACGCGTCGGTTTCAGGCCGTTCACACCGAATTTCCTGCCTGTTGCAGGACCTGTTCCGGGAAAAGAAGGGCTCTATGCTGCGAACGGGCTCGGTTCTTCGGGCCTCACTTCAGGGCCGTACCTCGGTGCCGAACTCGCCCGCAAGGTTCTCGCAAAAGAAACAGAACTGAATCTCGACGATTACGATATCGCATCAGCAATCGAGGGGCTGGAGGATAGACCGAATAGCTGATAAAACACTCGTTCAACAGAATAACATCATCCAAAAAACGGCCCGCTCTTCAACCAGAGCGGGCCGTTAAAACTGAGTTATTACTTTTGGAAAAGCACTGTTTCAATTCTTGCTTTTACTGGGTTAAAGTGACGGTCGAGAAACGCCACTGTTTCCTTCCAGGCCTGCTCCCCTGCCCGGGCATTTGCCTCTTCCGTACCTCCTGTTTTAAATGGAAAACTCTTCGGAATCCGTGCAGGAAGATAGGGAATTGTCAGCACATGGCCCGCATCTTCAAATGAGAGGTGCTTTTTTTCGTGCGCGAAAGAATTGGCGCTGAGCCGTGACATCATTGTCTTGCACATAGAGGAAGATGGCCACAATTCGTCGGCACCGCCGCTGATCAGCATCACAGGTCCATTGATCTTTTCCACATATAGAGCCGCTTCACCGCCGGATCCGTATTTTTTCAGGCTCCGTTCAAACACCGGCCGCATTCCAAGAGGCTCTTTTTTCCACTGGGCTACTGCGTGCTCCACACGCATGGTAAAGTCAAGCGAATACGGAATGAACGGCACCGGCGTCCGATCCTTTGACCACGAAGAGCTCCTACGGCCCTGTCTGAGGCTCTGAAAAACGTGGCTCGGCGGCATTTCTCCGATCACTGCTTTAATTCTTGAGTCCTGCGAAGCAGCCAGCAGGGCCAGTTCACCACCCTTTGAAATTCCGAGGCAGGCTATTTCATTCCCGTTCACATTCGGCTGGTCAGTGAGCCACTGAACAGCCCTGTTCACGGTTTCAACGGGAATTTCGTGAAGATCAGGAGGCAGAGGAGGGTAACCGAAGTACCCGAGCGCAAGTGCGGCATATCCGTGAGCTGCAAGAAGGGCGGCCGTTTCTTCATACACACCGCCTTCTGAGCCGCCGAGGACGATGACCGCCGGGAGACTGTTTTCTTTCTCAGGGTAAAAAAAAGTACCCTGGCACTCCGGTGTATCCACCTCTTCCTGTTTGATATGATCCTCTACAAAAAGTCTGGTGATGACCCGTTCTGTCACGATTTCATGTGTCTCGTTTACTACGGTTATACCGATGTGGAATGGCGCAAGTTCACTCCGTTGCAGGACAGCGCCTTCTACTTCACTTGAGACAGGGGCCAGCTGCCAGAAAAGCGTGCGGAAATCAGGTCCTTCAGTATCACCGGAAAGCTGCACTTTTCCATCGGATCCAGCTGTAACCGTGATCGAAGAAGTCCACTTGTATTCTGATCTGTCCATCCACTCAGCCCGGATTTCCACCTTCTCACCGGGTTTGAAACCGTCCATATGGAACTGGACTGGTTCGTCTACTCGTCCAATATCGGGATATAGAAAACATGTCAATCTTCTTCACCTGCCGTATGGTTATTATGGCGGGAGCGGGAGTAAAGCTGGGAAGCGTGGTCTGTCCGCCTTTCTCATCTATATTCGATACAGAGGGAAAAAACACATTTAATTGTCCTTAAAAAAATGCAGCTGCCTCTCAGGGTGGGCGCGGGGTAAAGCGTCCGCTGGCAGTGGAATTATAGAAAACCAGGGTGATCAACGAAAAAAAGCTGCCTCCCGCGCGGGGGAACAGCTTTTTTAACATTATTGACGGTTTGGGTTGGAGTTGTATCCCCCGGTAAAAATAGCAGCGAGAAAGGCTGCACATACGCCTAGAATTAATAGCAAGTTCATAACATTGCCGCCTCCTTCAATCGTCTCTGTAAAAACAATATACCACGAAAATAAAACGGATGCACGTCCAATTTCTTTTCCTATTCGGCTCTCTCACTTATAATGAGGAAAGAACGCTTATTTTATGAGGAGGTATGGAAAATGTACGTAGTAATGAACGAACTTCACGTACCTAAAGAAGGACGGGATAACGTATCCAGCCGTTTTGCCGAAAGCGCTGAAAAAATGAAGGAGGTTCCGGGCTGCCTCGATTTTATGTTTCTGGATCCGTCCGATGATGACAATTACCAGGTTGTCCTGACGAAGTGGGAATCGGAGGAAGACTACCGTGCCTGGGTGGACAGCCGAGCATTTAAGGACGCCCACAAAAAGCGGCGTGAAAACCTCGATAAAAGCCCCACATCCGGAAATAAGATTTTTGAGTATAAGGCCACTCATCACCTTTAAAGCTGTTGCGGATAGATCTTAATATGAAGCGGAAGGCGGCGACTCCGGCGACGAGCGTTTGCTTCTCGAAAGGCTCTGTTAAAGCTTAATGTTGATATTTTTCTATCGTTGATTGAAGCGAACGCGCGACACTCCTGCGGGAACAGCGCCGGCTGAAGACCCCGCAGGGCGTTTTTCCCGAGGAGGCTGAAGCGGTGCCCGCGGAAAGGGAGCGCAGTGAGCAGAAATCAACACCAGACTTTAACAAAGCCTCTCGAAAAAGCTGCGAGCTGCTTCGACGCAGACCGCTTCGAAGGGCATGCTGGCAGAGGAAGAAGCAGGGACTTTACCGAGGAGGCTGAAGCGATGCCCGCGGAAAGCGTCCTGCCTGCAGCGTAATTAAACAACAAAGAGCTTCTCTAAAACAAAAACACAGAACCGTCTGCGTTCCGGGACCGACCGGAGCCGGTCGGTTTTTTCATTTAGCTGTTTTTTGGTGTGGAAGCGTCCACCTGCAGCGTAATCTGCGGCTGTTCTGGTTCTGAACCTGGGCCCAAGGCAATAGAATGAATCGTAACAAGCTGGGGACAGCCCCGACTGTACAGGTCGTTGACCATGTGCATTGGGATGACAGTATAAGAAATAAAGGAACCCGGATGTCGAAACCGGACGGATTTTACAAGCATGTCTTTTCAAAGAGGGTGAATGATACCGGAAAGACACGCATAAGATGAACCAAGATATCTGGTTGTTTCCCCAGCCAGTATTGGGAGGAGGCCCCAAATGGACATTCTTAATAAAATTCAGCACTACCGGGAAGAAGAAGAGAACCTGAAGTGGGAAGGGACATTCGCAGAGTACCTTGATATTGTGAGGGAACGACCGGAAGTGGCACAGACTGCACACTCCCGTATTTATAACATGATTAGAGATGCGGGCGTAGAGGAAGTTGACGGCAAAAAGCATTACCGTTTCTTTGAAAATCAGATTTACGGCCTTGAAGATGCACTTGAGCGCCTTGTGGAAGAGTACTTTCATTCTGCAGCGAAACGACTGGATGTAAAAAAACGTATTCTGCTTCTGATGGGACCGGTGAGTGGTGGTAAATCCACACTCGTCACGATGCTTAAACGAGGACTCGAACAGTATTCCAAGAATGATAATGGAGCCGTTTATTGTATTAAAGGCTGTCCGATGCATGAGGATCCGCTTCACCTCATTCCTCATCATCTGAGAGAGGATTTTAAGAAAGAAACCGGCATCCGGGTGGAAGGAAACCTTTCCCCGCTGAATCTGATGCGTCTGGAAAAAGAGTATGGCGGCCGTATTGAAGACGTTATGGTCGAACGGGTTATTTTCTCCGAGGACCGCCGCTGCGGCATCGGAACGTTCAGCCCGTCAGATCCGAAATCACAGGACATTGCCGATTTGACAGGAAGCATTGACTTCTCCACGATCGCTGAGTACGGATCCGAATCGGACCCTCGTGCCTACCGATTTGACGGGGAGCTCAACAAAGCGAACCGAGGTCTGATGGAGTTTCAGGAAATGCTCAAGTGTGATGAGAAGTTTCTCTGGCATTTATTATCTCTTACTCAGGAAGGAAACTTCAAAGCCGGCCGGTTTGCCCTGATATCCGCAGATGAGATGATCGTGGCCCACACGAATGAAGCTGAGTACAAGTCCTTTATAGCCAATAAGAAAAACGAAGCCCTTCACTCCCGGATTATCGTCATGCCGATTCCGTATAACCTGAAGGTGAGTGAAGAGGAGCGGATTTACGATAAAATGATCCGCGACAGTGACATCTCAAACGTCCATATCGCGCCGCACGCTTTGAAAATTGCAGCCATCTTTACCGTTCTCACCCGTCTGAAAGAGTCCAAGAAAAACGGCGTTGATATCCTGAAAAAGATGAAGCTGTATGACGGCCAGAGCGTGGAAGGGTTCAACACCCAGGACGTAGAGGAAATGAAAAAAGAGTATCAGGATGAAGGGATGAACGGGATCGATCCTCGTTATGTGATCAACCGGATTTCAAGCGCCATCATCCGCAAGCAGCTCACATCGATTAATGCGCTGGATGTGCTCCGATCCATTAAGGACGGCCTTGATCAGCACGCATCGATCTCGAAGGAAGACCGCGAGCGTTACATGAACTACATTTCTGTAGCCCGCAAAGAATACGATGAAATTGCGAAAAAAGAAGTGCAGAAGGCGTTTGTCTATTCATATGAGGAGTCGGCGAAAACCCTTATGGACAATTATCTCGATAATGTGGAAGCTTATTGCAACAAAAACAAGCTGCGCGACCCGCTGACCGGAGAGGAAATGAACCCGGACGAGAAGCTTATGCGTTCCATTGAAGAGCAGATTGGAATCTCTGAAAATGCGAAAAAAGCCTTCCGCGAAGAAATTCTTATCCGGATTTCCGCTTATGCCCGGAAAGGTAAAAAGTTTGATTACCAGTCCCACGAGCGTCTGCGCGAAGCGATCCAGAAGAAGCTGTTTGCTGATCTGAAGGACGTTGTTAAAATTACGACCTCAACGAAAACGCCGGACGAGAATCAGCTTAAAAAAGTCAACGAAGTCATTGCCCGCCTGATCGAGGATCATGGCTACAACTCCACATCGGCCAACGAGCTGCTCCGCTACGTCGGAAGCCTCCTGAACCGTTGAAAAAAGAGAGTGTCCCAGATAAATCTGGAGGCACTCTCTTTTTTAATGTCTGAATAAAAGCGGTGCCGCCTTTTCTCGGCAAGTCTAGGCATATCGGGTTTCGGATAAAGAGAGGCGGGAATATACTCTCATAACACCGGAAGTTCTTCGCACGTATGAAACTTACATAACTCACCTTATTTTCATTTAGCTGGATAAATTCTCAATAAGGAGTTATGCCTCTTCTTCTAAATAACGGAAAGTCATTACAATCAATGCCATTCATCCTCAATGAATCTGCAAAACAATTATAATTATCACCTGATAACGGTTTAAAAAATGGATTACCGGCTATTATGTTACTAGAAACGCACTTAGGATGCTATCAACTAAAAATGGAGGAGAACAAAAGGATGAAAACAGCAGACAGGCAAAGTCGCAGTGAAATGAAGGAGCCCCTTAAGCGGAAAAATTGGAAGCTTGAACTGTGGAGCTGGTCCAAGACATTTGCCATTGTGTTCGTCATCGCTATACTCGTCCGTGGATTTATGTTTACCAATTATGTTGTTTACGGTCAGTCCATGATGCCCACCATCAACGACGGGGACCGGATCATCGTAAACAAGATCGGTTACGAGATTGCAGAGCCGAACCGGTTTGACCTCATTATTTTCCACGCCACGGAAGAAACAGATTACATTAAACGTGTTATCGGACTGCCTGGTGATACGCTCAAATACGAAAACGATACACTTTACATTAATGATGAACCACAAGACGAAGAATTTCTTGCTCAGTTCCGTGAAGAACAGGGCGGCGGCATTCTGACAGATGACTTCACGCTCGAAGACATTACCGGAGAAATTGAAGTTCCCGGAGGCCATATCTTTGTACTCGGTGATAACAGACAGAACAGTATTGACAGCCGTCAGATTGGATTTGTTCCTATGGAGCACATTGTTGGCAGGGCCAACATGGCATACTGGCCGCTTGAAGGTTTCAGACTGTTTTAACCCTGAATCACATACTATCTAAAAGAAGCATTCCTTCTATATAAAAAAGGGTGCTTCTTTTTTATGGTATCAAAAGTAAATAAAGGATAATACAGCAGGAGAGATCGGAAGGGTGTAATCACTTATATTCTTCAGAATCCAGGCTGCCCCGGTACGTCACAGATGCCAGTACTTTGATTCAGAAGCACCCTCAGGGTACACTCAAGTTAATAAGGAGGCGTGCCCGTATGAATATTAAAGGTTTCAACGTTGCCGGTCCCGTCATTGATGAGGAGACGCGTTGTATCCATTATCACTCCGAGCAGGACCGAATCGCCATTAAATTCAAATGCTGTGATACCTACTATCCGTGTATACTGTGCCACCGTGAAACGGCAGGGCATGACCCTTTAAAGTGGGAGAGGGCTGAATACGGAACCAGAGCCGTGCTCTGCGGAACATGTGGAGCCGAACTGACCATTGATGAGTATTTAGCCCACAGTGATGCCTGTCCCCGCTGCAGCAAATCGTTTAACCCTGGCTGCAGCCTGCACCATCATCTTTATTTCGAACTGGGGAAATGAGGAACAGTCAATCCGCAATTTTTATTAAAATGGCTCTGTTAAAGTTTAATGTTGATTTAATCAAGTTGATTGGAACGAACGAGCGACACTCCTGCGGGAACAGCACCGACGGAAGACCCCGCAGGGCGATTTTCCCGAGGAGGCTGCAGTGGTGCCCGCGGAAAGGGAGCGAAGAGAGAGAAAATCAACAACTGATTTAACAGAGCCATTAAAATAAGGCTTGGACATAAAAAGTGTGTAAGTGAGGGTTCGACGTAAGAGAGAACAAAGCGGATGAAATATACGAAGACTCCTGCAGGAGGAAAAGCAGAGGTGAGACCCCGGAGTGCGAAGTACGAGGAGGCTCACCTGCTTCCCGCTGAAAGCGAAGTATATTTCAGGAGCGTTTTATTTACACCGCATATGTTCGTCTGTTCAAATCCTCTTTTTTAAGGCTGTTTTCGTACAGATTGTTGCTATTGACCACTTTTTAAAGGAGCGAAAGGCAGTGACTCCAGCGGGAAAAGCATCAGCTGCCAGCGCTTACTTCTTGAGTAGGCTGCGAGGTGCTTCGACGCAGTAGGCTACGAAGCTTTGCTGGCAGAGGAAGAAGCAGAAGCTTTCCCCGAGGAGGCTGAAGCTAGACCTGCGGAAAGCGTCCGCCTGAAGCGGATTAAAACAACAATCTTTCTGAAAACATTCAAGCCTTTTTTAACCTGAAGTACTATAACCTCTCTGCCTGCCCTTTGTCTCCGTCAGATTTTTTCTCCTGTTTCAGTGCTTTCATCATGGAAAAGATCATGAGAATCATAATAATCGAAAACGGGAGTGCGGCAATTATCAAGGCGTTTTCCAGTGCCTGCAGTCCGCCCGTATAAAGAAGGATCAGTGCGGTGGCTGACAGCATCACGCCCCACACGAGTTTAATCGTTTTGGACGGATTCAGGTGACCGCCTGTCGTCTGCATCCCGAGAATAAACGTTCCCGAGTCAGCACTGGTAATGAAGAATGTCCCGATCAGAATAATCGCCACAAAGCTCATTATTGTACCAATTGGAGCGTATTGCGCGAATACCCCGAACAGAGCTTCCTCAGTCGCGAGCTCCGAAATGGCAATAATGCCGTTTGTTTCAAGCGTGATGGCCGTACCGCCGAATGCGGAAAACCAGGCAAATCCTACAAGACACGGTACAAAGAGTACGCCAAGAACAAATTCGCGAAGGGTGCGTCCTTTAGAAACGCGGGCAATAAATGAGCCTACGAAAGGTGCCCACGCAATCCACCATGCCCAGAAGAAAATCGTCCAGCCGTCAATCCATTCACGTGCCTCAGGATTGTCAGGAGCAAGACGGAAACTCATCGTCGGCAGCGTCTGTAAGTACGTGCCCAGTGTATTGGTGAAAATATTTAATGCGTATAGGGTCGGACCGGCAATAAGTATGAACACAAACAGCAGAACAGCGAGAATCATATTCACATTACTCAGGTACTTGATTCCTCTATTCAGACCGGTGTATGCCGAGATCATAAACAGAACCGTAACCACGGCAATAATCACAAACTGAACACCGAAGTTACTACCCACATCAAGCAGGTAATTGAGTCCTCCGTTTATCTGAACGGCACCGAAACCGAGTGTACTGGAAACGCCGATAACCGTAGCGGTTACTGCAATGATATCAATAATTTTACCCGGCGTTCCCTCGGCATGCTTTCCAAGAATCGGTGTCAGCGTGCCGCTGATCAGACCTGGTGCATCACGGCGGAATTTGAAATAGGCAAGAATAAGGGCAACGACCGCATAAATTCCCCAGGCATGTACACCCCAGTGGAAATACGTAAACCGCATCGCATCACTGATCGCCTGGTCAGAACCTGGCTCCGTGGTAGGCGAATCAATCATCGAGTGTGAGATCGGCTCAGCTGCTCCCCAGAAAACGAGGCCGATCCCCATACCGGCACTGAAAAGCATGGCAAACCATGTTGCGTAATTATAATCCGGTTTGTCGTCCGGTTTCCCCAGCTTAATTTTCCCGTAGGGACTCACTACGAAAAACAGACAGACAAGCACAAAGCCCGAAACGATCAGCAGATAATACCAGCCCATTGTTTCTGTAATAAAACCTTGCAGGGTTCCGGTTAATTCCTCAAGCGTGGCGGGAGCGATAATACCAAAAGCAACGATAAAAACGAGAATACCCAATGCTCCCCAGAATACTGGTGTGACTTTTTTCACAATCAATCCTCTCCTTAGTAACGAAGGTTGTTAACCTATATTCCCTCTTTTACGACAAAAACATGTCTAAATATGAAAAAAGAACCACATTGATGGTCCCGATACGTTAAACCCCTTACCGCTCTAAGGGGGAAGGGCATAATTTTTTATTTCAAATTAAAAGTTTGTGTTCTAAAAGAAGCCTGTCCACTTTCAAAATGCAAGGAGATGTAGGGACTTGTATATTTATCAGATTTTTTTGTCAACTACACGAGCCTTCTGCATAGGATAAAGTAAGCTATTCAAAATGGATGGCGTGTCGGCAGACGGTAAACAGTTCACAGGATGTCGTCACTCTTATATGTATGTGCATAGGAAGAAAAATGTGCCTGTCCGAAAGAATTTTTTGTACGATTGCGTCGAATCAGATACCGTAAGCAAACAACTTCAAAAGCAGCACCGGGAAAAGTGACAGTGGTAAAGGGCCTGAGAGCCCTTCATACAAAACAGCCGGAGAATTCAGCTTAATAAAAGCCTGACTGTTTCCGTTACATGAGTGGCGATCGACGATAAGATGACAGGTTTTATGAAACGATGAAAAAATGAAGGAGGGAGTAAGACAATGAAAAGTAACGTCGGTAAGAATTATGTTGTCTCTCAGGATAATTGGTCCCTCCACCGAAAAGGCTACCAGGATCAGCAACGCCACCAGGAGAAAGTCCAGGAAGCGATCAATAAAAATCTCCCGGATCTGGTGAGCGAAGAAAGCATTGTCATGTCAAACGGCCGGGACGTCATAAAAATTCCAATAAGATCTCTTGATGAGTATAAAATCCGCTATAACTATGACAAAAACAAACATGTGGGCCAGGGTGACGGCGACAGTGAAGTAGGCGATGTGGTGGCAAGGGACGGATCACCGCAGCAGGGTGCCGGTAAAGGTGAAGGTGCCGGAGACCAGGCGGGGGAAGATTATTACGAAGCTGAAGTAGCTATCTCGGAACTTGAAGAGCTGCTGTTCAGAGAGCTCGAACTGCCGAACCTTCAGCAGAAGGAAGAGGACAACATTGTCGTTGAGGATATCGATTTTAATGATATTCGCAAAAAAGGGCTCATGGGCAATATCGATAAGCGGCGGACCATTATCCAGGCCATCAAACGAAATGCCATGAGCGGAAAAAACAGTATCATGCCGATTTACAATGACGATCTGCGCTTTAAGACATGGAATGAGAAAGTAAAGCCCGAGTCCAAAGCCGTTGTACTTGCGATGATGGACACGAGCGGCAGTATGGGCCGATGGGAAAAGTACATGGCCAGAAGCTTCTTTTTCTGGATGACACGTTTTCTCCGGACAAAATACGAAACAGTAGACATTGAATTCATTGCCCATCATACGGAAGCAAAAGTCGTTTCTGAAGATGATTTCTTTATGAAAGGGGAAAGCGGGGGAACAATCTGTTCATCCGCCTACCGGAAAGCACTGGAACTCGTCGACGGGAAATATTCACCGGAACGTTATAATATCTATCCTTTCCATTTTTCCGATGGCGACAATTTAACATCAGATAACCAGCGCTGCCTAAAGCTCGTAAAGGAACTGATGGAGATGTCCAGCATGTTCGGCTACGGGGAAGTGAACCAGTACAACCGGCCGTCCACACTCATGAGTGCATACAAAAACATCCGTGATGAACGGTTCAGACACTTTATTCTGAGGGAAAAGGGAGATGTCTACCAGTCTCTTAAATGGTTCTTCAGAAAGGAAGATGAAGTGCTTCAGTAGATCGAACTGCCGTCCCGGTTCTTCGTAAAACACAGAGCGGGACGGCAGTCATTTTTATGTGAAACGGAGCATGTCGGACAACCTTGGCAGCGCGGAATGTATGCGCTGTCATTTTTTGTGTAAATTTCTTTCTTCCATTGTATTGGTACCACTTGTTATAGGAGTAAAGAGTGGACCATTTCACGTGGAATCGGGCTGTATCCTGCTGCTATGGTTGTCGGACAACCTTAATAATTTGTTTACAATTCTAAAAAACCTCTGGGGGAATTATTGTAAAATAAGGTTTTTTGTCAACAAACTATGATTAAATGTGACACATTATATTAATAGTTTGTAAATTCCATAGACAAGGAATCGACAAAATTGTATACTAATAATCGTTCGAGTTGTTAGACAACTGGTTCTTATCATCTACATATTGGGGATCAGGATCTTGAGGCTTGAATAGTAAAACACATACTTTGGGGGGAATTACCTTGTTTAAGAAGAAATTTCTTTCTGTAACACTCGGTCTTGCAATGGCTACAGCACTTACTGCCTGTGGTGAAGGCGACGACGCTGAAGGCGGTGCCGACAACGGTACTGACGACGGTAACGGAGAAGACACTGCTGAAGAGGAAGATGGCGGCGACGAAGAAGCAGCTGAAGACATCGACGAACTCATCATGGGCTTCGTACCATCTCAGGATGCTGGAGAAATTGCTGACACAGCTCAGCCTCTTGCCGATCGTCTGTCAGAAGAACTTGGCGTAGACGTTGAAGCTTCTGTAATGGTTGACTATGTAGGACTGATTGAGGCAATGAGAACGCAACAGGTTGACATCGGATTCCTGCCACCGTTTGGTTTTGTTCAGGCTGAAGAGCGCGCTGGTGTTGAAGTAATTCTTAAAGCAGAGCGTCACGGTGAAACTTCCTACAAAGCTCAGTACACTGTACCTGCAGACTCTCACCTTGAATCTGTTGAGCAGCTTGCTGAAGAAGAAGGCCTCACTTGGGCTTATGCAGATGACCTGTCTACATCCGGTTTCCTTTTCCCTGCATCTCAGCAGAAAAGCTTCGGAGTTGAAGATATTGACTCTCACTTCATCCGTACAACAACAGGCGGTCATGACAACGCCCTGATTGCACTTTACGATGGAGCAGCGGACTTCGCTACAACGTTTGACGATGCCCGTGACAACCTTGCTGATGAGTTCCCTGACGTATATGACGACCTTCGCGTTCTTGGTTACACAGATCCGATCCCTAACGATACAATCTCTGTCCGCAGTGATCTTCCAGACAACTGGAAAGAAGATATCAAAGCTGCATTCCTGACTTTCCAGGATGACGAAGAAATGCTTGAAGTACTTGACGAAATCTACAACTGGACTGGAATCGCAGAAGCTTCTACTGAAGACTACGATGTTGTCCGTGAAGTATTCGCTGAGTTCGAAGACGAGCTTTCAGAGTAATAATATAATAGTTAAACTGACCGGCAGTTTCACCGGGGGCTCTGCTCCTGGTGAAAGCACTCCGGTTAATCAGCAGAAAGACATATAGTCTCAAGCAAGACGGCGGCCGATAAGTGAACAAGCATGACCTGTTCCCGGGTCGCTGTTTTATTATGTTCTGAGTGTTGAGGACTGACGTCATACCTTTTTGTAAAGAACATATTACATTTTTTCTTAAAGGAAAAATGAATCGGATTCTTAATTAAAGCATATTCCATATTTTCAGTCAAGGGTTTCTTTGACTTCTCAAGTTAGAATATTCATTCAATAGTGTTATACTATTGAGATTTATCATAAATCAACTGCATCACGCCATAACAAATACATTCATTATGAAATTCGCTACCAGGGGGAAGGAGAACACAATGTTAGAGTTTAAGGATGTAAGTTTAACGTATCCGAACGGTCATCAGGGACTGAAAAACATTAATCTCAAAATCAACGACGGGGAATTTATTGTTGTCGTAGGAATGTCAGGTGCAGGTAAATCCACCCTGATCCGCAGCATTAACCGTCTTGTCACACCAACTTCAGGGGAACTGCTCATTGATGGAGAAAACATTCTAAAGTATAAGGAAAAAGATCTCAGAAAACTGCGCACGAAAACAGGGATGATTTTCCAGCAGCACAACCTTGTAAAACGGATGTCTGTTCTTCGTAACGTTATGGCCGGACGTCTTGGTCATACCGGTACAATGAGAAGTCTTCTGGGGATGTTTCCGCAGGAAGATGTCAAACTTGCCATGAAGAACCTGAACCGGGTGGGCATTGGTGAAAAGGCTTACACACGGGCGGATCAGCTCAGTGGCGGACAGCAGCAGCGTGTCAGTATTGCGCGTGTTGTGACCCAGAAACCGAAAGTCATTCTTGCTGACGAGCCTGTTGCCAGCCTCGATCCCCCGACATCACACGTCGTTATGAAAGACCTTAAACGCATCAGTAAAGAAGATAATCTTACGACCCTCGTTAACCTTCACTTCATCGACATGGCGCAGGAGTACGCCGACCGGATTATCGGTCTCAGAGATGGTGAAGTTGTCTTTGACGGTCCTGTCAGCGAAGTTACCGATAAAACCTTCGAAGAGATCTACGGCAGACCTATTAAAGAAGACGATCTTCTCGGGGGAGATGACGAATAATGGAAACTGAAAAAAATCTTAAGAAAGGAAAAGGGCGTATACCAATTACTCCAACCGGGTTGAAGTGGTATCTTTCCAGCAGTATTGTCCTGGTTATTGCTCTGTACGTGCTGTCTGCTTATCTGACAGATGCTTTTCCGAACCGTGTCATCGAAGGATTTCCTATTATCTTTTCTTTCGTAGTTGATGATCTGTTCCCTCCAAACTGGGGTTACGTGAGAACGGTTTCCCTTGCCCTTCTGGAAACGTGGAACATTGCCCTTCTGAGTACGACACTTGCCGCAATCATTGCGATTCCTTTCTGTGTACTCGGAGCTTCAAACATTAACACCAACAACTTTTTCTATCAGTTTATCCGTATTTTTCTTAACCTTCTGCGTACGATTCCGGAAATCATCCTTGCGGTACTTTTCGTTGCCGTTGTAGGATTAGGTGCCCTTTCAGGGGTACTTGCCCTTACGATTTTCTCACTCGGTATTTTCGCGAAACTGATGAGTGAGACAATTGAGACGATTGATCCCGGGCCTCTTGAGGCGATCAGAGCCTCAGGCGGAAACGTGCTTCAGGTTATTGCCTACGGTGTCGTGCCGCAGGTAGCCCAGCACTATGCATCCTATGCTCTTTACATTCTTGAAATTAACGTTAAAGCTTCCGTAGTTCTCGGTTTCGTAGGTGCAGGGGGAATCGGTCTGATTCTGCGCCAGCAGCTGAACATGTTCAACTACGCGAACGTTTCTACGATTATTATCCTGACTTTCGTCACCATTACGATTATCGACTATGTTAGTAACAAGGTAAGGGAGGGACTAAACTAATGAATGAAGAAGTGAAATTCCCTCCAAAACCGAATCGGACAAAGTTTAAAATCAAACTCGGGATTACTGCCGCCATTCTGGCGTTCCTTTACACGATTGCCTTTGTTTTTACCGGATTTGAGGTGCGTCCATCCGCATCATCAGCGTGGCATACACTGGAGCGGATCTTTATATCCCCGTTCTTTGATGCCGATGTAAGAGCCAAGTTCCCTGAACTCGTAGGCTACATGCTTGAAACAATTGCGATTGCCTACGCTGGTCTGGCTGTAGCCTCCATTTTGGCGATTCCGGTAGGATTCCTTGCTGCCCGTAACATGACAGGCGGAAGACTTTCCTACGTTGGTAAAGCGATCCTGAATGCAATCCGTGCTATTCCTGAGCTCATTTTTGCGATTATCTTCGTTGCTGCCGTCGGTATCGGTCCATATGCCGGGGTACTCGCCATCAGTATTAACTCGATCGGGATGCTCGGTAAGCTGTATGCTGAAGTAATCGAAACCATTGACATGTCTAAAGTAGAAGCGATCAAGGCGAGCGGTGGTAACCGCGTTCAGGCCATGTGGTACGGTGTACTTCCACAGGTAGTTCCTGAATTCTCGTCCTATGCGATCTACCGTTTTGAAATCGATGTTCGTGCTTCCACTGTACTCGGGATCGTAGGTGCCGGTGGTATTGGTTTCCCGCTTCTGCTCGCGACACAGCAGCGTAACTGGGAAGATGTCGGTATGATCCTCTATGTTGTTGTTATTTTCGTTACGCTTATCGATATTCTCAGTGGTAAAATCCGTAAGAAACTCGTTTAAACCGTCCGTCAGTTCTGTAACTTAATATCTGGCTGGACATACAGATAGCAAAGGATAAAGGTTCAGCATGCTTGAAAAAGCGGCTGAGCCTTTTTCCATTACCGCAGGAGGTTACTTATGATGGATCAATCCGCCATACATCGTTTTGCCGTTGCCTTGGCAAAAGAAGCCGGGCTTATGCTAATGGATTCATTGACTCAAAATATCGCAGCGGAATATAAAACATCTGCTGCCGACCTTGTAACCGAAATGGACCGTAAAATTGAGTGTTTTTTTGCTGAAAAGGTAAATACCGAATTTCCGGAGCATATGATTCTGGGTGAAGAAGGGACTGTCACTGACCAGCGCAGTTACATACCAGAAGAGGAGACAGTATGGCTGATCGACCCGATCGACGGAACAACAAATTTCGTCCATCAGAAGCGCAATTTTGCCATATCAGTTGGTGTATATCATAAAGGAAGCCCGATTGCAGGAGTCATTTTTGATCCAGCCGAAGGAGAATGCTTTCATGCTCTTTCCGGGGAGGGGGCCTGGCTGAACGAGACGAAGCTGGAAAGGCTCTCGCCAACGTCCGAGGAAGAGGCTCTGATCGCCATGAATTCACTCTGGCTCGTGCCGAATGAGTATGCTGATTTTGAAAAGATGCAGTCACTCGTCTCCAAGGTCCGCGGGGTCCGCTGTCAGGGGTCAGCGGCCCTTGAACTTGCTCACGTGGCGTGCGGGAGACTGGATGGCTCCATTGCATTTGGACTTGGTCCGTGGGATTTCGGTGCCGGTCTGGTTTTACTGAAGGAAGTCGGCGCTGTAGTCACAACTTCCGGAAATGATTCTATTTACCCGTTTGACCATTCGTCTGTGATCGCTGCAAAACCGGGTCTTCATGAGATTCTTGCGGCGTCGTATCTGCGTTAAAGTCCTGAGGAGAGTGGAGAATGGCAATGTCAGTATCAAGTGAAAAAGAACTGTTGTACATGAAGGTTGTCAATCAGCTTAAAATGGATTTAAAAAAATGGGAGCTGCCCCCGGATATGAAACTTCCGTCCGAACCGGAACTGGCAAAACGTCTGGGCGTAAGCCGGACAACACTCCGGGAAGCTCTGGTGATTCTTGAAAGCGAAAACATCGTCAAACGTGTGCACGGGCTCGGGACGTTTGTCAGAGGACAGGCCCTGATTGAAAGCGGCATTGAGGAACTGTCCAGCATTAGTGATCTGATTATTCAAAACGGAAAACAGCCCGGGACGAGTATGTATATTCAGGAAACGGTGCCGGCGGCTGACGCTGATCGCACCCGTTTCAAGCTCAAACCAGGGGCGAAGGTGAAGTCAATCAGGAGGATCCGAACGGCCGATGGGAGTCCGGTTGTCTATTGTAAAGATATCCTCCCCGCTGCTCTCTTCGGGGAGAACCACCAGTTTTCCGAGCAGTCCCTGTTCTCCGATCTTGAAAACACAGCTGGAATTGAAGTGGATTATGCAGTCTCAAAAATAAAATCACAGGGGTACGTGGAAGAGGTATCTGAAGCACTGAACTGTAAAGGCGATATGAGCCTCCTCGTTCTCACCCAGATGCATTACGATACTAAAAACCGGCCCGTTCTCTATTCAATCAATTACTTCCGGTCCGACCTGTTTACTTTTACTGTGCTCCGCACAAAAAAATAATGTCAGCAGCAGCCTTTCCGATTTGAGGGGCTGCTGTTTTTTATGCGTGGAAAAGGGGAATGTAATGTGTATTCACCTATGTAAAGGAGATGATGATCAGATGCCATGGACGAAAACCGATTATCCAGATTCCATGAAAAACCTCGATAAGGACATACGGGATAAAGCGATCGAAATTGCCAATTCTCTGCTTGAGGACGGTTATGAAGAGGGGCGGGCGATCCCCATCGCTATTGATGAAGCAAAAAAGGTCGGGCCGAAAAGTGATGTGACCTACCATGTAACCGAATCAGATGGCAAGTGGGAAGTAAAGAAAGAGGGAGCGGACCGGGCTGCCGGTAAATTCGACACAAAAGAGGATGCGATGGAACGGGCCGATGAACTGATCGATTCCCGGAACGCAGAGATTGTGATACACAGGAAGGACGGCTCTGTACAGGACACTAAGAAAGCGACGGAGTAGAGAGCGAGTAGCTGATGACCGGGCATATGCCCGGTTTTTTATTGTGGTGTGGGAGGCGGGAAATGGAGTGAGGCAGAAACGAGTGGCATTTTACTACCTAACGTACATGGATGAGGGAGTTAAGGTGTGAAAAAGTGATTTTTAAGACTTAACGGGCGTCTGAACAGTAGTTAGGTCGTATAAAAGGGATATTTAAGACCTAACCAAAATGAGGGTGTTCCATTAGGGGGTATAATTCTGAATCAGCAGATTATGAACCCTAAAGTGTGCAGAGGCAAGGTGTATAAAAGCGAATCAGTCAAATGTAAACCCTAACTTGAGCCGGGTTATTGCGTATAAAAGGAAAACAGCAGATTATAAACCTTAACCAATCCCATCACAGGAAGTATAACTGTGAATCATCACCACGCCCAGCCAGACCATTCCCTATAGCTAAAACACGGCAATCGGCTATAATAAAACCAGGCAAACAGCAAAACAGGAGGATTATACATGAAAAGATGTGCAGTATTTTGCGGCTCCAGAGCAGGGCGGCATCCGGAATATACAAACTCTGCCCGGGTGCTGGGCAAGGCCCTTGCGGAGCGTAATATCGAACTGGTTTATGGCGGTGCAAGCGTCGGCATTATGGCGGCAGTTGCGGACGGAGTGCTTGAAAATGGGGGCCGGGTAATTGGGATCCTCCCGGAATTTCTCGGTAGCAGGGAGATTGCCCATCAGAAACTCACAGAGCTCCATATAGTCAAAACCATGCGGGAACGCAAACAGATGATATCTGATTTGTCCGATGGTTTTATTGCTATGCCCGGCGGTATTGGGACGATGGAAGAGTACTTTGAAATGCTCACGCAGGAAGTGCTCGGTCAGCACAAAGGAAAGAACGGACTTTTGAACATAAACGGTTATTATTCCCCGCTTGTCAGCTTTTTTGACCATATGAAAGAACAGGGTTTTCTTGATGACGAGGTGCGCAGAAAAATCGTTGTCGAGGAAGATCCCGTGCTTATGATTGAAAGGCTGATGGAATAGCCGCCCCCTTCACATTGAATCCATAGGAAAAGCCTGTCCGCCATTTTCGGGACAGGCTTTTCTGCCTATTTAATGTTTTTCAATGCTGTTCCGATGCTCGTATCACCGGAAAGAAGCTCGAAAACCTGATGGTTTGTCTCTTCGATCGTCAGGGAGTTGACCGCAGCTGAGGCTACGTCTTCACGAGGGATTTCCCCTGAACGGTCAGACAGTTCTTTTGCCGCTGTAATGGTTCCCTTGCCCGCATCGTTCGAGAGACTCCCGGGACGTAAAATGGTGTAATTCAAACGGCTGTTCAGCAGTGCGTCGTCAGCAGCACCTTTTGCCTTCATATAATGACGGATGCCCTCCGGTGTTTCCTCCGGATGTCCGGCACCGATTGCGCTGATCATGATGAAGCGTGCAACACCGTGTTTTTCCGCTTCTTCAACTGATTTAATCGCAGCGCTGCGGTCGATCACTTCCGTCTGTTCCTGAGAGGTGTGGCCGCCTGATCCTGCTGTAAAAATGACGGCGTCTACCCCCTCATAGGCATGTGAAAAATCTTTTTCCAAGTCCCCAATGACAATTTCGTGGGCACCGAGGTCTTCCATTGTGCTTCGCTGTTCCTCCGAACGGATCATCGCTTTTACTTCATGTTCAGTGCTCAGGCCGAGCATTTTTACCATATGACGGCCGATTTGCCCGTTTGCTCCGATTACAAGTACTCTCATTTCCTATCATCTCCTGTATTAAATACGTTTTCACATTATACAGTTTCCCCTTCGCTTTGGAAGTGAAACGTGGACGGGACAGCGCATGTCTTGACGAACAGTATTCTGAATTTTATGATTGAACAAATAAAGGAGGCGTTCAGATGAGAAGTATCAACCATAGTGAGCCCCCGGTAGCGACTTTTTCGATTATCGGTTTTGATCCTGAAACAAAAGAGTGGGGCATAGCCGTTCAATCCAAATTTCTCGGTGTCGGCGCTGTTGTACCTTGGGCGAAAGCAGGCGTTGGAGCTGTGGCGACGCAGTCTTTTGCCAATACTTCCTATGGTCCGAGGGGACTGGCCATGCTCGAGGAAGGCATGTCACCGGGAGAGGTGGCACAGGAACTTGTAAAAGATGATGATGAGCGCGCGCTCCGCCAGTTTGCTGTGATGGATAAAAACGGAGAGACTTCTGCCTATACAGGAGACGACTGCTACGACTGGGCCGGCCACAAATCAGGGAAGTACTGCACCGCTCAGGGAAATATCCTCGTCAGTGAAGAAACTGTGGATGCTTTGAAAAATACGTTTGAACAATCTGAAGGAACACTGGCAGAACGTCTAATCCAGGCTCTCGATCAGGCTCAGGAAGCAGGCGGCGATTCAAGAGGCAAGCAGTCTGCAGCCCTGTTTGTTGTTCAGGAGGAAGGCGGGTACGGCGGGTATAACGACCGGAAATACGATCTCCGGGTTGACGACCATCCGGATCCGATCAGGGAACTCAAGCGTCTGTTAGAGCTGCACAGTCTCTATTTTTCGCGGCCGAATCCTAACGAACTTCTGGACATAAAAGAGGATGTGCTGGTCGATGTTCAACATCTCCTGCGTGAAGAAGGACTGCTGGATACGACCTATGATACGTATAATCCTGCAGTCAAAGAAGCACTGAAAACGTACTTTCTACAGGAAAACTTTGACGAGCGCTGGCAGGAAAGCGACAAAATTGATCCATATGTCCTGACTTACATGAAAAATAAGCCCGGAATGTCCCGATAAAAGCAAAGGAGGGGACCGGACTGGAAATTATTCAGCCGATCTTGTTCATCTTAATGGCCTTTCTGCTCGTTTTTGTGTTTATCAGGAAAGTACCGCGGGACAGAAAGCTGAGAAAACAGGCATGGATCTGGGGCACCCTGGTGCTCGTACTTACGACTGCCATTCTGCTGGCAGGGATCATTCCGTTGTTTCTCTAATGTGGTAAACAGAATATGGGAAAAAAGCCGGTGGTCTTTCGCCGGCTTTTTTTGCACGGGAATGTGTGTATACTTATTAAATATCAGAATGAGTCTTAACATGCGCTGGAACGGGTATAGATAAAAAAGTGTGTTTTCTTTAGAAAGGGGAACTCAGCATGAAGGGATCGATTGCTGCAACGCTGTCATTCATTGCACTGTATGCCCTCATTGCCGGGTGCAGCGGCCAGGACTATATGAACGATATAGCAGAAGCTTCGCCCCCCGTTATATCGGAAACACAGTCAGGTGATTTCATTATCCGGCTGCTGGCTGACCAGGCGGAATATAAAGAGAGCGACAACGTAGGACTGAAAGCCAAACTTAAATATATCGGTGAAGAAGACGAGGTCACTATTTCCCACCGCACGTCACCTTTCTGGTACCGTATTCAGGAAGTCACCAGAGGGATTGAAATTCCCTATATTCAGGACTCACCGGGTTCAGTCATGACGCTGGAACGGGATGTGTGGTATGAAGAGAACTATGTACGCAAGGGAACCATAAACAGCCAGGCCAGTGACCGTGAAAGGGACTTCATCAGGAGCTTTGCAGAAGGACCGCACTTTCCTGCCGGAGAATATGAAATTGAGCTTAACTCCGATTTTTTTGTAGAAAAGGACGGCGAGCGGAAAAAGCATATTATGTCCACCGGACTGATCATTACAGTTGACTGAAAAAAGGCGGCATTCCCTACCGGGGAGATGCGGTCTTTTTTTGCGGTGGTTTTTCACCGGGCCTAACTCGGCGACGATCTTTTGACTCCTCCTTCCGGATATTCTCTTTTAATACGATCCCCTACTCGACACGGCAGGGTTTATCAACTGTTATAAGTACCGTACTTTTTCCAGTGAAAAACGCGCCGGTTAATGGTAGAATAAACTTCTGGTCCGCCATCTACAGCAGGCGGACTTTCCCGTGTTTAACGGGAGGTCGGGCGAGGGGACACATAAAAAGGAGAAGTTGAATTGCACCAGAAATTAAACAACTGGTTTCAAATTGACCAGCATCATACGTCAGTCAGGCAGGAGCTTGCAGCAGGCACAGTCGCTTTTTTCACGATCGTATATATCGTCATCGTGAACGCGGCTATTCTCGCTGACGCAGGAATTCCCCTTGTAGCCGGGATCGTGGCGACGGTACTCGTATCGTTTCTCGGAAGCCTTATCATGGGTTTCTGGGCGAACGCGCCGATTCTGCTCGTGCCCGGAATGGGAATCAACGCCATGTTCGTGTACACATTCGTACACTCGATGGGTCTTGCCTGGCAGGAAGCACTCGCGGTTGTAACCGTGTCCGGTATTATTTTCTGTGTGATTGCCTTTACGAAGCTCGCCCCGGTGATTACGAAATCCATTCCGGTTTCCCTTAAAGAAGCGATTACAGTAGGGATCGGAATTTTCCTTACATTTATAGGTCTTCAGCAGGGCGGTCTCGTCGTTTCAGACGCGTCCACGTTTGTGGCGTTCGGTGATCTCACGGATCCCAGGGTGATTGCCACAATTGTGACCCTGTTTGTAGCCGTAGCCCTCTTTGTTCGAGGCGTTCCGGGTAATTTTCTGATCAGTATTCTGTTTGGAACCGGACTGGCATTCGCACTCGGTGTGATGGGCAGCGGGGAAACAGGCACGATGTCACTTGCGCCGTACGGGGAAGTATTCTTCGGATTCACGTTTACGAGCATGCTTACGATCGCCTTTGCAGCTGCTGTATTTTCCCTTGTGATGGTGATTGTATTTGAAAATATCGGGCTCATTCACGGGCATCTGAACATGGCCGGTCAGCCGGAAAAATACAAACGGTCACTTCAGGCGAACGCAGTGTCGGTACTCAGCTGCGGATTTTTAGGCACAAGTCCGACCGTTGCTACAGTGGAAAGTGCAGCAGGTATTGCGGCAGGAGGGCGGACAGGGCTGACAACGGTAACGGCAGGTGTACTGTTTCTCGGTTCCCTGTTTTTCATCCCGTTCATTACGATGATTCCTCCGAGCGCCATTGCGCCGGTGCTCATTATTATCGGCGGTCTGATGATGCAGAATATCCAGAAAA
Source organism: Alteribacter lacisalsi (assembly GCF_003226345.1). Taxonomy (GTDB): domain Bacteria; phylum Bacillota; class Bacilli; order Bacillales; family Salisediminibacteriaceae; genus Alteribacter; species Alteribacter lacisalsi. Next base: position 2,186,900 of record NZ_PDOF01000001.1, on the reverse strand, counting down.
TCAACCTTAACGATTTTTCCGAAGGCTTTCCTGCCTTCATGGTCATTGTACTCATCCCGCTTACCTACAGCATTGCAGACGGGATTGCCTTTGGTTTTGTGGCTTACCCGCTTCTGAAACTGATGCTCGGTAAAAGAAAAGAACTGTCACCGGTTCTTGTCGTTATTTCCATGCTGTTCTTCCTGAACTTCGTACTTCAGGCCTGGAACGGCAGCTGATCCTCAAGAACTCTCCATGCTGGAGGGTTCTTTTCTATTATTCCGGTTGTTTTACAGGTAAAATAAAGGGAGGTTGTAAGGAGGAATCGTAATGGTTCAGATGGTTTTTGATGACTTAATAAAAGCTCGGTTCGTGGAGCGGCCGAACCGCTTTATTCTGCACTGCAGACTTCCGGATGGTGAGGTGGTCCGGGTTCATCTCCCTGATCCCGGCCGGCTGAAAGAACTGCTCGTTCCGGATGCGGCGGTAATGCTCCAGTATACGGATGACCCGAACAGGAAGACCAAATGGTCGGCTGCGATGGTAGCCAGAGGGGACGGGGGCTGGGTGTCGGTGAATACACAAATTCCGAACGTCCTCGCCCGGGAGGCGATTGAAAAAGAACTGATTGAAGAATTCAGTGGCTGGCGCTTTGTGAGAGCCGAATATAAAAAAGGCGGCTCGCGCTGGGATCTGCTTCTCGAGGAAAAAGCCGGCCACAGAAAAATGGCTGTTGAAGTAAAAGGAGTTTCCCTTGTTGATCACAGGGGGCGAGGGGCCTTTCCCGACGCGGTTACGGCGAGAGGGACAAAGCATGTCAGAGAACTAGCGGAGATAGCCGGCGAGGAAGGCTGGGAGGCGGCCCTGTTCTTTGTGGCACAGCGTGAAGATACGGTGTCTGTGGAGCCGGCACGCTGGATTGATCCGGATTTTGCCGAGGCGATTGGAGAAGCCGCCCGAGCCGGCGTCCGGATTCTCGGCCGCAAGTGTGAGGTCACACCGGAAAGAATACGGATGAATACGGAGGAACCGCTGCACATTCTTGTGTAGCGGTTTCTTAGTGCGAAGCCGGCTGGATCTCCCGCTTCTGAATGAAAATGGTTTAAATTGGGATACTATCCTGTATGCGAACAGGAGACGGGGGAAGGGTGCCGTTTTCATCGTGTGGAATTAATCACGTGCTGAAAGGGGTTCTTGTGAATGACGTACAAAAAACCATCACCAGCTAAAATCCGGGCTACCGTTCTGACAATCCTCTTCATGCTGGCTCTGGCAATGATGACCGCCTGCATGACCGGAGAGGATAACGTCCGTGGTCCGGCTGATAATGATCTGGGAGGAATGGGAAGCGGAGCGCCGAAAAGTCCGGAAACAGGCCAGACCGCTGAACTGGCAGATGGACCGGAAGCAGAGCACCGTGTGGAAATGGAGCCGGATCAAGCGTCAGCCTATGCTGTCGAGAAGGAACCGGAGAATGAAGGGCTTTCCAGTATCGGTTTTGGCAAACTGCAGCGGATGTTTCCGGAAACCGTGGTCTATCGCGGTCCAAACAATGTGAACCGGGTAGCCCTGACATTTGATGACGGACCGGATCCGAGATTTACACCAGGCATTCTCGATACGCTGGCAGAACATAACGTCAGAGCAACCTTTTTCGTCATGGGCGCGCGGGCGAAAGGTCATCCGGATCTGATCAGGCGGATTGACAACGACGGTCATGCCATCGGTAATCACACCTACTGGCACCCTAACCTGGATGGTGAAACCGTAGGCCAGATGCGCTGGGAAATTACAGAAACAGAGGATATTATCAGTAACCTGCTCGGCTATCGTCCGTCACTGTTCCGCCCGCCTTACGGGAATATGGGGGAGGCTCATACCGAAAGCCTGATTGCCAATAATGAATCTGCCGTATTCTGGACAGTGGATACAGAAGACTGGAAAGAGCCTTCTATGGATGAGATAGTCAGTACCGTGGTAAATGAAGCGGGGAACGGGTCGATCATCCTGATGCATGACGGAAGTCACTGGACAGTAGATATGAGCAGCACCGTTGAATCCCTCGGACCGATCATTGAGCAGCTCAAAAGTGAAGGATATGAGTTTGTTACTGTGCCCGAACTGTTAAACATCACAGATCGGAAATAAAACAGTTTAATCCGAAACACCATTACAGGAGCAATTCTGTAGTGGTGTTTTTGTATGCGCAGGCAGGAAAAACGAAGAATTTGTCGAAAAAAGCATAAAGACCGTTTTTATTTACATACAGACCAGTATGGAAAGGAGGAAAGATAGGATCTGATTATTCGCACGTCTAAAACTAAAGTTAACGGAAGGATATGGTATAAAATGAATGCGCTTACAAACTTAACTACCCGGATTATGCAGCGTTACCTTCCGGATCCGTTCTTATTTGTTATTGTATTAACCTTCGTTGTTTTCGGTCTTGGTTTAATTTTAACCCCGAGTACGCCGATGGACATGGTGGCTCACTGGGGGAACGGGTTCTGGGATCTTCTTACGTTTGCCATGCAGATGGTTCTGATTCTTGTTACAGGGTATGTGCTTGCTTCGAGTCCGTTTTTTAAACGGATGCTTCAGAAGATGGCAGGCCTGGCGAAAACCCCTGGGCAGGCGATTGTCATCGTCACCCTCGTTGCTCTCATGGCGAGCTGGATCAACTGGGGATTCGGTCTTGTGATCGGTGCTCTTTTCGCAAAGGAACTGGCGAAAAAAGTGACCACAGTTGATTACCGGCTTCTCATTGCCAGTGCATACAGCGGCTTCATTGTCTGGCATGGCGGGCTGGCGGGCTCCATTCCCCTAACAGTTGCGACGGGCGGTCACTTTTCAGAAGATATGATCGGTCTCATTCCGACCAGTGAAACGATTTTTGCCCCGTTTAATCTGGTGATCGTAGCCGCTCTCTTTATTACCGTGCCGATTCTAAACCGGCTGATGATGAACCAGAAAGAAGCGGTAAACGTGGATCCGGCACTACTGGAGGATGACGAAACGGCGGCAACGACAGACAGTGATCTGCTTGGATCTGAGGAACTTACTCCTGCAAAGCGTCTTGAGCGAAGCCGGCTCATTTCTCTGGTAACAGGAGTTATGGGGATTGCCTTCCTTGTTTATTACCTGGTGCAGAACGGCTTTGACCTGAATCTTGATATCGTAAACTTTCTGTTTCTGTTCCTCGGCATCCTGTTCCATGGTACGCCGCAGAACTTCCTGAACAGTGTGGCCAGCGCGGTGAAGAATGCAGGCGGCATTATTATTCAGTTCCCCTTTTATGCAGGGATTATGGGAATGATGGTTGCTTCAGGACTCGCAGCTGAGTTTTCCCAGTGGTTCGTCTCCATCTCGAACGAAACAACCTTCCCTCTGTTTGCCTTTATCAGTGCAGGGATTGTAAACTTCTTTGTTCCATCGGGCGGCGGACAGTGGGCGGTTCAGGCACCGATCATGCTTGGTGCCGGCAGTGAGCTTGGTGTGGATGCAGCCAAAACAGCCATGGCTGTTGCCTGGGGCGACGCCTGGACGAACATGATTCAGCCGTTCTGGGCTCTGCCGGCTCTTGCCATAGCCGGACTGAAAGCACGGGACATCATGGGCTTTTGTGTGATCGTGCTGTTTATGAGCGGGATCGTAATCGGCCTCGGTCTTGTCCTGCTTTAATGAATAGGAGTATTCTGAGAGCTGCGCGGGCAGCTCTCTTTTTTTTTTCGGTCAATTGCCCAACACAGTTCCTGGTTTTAGGACAAACAGCGCTGTGCATATGAATAAAGAAGTGTGACTGCATGTAAGAAATCTGACTAGACCATTTGAAAACTGGAGGGACTGCTTCTTGATAACAAGAATAGACAAACTGCAGATTGAACTGCCGATGCCGGATGGTCCTGATGCTAATGGTGCTGCCGCGGTCCAGGAACTGCTTGGCGGTAAATTTGGGGAAATGTCCACCCTGAATAATTATATGTTTCAGTCCTTTGCATTCAGGCAGAAGAGGAAGTTAAAGCCTTTCTATGATCTTGTAGCAAGTATTACAGCAGAGGAATTCGGCCATGTGGAACTGGTTTCCAACACAATCAACCTGATGATTTACGGAACGACCTTTCCTGGTGATCCGGACGTGACCCCGATGCAGAACGCCAAGGACAAACGTAACTCGTATCACTTTATCGATACGGCTCAGACAGCAAAACCGTTTGACAGTATGGGAGCAGGCTGGAACGGGGCAGACTATGTGTTTAACAGTGGAAATCTTGTTTTGGATCTGCTTCACAACTTCTTTCTCGAGTGCGGTGCACGAACCCACAAAATGCGCGTGTATGAGATGACAGACAACCCGGTCGCCCGGGAAATGATCGGCTATCTGCTTGTACGCGGAGGCGTGCATGTAATGGCCTATGCAAAGGCTCTGGAAATAGCTACAGGTGTGGACATTACAAAGATGCTGCCGATTCCAAGTCTTGACAACAGTCATTTTGAGACCACCCGTAAGTTTGAAGCAGAAGGTGTTCACCGGAAATTGTATACATTCAGCGCAAAGGATTACAAAGATGTGGTGAAAATCTGGAAAGGGACTCACCCTGAAGACGGAGGGAAACTTGAAGTTATACAGGGAACTCCCCAGGGGGGACCGATCCCGGACCTTCCGCCGATTCCAGAAAGTTTTGCACCAGGTATATCTCAGGAAGACTTCATGGAAATTGCAAAACGACTACAGCGATCGGCTGGAATCTGATCACTTTAGAGGCACTGTCTGTCACCCAGGCAGTGCTTTTTTATTCAGAGAAAGGCTGACACACCAAATGAAAAAAGACACAAATTGTGACAATCATCTTTCTGCTTAACAGGAAACGGGGAGCCTGAAATACGAAAAACACTCGTAAAGCCTGTATACAAACCGGTCGATTTAATGCGACATGATTCTGCTGTGCCTGCTGTAAACCGGGCGGTTTTTCCTGGGGATAATGTACCGAAATGACAAACTAAAACACATAACGTATTTGTTCAGCAAAAAACTTTCGGCAAATTCGAAATTATTTGCTAGAATAGAAGATAGATGATTTTCGGAAAAACATTCAGTTTTTTCTTCCGCTTCATGTTACTGGAAGAATTGTGCATCAAGCCCTCATAAGAGCGGCGATATCAGCTTTTGGAAAATGAGGTGAAACCGTTGGCAGATCGAGTTGAAGACAGTTTCCTTTATGAAAAAATTGTCTCCTCGCCAGGAGACAGTGAAGGTGAAATGAAAACATCTCCGATTCTTGATGGATTGAGCGATGCTATACTTGCGCTTGATCAGACATACAACGTTATTTACGCAAATCTTGCAGCCTGTAAGCAGTTATATATAAAAAAGGAAGACCTGATCGGAGAAAACCTGTGGGAGCTTTTCCCGGAGGCGAGGGGCACCCGTGTGTATGAAGCCTATGAGAAGGCTCTGCATGAAGGGGTTCCTGCAGAAGTCGAGTATGAATATTTCACCCCGCTGAGAACATGGTTTAATGTCAGAGTATATCCGTCGGAAAACGGGCTCACAGCTGTATTTCGTGATGTCACTCAGCGCCAGCTTGCCCTGCTGGCAGTCGAGGAAAGCTACCGGACTCTTTTTGAAGAACACCCGGATGCGGTCTGTTCTATTGATCTGGATGGAAAATATATTGCTGTTAATCAGGCATTTGAAAGAATGTTTGACACAAACGAATCTGCGCTGATGGGCCGAAGGTTTAAATCACTGCTTCCTTATCAGGCAGGAGAGGAAGCGGAGAGGCTGTTCTCCCTTGCCCGCGACGGAAAGCCTGTAACGAGGGAATTTGATCTTGCCCGTCTTAAGAACAGGCCTTTCTATGTGCAGTGCACAGCTCTGCCAATTATCGTTGATACAGAGATTATTGGTGCTTACGGTATTGTGAAGGACATCACCGGTGAGAAGGAAAAATCACTCGAACTGAAACGCATGAATCATATGAATAAGCTGATTTTGCAGTCGGTTGAAGATGCCATTCTCGGGATCGATAAAGATTTCAATGTCGTGATGTGGAACGAAGCGGCTGAGAAACTCACAGGTTTCTCCCGTGAGGAGCTGAAGCCGAATATTTTTATCCAGCTTTTTTCCACTCTTTACGACAGTGAAATGAAAGACCTTAAGAACAGCTTCACTTCGAAAAATGAACTGAACCGCTATGAAATAATCAGGAAGACCGACGTGACCCTTTATAAAAAAGACAGCTCGCCTTATGTAGCCGAGTATACGGTCACGCCCATGGTTTCTGAAGGTGAAGTGGTAGGAAGTGTTTTTACATTCCGGGACATCACCGAGAAAAAGAAGTCAGAAGAAATGCTTCACCAGTCTGAAAAGCTTTCGGCAGTCGGCCAGCTTGCAGCAGGAATCGCCCATGAAATCCGTAACCCTCTTACATCGCTGAAAGGTTTTTTACAGTTGATTGAGATTTATGGAAACGAGAAAAAAGAATATTTTAAAATTATGAAGTCCGAGTTTGGGAGGATTGAGCAGATACTCACTGAACTGCTGATCCTGTCCAAGCCTCAGTCTCTTGATAAGGAGGTTTGTGATCTCAATGAGCTGCTCGATCACATCACAACCCTTCTTGAAACTCAGGCAATCATTAAGAACATCGGGATTGAAAGAACGTTCACAGACGACGCTCTCCAAGTTTTCTGTGCTCCTCATCAGATTAAACAGGTATTTGTGAATCTGCTGAAAAATGCAATCGAATCGATGGAGCAGGGCGGAACAATACGAGTGGATGTCCACGAAGAAGACGGCAATGCTGTTGTAAAGGTAATTGATGAAGGATGCGGGATTCCTAAAGATCAGTTAAAGAGAATCGGAGAACCTTTCTATTCTACTAAAGAAACCGGAACCGGACTCGGCCTGATGGTAACGTTCAAAATCATCGAAGAGCATGGCGGCACCGTAGACATAGACAGCGAACAGGGAACAGGGACCACATTTACAATTACGTTCCCTTTAACAGAATCATAAGGCGGGGAGGCCGGTAACGGGTTCCTCTTTTTTCTGCCGTTTTTGAACCTGCAGCGCACTCATTGTTACTAGGGACAGGGAGTTTTCTTTGAAAAAGTACGCTTCTTAGTCAGTAAACACCTATTATGCACAGCACACGCCAGGAGTGAGACTTCTGCGGCAGTGAAGAGCATTGGCATCTCGATTATGCTCCGATTTGCTTCGACACAGCCAGCTTAGAAGCTTTGCTTTAAGCTTTAAGAGGAAGAAGCAGGCTCGTCGACACCGCCGCGGAAAGCGAGCGGATTGCGTTCAGCGGAGCTTCGAAAAAACTGTCGGACGGATAAACTCATTTTTCTTTATGTGAATAAAGTAGTACAATCCCTTTTGAAAAGAAGTATGGGAAACGAGGAGGAAACTGATGAGAAAATGGGTGAAATCTGCTGTTGCCATTATTGCCGCTGCGGCACTTGCAGCATGTGGATCTGCCGAAGATGAAGCAAAGGAAACGTTTGAAGGATTTATCGGTGTGTTTGACAGTGGCGGTTTCAGCGAAATTACCGAATACATAACAAATGACTTTGCAGAAAGAGAATTCGGCGTCTCATTGGAACAGATTGAAACTGACGCAGAAGAAATTGATGAGCAAATGGGTGAAATTGTCGGCACCTTCTCATATACAATCGTCACCTTTTCAATTGAAGAGGAATCAGAAGATCAGATCGAGGCAGCCTATGAGCTCTACATTGAGGAACGAAATGGGGAAGAGATCGAAGAGGACCGTAGTGCCTATGATTCTGAAGAACTTGAAACCGGTTCGGTGATCCTTGTGAATGAAGATGGAGACTGGTTCGTCGATGACATGAACGAAAATCCGTAAGTGGTACTCATCCGTGAGCGCAAGAATACATGATTCAATCCGGCATCCCATGTGCGATGCCGGAATTTTTATATGAAACTCCCGGTCTGAAAAAGCGTCGTATATTTAAGAGATGAAGGGGTAAAGAATGTAGAAACACGGGTTCCCTGCTGCTGACACACAGATATCATCACGCCATGCCAAATAAAATGTAAAGAAGTGATCCGCTGTGATAAAAAAGTTTATTGTTCTCGTTGTCCTGCTTGGGGCATTCGGGTATCTTTCCTATAACGCTGCCCTTGGGTACATGTCCCAGCAGATGACCGATCAGGTAAAAAATGAAATGCTTGCAGGAAAAGAAGCCGGGGACATTCTGGCTGATCCTGACATGCAGGCGCTCGCTGAAAAATACAGCAGCGCAATGACCCCGGAACAAAGAGAAAATCTTCCGTTTACAACGAAAGAGGAAGCGACACGCCTCCTGTTTTCAAAGTTTTCCATGAGCGAACTCTACGATATTGCAAACAAAGCATCCGGAGGCATGAGTGCTGAAGAGCAGGCTGAAATTCAGGCTGTCCTCGAAAGCCGCCTTTCAGATGAGGAGATGGAAGCCCTGATGGTGATCGGTCTCGACGAAATCCGCGCCGGATTTTAGGGAGGAGAAATTCTGCTGTATTAATAATAATAGGCTGTGTTCGTAATGATTGTTGCTATTGGTCACATTATTAATGGAGCGAAAGGCGGCGACTCCAGCGGGAATAGCATCAGTTGAAGACCCCGCAGGACGATTTTTCCGAGGAGGCTGAAACGATGCCCGCGGAAAGCGTCCGCCTGCAGCGCAATAAAACAACAATCTATACGAAAACAGCTTAATAATATAATGAAGTCATACCGATCGCCTCTCAGTCTGCAGGCGGTCTTTTTTCTTGGCTCTTTGCGGAAAGATTGTTGCGACTGAGTATAAAAATTTTGGAGCGAAAGTTGCGACTCCAGCGGGAAAAACAGAAGCCGAAGACCCGCGGAGGGTTTCTCCGAGGAGGCTGAGGCGTTGCCCGCGGAAAGCGTCGACATGCAGCTTTTTAATAAAAAACAATCTCAATTAGAGAAAACCTGTAAAAGAACTTTTAAACTGTGGGAGAATCCTTATTTTTCCTATATTCTGTTCCCTGACGCTTACGTTTGCTGTAAAATAGAAGAAACAATCTGTAAAGAGGAAGTGGTGCCATGGACGTTTGGAGGCAGACTTACGAATATTTTCTTCTGTTTTTGAAAACTGCATTTACTTCGAAAGTGCAGTTGTTTTTTGTGCTCGGTTTTCCCCTCGTTTACATGATCGCTGTGAACATGCACTGGTTTTCGGAGCCGCCGGCGGAAGCGGCGTATACGGGACTGCTGGCTATGTTTGTGACGGTCCAGGTGTTTATTGTGGCGATGCAGACGATTATGAATCTGGTGGCGTCGAGAGAGGGCGGTTTTTTCAAGATGTTTACGTTTATTGCCGGGCGGCCGGGACCTGTTGTGTTCGGACAGATTCTTGCAAACTATGTTTTTCTGATTGCAAACACCTTCGTCCTGGCAGGCACTGCAGGTCTTTTATTCGGACATCTGACACTGGCAATTGTACTTCATGCGGTGACGGTGGCAGCGATCACGATGATTCCCGCCACGCTTGCTCTGTCCTGGATTCTGATGCTGAAACTCACGCAGCAGTCATTTGCCCCACTTATGAGCATCAGTATTTTTGTCGTGCTGTTCATTACGTTTAATCAGATCGTTTCAGGGGCGTTTGCTGTTCCCTTTGCTGTTATCAACCCTGCATATTTCACGTATCAGATTGCGATGAACATTCCTGGTGTGCAGGCTGGAATACCGGAAGTATCTGCTGGGATTTTAGCGGGGATAGGCGTCTTATACCTGGCAGGAGGCACGGCTGTACTCAAGTGGATCCGGCTTTCATCACCAGTCATGCGTACATAGAAGGGGGGGGACAGAGTGGAACTGAAACAGGTAAGTTATTCTTATCCGAAATCTGATCGAAGGGTACTGGACGATCTGTCGTTCAGCCTTAAACCGGACAAACTGAACGTGATTGCCGGACTGAATGGAGCGGGTAAGACAACGCTTTTTGAAGTGATGACAGGTATGATTAAGTCGGCTGGGAGGATTGCAGGCCTGCCGAAACAGAAAAATGTTCTGTATCAGCAGCAGGGTGTCTACTTTACGCACACACTGAAAGGGAGGGATCTTGTCAGGCTGATTCTCCACTGTGATCACAGCAGGAGGTTCAGGGTTCGTAAAAACGAGCCTGTCCTGACTTCATGTATGAATGAAGATGAGCGGAGTAAAATGACCGGACTGTGGGGCCGTCCGTATGGTCAGATGTCTGTTGGTGAGCGGCGCTGGCTGCTGACGTTTGCCATGTGTCACATGGAGCGGGAACTGTACATTTTTGATGAACCGACTTCAGGGGTAGATCCTCAATCGAGAGTACATATTATGGACCGGATCGGAAAGCTTGTTCAGGAAGCCGGCAAAACGGTTGTTATCAGCACGCATACGCTTCATGAACTGCAGTTTTATGATGTTCATCTTGTTCTCCTTCATGAAGGCCGGGCTGTTTTTACCGGCAGCTATGAGCAGTTTTTAAATGCTGGAGGCTCGGAGAACCCGGATGCAGCCTTTCAGAATCTTACAGCACCACAGTCTGCCAGGGCTGTGAGGCCCAGGTAGAGGGATGGCCTAAAGTGTAAAGAAAGCAGGTGAAACACAGATGTGGCTTAACGCCGGAGTACTTTGGACAATTGCACTTTTTGCTGCCATCGGGGCTGTGGACCGCGCGCTCGGGAACCGGTTGGGATTCGGCGCGGCGTTTGACCGGGCATTCGCGGCAATGGGACCTCTTGCCCTTGCCATGATCGGCATTATCTGTTTTTCGCCTGTGATCGCTGACGGGCTGAGGCCGGTGGTCACACCGCTGTTTGTCTCGTTCGGCGGGGACCCGGCCATGTTTGCCGGCATTCTTTTTGCGATCGATATGGGAGGGTATCCTCTTGCCCAGGAACTGGCTGCTTCAACGGAGGCGGCTCTTTTTTCGGGCATTATTCTTGCCACTATGATTGGTCCTTTGTTCGTGTTTACGATTCCGGTGGCGCTCGGGCTGATTGAAAAAGAGGACCATTCCTTTTTTGCACGGGGGATCCTGACCGGACTCGCTGCCGTACCGGCTGGAGCCTTAATCGGAGGGCTTACTGCCGGGTTTGAGATCTCATTTCTCCTGCGGAATCTGATTCCTGTCGCTCTCGTCTCGGCAGCAGTCATCACAGGTCTTGCCTTAGTGCCGCAGCTGTTTGTTAAAGGATTCATTTATATCGGCAGAGCCGTAACAGCGATGCTGACCCTGCTAGCTGGAGTGGTTATTGTAGAGACGCTGACGGGCCAGGTGCTTGTTGCGGGTACTGCGCCAATTGAAGAGGCCCTGATCATCGTCGGACTTATTGGGCTGACCCTGGCAGGGGCGTTTCCTTTTGTTCACTTTCTTCAGACAGTACTGGGAAAGGCGTTCAGGCCTTTTGCAGAGAAGCTCGGGGTAAATATGGTTACGATTACCGGGCTGCTTGCATCTCTCGCCCATTCAATTCCTGCTTTTCAGGTAATGAAGGAAATGGACGCACGCGGCAAGGTGATGACAGGGGCATTCGCCGTAAGCGGGGCGTTTGTCCTTGGTGGTCACCTCGGTTTTACAGCATCGGTAGAGCCTGAGATGATTGGGCCGATGATGGCGGGGAAAATGAGTGCCGGAGTTCTGGCACTGGTGCTTGTTCCTTTGCTGACTCGGAGGGCAGAAGAATAGCGGAAAAACGGCGAACCCCATTGACTGCGAATTTAACGGAGACTGATAAAAGAGAGGAAGCTTTATAAGTCCAGTCAATATATTGACTGTGAACTTCAGCAGCCCGGGCACTTAAATGTACCCGGGCTGCTTTTTATGTGTGTTTATAAACCTCAGTTATGAAATGCTGGAGCACGGGTGTAATCGGCCGGTCCTTTCTGTAAATGAGCGAAATGAATCGTAAGGGCTTTAACTCAGGTACACTGAGCGCCGCGAGACGTCCTCTGTCGGCTTCCTCTGCTACTGCACGTCTCGAAAGAATGGACACACCTGCTCCGAGCATAACCATACGACGAATGGCTTCTATGTTAGTAAGTTCAATCTTAATATTTAAAATGAGCTGGTTTTCCTTAATCCAATTATCAATCATCTCACGGGTGGAGCCACGTTTGTGAAAAATAAATGGTTCATATTTTAGATCGTCTAAATCAATATGTTTCTTTTTGGTAAGAGGGTGATCTGGTGGCAGGACGAGAACGAGCTCGTCCTTTACTAGCCTTCTGATCTCAAAAGATTCAACCTCAAGATTCTGCTCGGAAACAATGCCAATATCGAGTTGTTTTTCTTTTATTAAGGAGACGACTGACGGGGTGGACGCTACTTTTACGCTGAGGTGTATGTTGGGATTAGCTGTTGTAAAACTGCTGAATACAGGCGGAAGGATGTAGTTGGCTGGGATGTGGCTTGCGCCTAGGAGCACTTCCCCCCGTGTAGAGGACTGGTAGTCGTTCATGACCCGTCTTGTTTCATTCATAAGACCGATAATCTGTGAGGCATATTTATGAAGCGTGGCACCGGCAGAGGTGAGTTCAATATCGTCACCGCGCCTTTCATAGAGGGTAACACCAAGGGAAGCCTCGAGTTTTTTCAAATGAAAGGAGACAGTGGGCTGTTTTAACCCAAGTTCTTTTGCCACACGGGTTACACTGCGGGAGACCACAAACCGGTGAAAAATATCCAGCTGCTGAATGTTCATATTCGGGTAACTCTCCCTTCTTAATCTATAGATATTATCTATGACAACATAGATTATACATTAGTTTTTTTGATTAAGGATTAAATCCATCTTAACAATGGCTTAACATTCGACCGGTAAAGTATAAGTTGTAAACAAGATGAACGAAAACGAAAGGGGAATGCCGAGTGGACATTTCACTTCATGGAATCGAAAAAAGCTTTGGAAAACTTCAGGCATTAAAGCCAATTGAACTTGAAATAAAAAGCGGGGAATTTGTAAGTCTTCTCGGACCTTCGGGGTGCGGCAAGACCACCCTCCTCCGTATCATTGCCGGACTGGAAAACGCCGATGACGGACAGATCGACTTTGGCGGCAAAACGGTGTATTCAAAAAAGAAGCGGATCAACGCCTCGCCTCAGAAACGGCATATCGGCATGGTGTTTCAGGACTTTGCCCTTTGGCCTCATATGACGGTTTTTGAAAATGTGGCATACGGTTTACGTGCAACCGGAAAGAAGAAAGGCCTCAAAGAAAAGGTGGCCGAGGCACTCGGTAATGTCCAGCTTGGTGATTACGCAGAGCGGTATCCCCATCAGCTCTCCGGGGGGCAGCAGCAGCGGGTCGCCATCGCAAGGGCCATTGCCAATGATCCGTCGATCATCTTAATGGACGAGCCCCTTAGTGCCCTTGACGCCACGCTCCGTGATGAAATGCGGATTCTTCTTCAGGCGCTCGTCAAGAAACTGAACATGACTGCTATTTATGTCACGCACGATCAGAACGAAGCGATGGCCATGAGCGACCGGATTGTGGTCATGAATCAGGGAACCGTGATGCAGGTTGGTTCACCGGAAACCGTCTATCAAAAGCCGGCAAACGAAACTGTCGCCCGCTTCGTCGGTAAGGGAGCTCTCATCGAAGGCACACATACTCTGTATGACCGTGTTCATTATCTTAAGCTTAATCAGAACGCTGCGATTCCTTTTGCAAAAAACTTCCTGGAAGAGGAGTCGTTCAACACAAGAGTAACGGCGGTCATACGTCCGGAACAGATCAACCTTTCCAGAACAGCTAAGGAAACGGGTCTGCAGGGCGAGGTGGAAACGGCCAGCTTTCTCGGTGAACGTTATGAGGTAACCTTTAAAATCAGCGGAACGGAGCAGCTGATGTTCGCTTATTCAGATGTAAGGCTAAGTCCTGGTCAGACAATCTTTTTTGAAGTGACCGGTCAAAATATTCACGTGATGAAAACAAAACTTGGAGGCGAAGAACATGAAACGGCATAGCATGAAAGCACTTCTTATTGGTCTGGGAATGGTTGCGGTAACCGCGTGTGCCCAGACAGAAATGGAACAGGATAACGCAGCGGATCAGGACGGCGGAGACACTGGGGACGCCGAAGAAACCGCAGACGGGGATCACGAGGAAACTGGTGAGCTGACCATTTACACAGCTGGTCCGGGCGGTATGGCCGAAGAGCTCGTGGAGGCATTTGAGGAAGGAACGGGCATCAGTGTGGATATGTACCAGGGCACGACCGGCGACGTTCTCGGACGTCTTGAAGCTGAGCAGGGTAATCCCATTGCAGATGTCGTCGTACTTGCCTCCATGCCTCCGGCGATGCAGTTTAAGGAAGATGGCATGATCCTTCCATACGAATCGGAGTACGCAGACCGGCTTCATGACGGATGGTATGATGAAGAGCACTATTACTACGGCTTCAGTGCCGCAGCACTGGGTATCAGCTACAACACGAACATGGTAGATGAAGCACCGGCAGACTGGAGTGATCTGGCAGCTTCGGAATTTGACGGCCAGATTGCTATTCCGGATCCGCAGCAGTCCGGTACAGCCCGGGACTTTGTTGCTGCTTACATCCAGCAGGAAGGGGATGCCGGCTGGGAGCTGTTTGAGGAACTGAGCGAAAACGGCCTGTCCATGGAAGGAGCCAACAATCCGGCCCTTCAGACCGTGATCAGCGGAGCGAACTCTGCTGTTATGGCTGGTGTGGATTACATGGTCTACAACAATATTGAAAGCGGCGAGCCAATCGACATCAGTTTCCCGGAGAGTGGCACAACGATCACGCCACGTCCGGCATTCATTCTTGACTCTGCTCAGAATGTAGACTCGGCCCAGCAGTATATTGACTTTATTTTGTCTGATGCCGGCCAGGAAATTGTGGCGGACAACTACCTGCTTCCTGCACGTACAGATATTGACGCCCATGAGGACCGGGCCGGATATGATGAGATTGCCGAACTTGACTTTGACTGGGACTATCTTGAAGAAAACGGCCAGGACATTCTGGAAGATTTCCTTCGCATCGTAAGATAAGACAACTTTTGAGCTGATTGGAGAGGGTTTATTATGGGAAAAGCCATACAAACGCTTAACAAGTGGGCCGCGCTGCTGGTCCTGATCATACTGGTGTTCATGCCGCTCAGCCTGGTCCTGCTCCGGAGTGTGACCCCTGACGGAGCGTTTGAAGGCTTTTCGGCTTTCTCCATTCTTCTTGAGGCACAGTACACGGAGATCCTCGTTAACTCCCTGATGCTGGGTTTCGGCGTCGTAATCGGGGCATCCATTCTGGCTGCCCCGCTCGCCTTTTTTATGGCCAGAACGGAGCTCAGAAAACACCGGTGGATTGATATTGTCCTTATTATACCTTTCATGACACCGCCTTATATTGGCGCGATGGGCTGGATTTTGTCCATGCAGCCAAACGGTTATGCCGAGCAGTTATTGCCGTTTTTAAGCGGTGTAACACCGTATTTTTTCACCTACTTCGGTATGGTTCTCGTCATGAGTCTTCATCTGTTTCCGTTCATCTACCTGATTATGCGGAATACCCTGCAGAATATTGGTGGACGACTGGAGGAGGCGGGGCTGATTCACGGCGGAAGCTTTCAGTACCGTCTCCGGAAAATAATCGTTCCGCTCTTTTTCTCCGGCTACAGCATGGGGGCGTTGCTCGTTTTCGTAAAAACAATCGGGGAATTCGGGACACCGGTGACGCTTGGGAACCGGATCGGGTTTTACGTTCTCACTTCCGAAATTCACCGCTACACAAGTGTATGGCCACTTGATTTCGGGACAGCGGCGATTCTTTCGACCATGCTTTTGAGTGTGAGTATTACAATCTGGTACATCCAGCAGTGGATGGTCGCCCGGCGCCACGATAAGGTTGTGAGCGGGAAAGGGCAGACTAGCGCCTTTACTCCCCTTGGAAAGTACCGGATTTTTGCATGGATTTACCTGTTCGTGGTCTTAGGCCTTGCGATCGGAGTGCCTTACTTCTCGGTTGTTTCTACAGCCTTTCTCCGCGTTCAGGGTGACGGTCTTGCCTTGTCAAATCTCACTACACAGCACATGGTGAACCTGTTTACGGGGAGCGGCCTGAACGCCCTGTTAAACAGCGTCTGGCTTGCGGCGATTGCAGCTACTATTGCAGTGGCGATCGGAATCTGGGTTGCCATAGTGATTATGCGTAAAAAAGGCGTTACGGAGAAGTCAATGGATTTTCTCAGTCTTGCCCCAAACACGGTTCCGGGAATTGTTGTGGTGGTTGGTCTGATTCTATTCTGGAATGCTCCCTGGAACCCGGGTATGATTTACAACACGTGGATGATGCTCGTCGCGACTTACGTGATTTTGTATCTGCCCTTTACAGTCCAGAATATCAAGGCGATCTACGGACAGCTCGGAGATTCCCTCTTTCAGGCAGCGAAGATGAGCGGGGCAGGACCGATTTACATTTTACGAACGGTTCTCATTCCGCTCATTATTCCGGGGATTCTCGCCGGATGGATTATGAGCTTTACGATCTCTATGCGTGAACTCGTCGGCTCTCTCATTCTGCGGCCGCCGAACATGCACACTTCTGCCACCTTCATTTACTCTCAGTTTGAACAGGGGACGGCTGCACTGGGAATGGCGATGGCTCTTGTAAGTGTCGGATTTACAACGGTGGTTCTCATCGTGGTGGAACATTACAAGCACCGGATGCAGGCATACCGCCAGTAGCAAAGGATGATGAGCATGAAAGTGACATTTTTGGGAGGAGCAGGAGAGTACGGCCGCTCCTCCTTTCTTTTGGAATACAGTCAGGGCACCGTGATGGTGGATTGCGGCGTGATGAAAAAGGATGTTCCGATGAAGGAAAAATACCCTCTCCTAAGGCAAAGAGATGCTCGGAAAATTGACGCAGTTTTTGTGACCCATTCCCACGAGGATCATACGCTCGCACTGCCCTGGCTGAGCAGGCTCGGGTACAGAGGACCGGTATTTGCCACGGGTCAGACCATTAAACAGACGAAAAGATATATAAGCAGCTGGCGAAAAAACCAGCGTAATATTCCGTATTCACCGGCTGATGAACGGCGGCTCGCTTTTGTGAAACTGCCTGATTACCGGACGAATGAGTGGCTGAGGTTTAACGATCACCTGACGTTTAAGTACGGACGAAGCGGCCACACCGCTGGCTCGGTCTGGTTTGCCTTTCATGCCGACAGCCAAACGGTGTTTTTCTCAGGTGACTGCTCTCTTGAATCCACGCTCCTTTCCTATGAATGGCCGAAAATTCAGCAGGTGGACCTTGCTGTGATGGACGGAGCCTACGGGGATTTTGATGCGGATCAGGCTGAGCTGCTAGGGGAGGCGGCAGCAGCCGTTGCCGTCGCCGCCTCGTCCGGAGAGCAGGTGCTCTTTCAGGTCCCCTCTGTAGGAAAAAGCCAGGAGCTTCTTGCCGCATGTGCAAAACAGCATATCCCTCTCTATGCTGATTCTGGTGTATCAAAAGGATGCGAAGAGCTGGCTGAAAGTCCGGACTGGCTGAATGGAGAAGACACTCGCACTTTTTTCCGCCGGATCGCTCGTCCCGGTTCACCGGTCACAAAAGTACAGAAACCCTCCGATGTTCAGCCGGGGTCTGCAGGCTTTTTTACAGCTGAAACCCTGCTCGCACATAAGGAGAGACTGACGGGAAAGAATGTTCATCTATTCAGTGCCGGACCGGAAGACGAAGAACTGAAAAACTTCGCATGTCAAGCCAGTATCCCCTATACAAAATTCAAGCTTAAAGTTCATCCGGGATTGCGGGAAAATCAGCGTCTTGTCAGCATGCTTCGCCCTGTGCGGACCGTTTTTACCCACGGTACACCGGAAAATGTTCAAAGGCTGATCGGAAAAATGCCCGGCTGCAGCGAGTACGTTGCGTGCTCCTGTGGAGACACGGTAGATGTGAAGGCGGATTTGGGAGAAAAACAGGCTCTCCGCGGTAAATCTAAATGATGTGAAATGGTTCTCACCAGCAGTGAGGATCATTTTTTTGTTCAATATTCTTAATGGAGCTGAGTCTCCGCGTCCAAGGTATACCCGGAATACGTGCGCACCCTGTTAGCAAATACTAACCAGGTAAAAATTTTGACGGGCTGTTAAAAATTTTTTACGTAAAAAGTTTTTAACAGATTGCTTTTGTGACTGGAAAACAGCAGAAAAGCCTTCACAACGCTGTTTTGGGGATTTGGCACGGGTTTTGCATTACAATACGATGGCGGAAAATTGCAACGTGTAAGAGAAAATACAGGAGGTGTCCAGTTTTGGGAGGAGCATGGCAGTATTTTACGAACAATATTGATTTTGTTCTTCAGCTGACGATGCAGCATATACAGCTCGTTGGGCTGGCAGTGATCATCGCGATTCTGATCGGAGTTCCCGTCGGGATTTACCTGACAACAAACGAAGAAGTGGCAGAAGCGGTGCTTCAGGTAGCCGCGATTATTATGACGATTCCGAGTATTGCTCTTTTTGGAATCATGATCCCGATCCTTTCCG
The DNA here is from genome assembly GCF_003226345.1 of Alteribacter lacisalsi. Taxonomy (GTDB): domain Bacteria; phylum Bacillota; class Bacilli; order Bacillales; family Salisediminibacteriaceae; genus Alteribacter; species Alteribacter lacisalsi. The sequence goes on along the minus strand of NZ_PDOF01000001.1, from coordinate 2,168,383 downwards.
TTATCGGGCAGGGAATTGGTTTTTTACCGGCGCTTATTGCGCTTATTCTCTACTCACAGCTTCCGATCATCCGTAATACCTATGTCGCAATTAATAACGTGGATCCGAACATGCGGGATGCGGCGAAAGGCATTGGAATGACAACGTGGCAGCGTCTGAAAAAAGTTGAGCTTCCCATTGCCGTACCGGTCATTATGGCTGGTGTCAGAACAGCAATCGTTCTCAGCATCGGAATTGGTGCTATTGCAGCCTTTATCGGAGCCGGGGGTCTTGGTGTCATCATTGACCAGGGAATTTCAAGAACGAACCGCGATATGATGCTTGTTGGTGCCATTTCTGTTTCTGTACTGGCCATTGTCGTTGACACGGTTCTCGGACTTGTACAGCGCTGGTTAACACCAAAGGGGATTTCATAATTCGAGGAGGCAACCTACTATGATTGAGTTTTCAAATGTAACAAAAATTTATGACGGTGACGTAAAAGCAGTGGATGATGTGAGCTTTTCCGTACCGGAAGGAAATATAGCCGTATTTCTCGGGCCGTCCGGCTGTGGGAAAACCACCCTTCTCCGGATGGTAAACAGGCTTGTCCCGCTCACAAGCGGCACGATCTCCATTAACGGAGAGGACACCGGGTCTTTAAACGAAATCGAACTGCGCAGAAAAATCGGCTATGTCATTCAGAGTAACGGTCTGTTTCCAAACATGACGATCGAGCAGAATGTCATGGTTGTACCAAATCTGCTCGGCTGGGATAAAAAGAAACAGAAAGACCGTTTCAATTACCTGATGGACCTCGTCGGTCTAGCCCCGGATGATTACCGTAAGCGTTACCCGAACGAACTCTCGGGCGGGCAGCAGCAGCGTGTCGGAATTGTCCGTGCGATGGCGGCAGACCCGCCGGTCATGCTGATGGACGAGCCGTTCGGTGCGCTCGATCCGATTATCCGGAACCGGATTCAGAACGAATTTATCCAGATTCAGAAGGAAGTGCAGAAAACGATTTTGTTTGTGTCCCACGATATTGACGAAGCGATTAAAATGGGCGACCAGATTGCCATTTTCAAATCAGGCAGCCTGATGCAGTATGATACACCGACCCGGATTCTTTCTGATCCGAAAAACGATTTCGTAAACGAATTCGTTGGGTCTGACCGGGCGATCAAGAGCCTGAGCCTGTATAAAATCTCCGACCTGCTCGAGGAAAAACAGCTCAAACCGGTGAACGGAGAGCCGAGAACGAAGGTGACGGCAGATACAAACCTGCGTGAAACCATCGCGATTCTGTTTACGGAAAAAGAAGACCACCTGATGGTAGTCGATGACGCCGGTGAGCCGGCAGGTCTATTAAGCCTTGATGAAATTCAGGAGTACCTGCAGCAGTCGATTGAAAGCAAATAACGGGAGGTGAGCAGATTGAATAAAAACAAAATCATCGCCCTCGGATTTAAAGCCGTTTTCTGGTTTCTTGTTCTTTATTTTCTATACTGGGCGTATTCGAACGGATATTTCGACATTCTGTTTAACCAGACAGATGAGTTTATGACACTTTTGCGTCAGCACATGACGCTTGTGGCCCTGTCGTCCACGTTTGCCCTGCTCATAGCGCTGCCTGTGGGGATCTTTGTAACCAGACCGGCATTCAGAAAAACCGAATGGTTCTTTATGAACGCGGCAAATCTGGGTCAGACCATTCCGACGATCGCAATTCTCGCAATAGTGATGAGTTATCTCGGTATCGGGTATCAGCCGGCTGTTTTTGCACTGACCGTGTTCTCAATTCTGCCTATTCTTAGAAATACGGTAGCTGGGATCAGTTCCGTTGACAGTGAAGTACTTGATTCTGCTAAGGGAATGGGACTGACGCCGTTTCAGATTCTGATGAAAATTGAGCTGCCGAATGCGAGCATGCCGATTATAGCAGGAATCCGAACCGCGATCGTGATGAACGTCGGTACCGCAGCTTTGGCGTACCTCGTCGGAGGCGGCGGACTGGGCGACTTCATCTTTACCGGCATCATGCTTCGGAGCAATGAGTACTTAATGAGCGGGGCGGTACCGGTCACGGTGCTTGCCATTCTGATTGACCAGGTGCTTCGAGTAGTGGAGAAAGTAGTCGTACCTCGTAGTCTAAGAACCACTTAAGGTCAAAATATTACAAAAATTCCAGGGGGATTTGAACAATGAAAAAAATGACATTTGCTTTATCAGCAGCCGCACTTGCGGCACTTACAGCCTGCGGGGGCAACGGAGACGGAGCCGCAGAGGATTCACTCGGCCAGATTACCGTTGGCGGAAAGAATTTTACCGAGCAGTTTGTGCTCGCTAAGATCACTTCAATTTACCTTGAAGAAAACGGCTATGAAGTGGAAGAAGCGACGAACATGGGCAGCGAAGTGGTCCGCGAGGCACTTGTAAACAACCAGATTGATCTTTACTGGGAGTACACAGGTACAGCACTTGTAAATTACCTCGGCCAGGAGCCGCTTGCAGAACAGGAAGAAGCCTATGACATTGTAAAAGAAATGGATCTTGAGGAAAACGGGATTGTCTGGATGGATATGGCTGACCTGAATAATACGTACACGCTGATGATGCGTGAGGATCACGCCGAGGAACTGGGTCTTGAATCAGTATCCGACATGGCTGATTATGTGAACGACAATCCCGGCGAGCTGAATTTTGCATCTGATGCCGAGTTTGCCACACGCGGTGACGGTCTTCCTGGTGCGGAGGAATATTACGATTTCAGTTTCGGTTCGGACAACGTGAGCCGTATGGATGCCGGCCTGACATACCAGGCACTGCGTGACGGAGACGTAAGCGTGGCGATGGGCTTCTCAACAGACAGCCGGATCGTAAACTTTGACCTGAAAAACCTGGAAGACGACCAGGGCTTTTTCCCGGCTTACAATGCGGCGATCTCCGCACGTGAAGAAGTACTGGAAGAGTACCCGGAGCTTGAAGAGCTTCTCGAGCCTCTTGCTGAAGCCCTTGATACCGACACGATGACCGAACTGAATTACGAAGTGGACGTCGAGCAGCGCAGTGAAACAGAAGTAGCGCGAGAATGGCTTGAAGAAAACGGACTGCTTGACTAAGACCATTATTTTTAATCACCAGGGAGGAACGCCATCATGAAAAAATGGATCGCAGGAATTTCAGTAGCTTCACTCGTTGCCCTTGCCGGATGCGGCGGAGGAGATGACGGGGGAACAGAGTCCGCAGGAGAAATCACAGTCGGAGGAAAGAACTTTACCGAGCAGTTTGTGCTCGCAACGATTACGTCCATTTATCTTGAGGAAAACGGCTATGAAGTGGACGAAGCGACGAACATGGGGAGCGAGGTTGTCCGTGAGGCACTCGTGAACGCACAGGTTGATCTATACTGGGAATACACCGGAACGGCACTTGTAAACTATTTAGGGGAAGATCCTGTTTCCGACGGGGACGAAGCGTATAACCGCGTAAAAGAGCTTGACTCCGAACAAAACGGCATTGCTTGGCTTGACATGGCAGAAGTGGATAACACATACACGCTGATGATGCGCCAGGATCATGCTGAGGAACTCGGGATTGAATCGATTTCCGATTTGGCCGACTACGTGAATGAAAATCCGGACGAGCTTTCGTTTGCATCCAATGCTGAATTTGCCACGCGCAGTGACGGTCTGCCTGGTGCACAGGAAGAGTACGGGTTCGAGTTCGGAAGCAGCAATGTGAATCGGATGGATGCGGGACTTACGTATCAGGCTCTTCGTGATGGTGATGTGAGTGTTTCCATGGGCTTCTCAACAGACAGCCGGATCGTTGCATTTGATCTGATCAGCTTAGAGGACGACAAAGGCTTCTTCCCTGCTTACAACGCAGCTGTTTCTGTCCGCGAGGAAGTACTGGAGGAATATCCGGAGCTTGAAGAACTGCTTCAGCCGCTCGCTGAAAAACTGGACACGGAAACGATGACACAGCTTAACTACGAAGTGGATATCGAGCAGCGGAACGAATCGGAAGTTGCCCGGGAATGGCTCGTTGAAAATGACTTGATAGACGAAGAAGAATAAACAGTGATTTAGTCCCCTGTGCGCCGCGTGCGTACAGGGGATTTTTCTGTTTGGAGAAAGGGAGCTTTTGTAAGCGGAGTTATGACCGGACTTTTGCGAAGTTAGGACATAACGCTTTTTTTGAGTGGAGTTATGGCCGGACTTTTGAGAAGTTAGGACATAACGCTTTTTTTGAGTGGAGTTGTGACCGGACTTTTGCGAAGTTAACTAACCCAGCAGTAACCTCAGCCCAATACCCTTGAAATCCAATCATCCTCCCACACAACGGATGTCATTCGTGGTAAAATGACAAAAGCAGACAAAATCTACGAAGTGGTAGTGCCTAAATCGACTGGCACATCATATTAAATTTCTGGAGTGCCTAACTTATGAAGTTTCCTGTCCGCTTGCCAAGAGGGCTGACCAAACGATTTATATTCCTGGGGTTATGGATTTTTCTTCTTCCAATGACCCTTATTTTTATGCTCGCGGTCTTTTTGTCCCAGCAGACTCTTGAAAATCAGTCCGACGATCAGACGTTTGAAGCAGCACGTGCTCTTTCTGTTCAGACCCGCCAGGTGTTTGATCATCAGATCGATATGCTCGAGACGTTCGTGTTTGACTACCGGAATGACGAAAATCTGGAACGGCTTGATGAAAGGGCGGCGCAGCATACGTTCCGCGAACCTGTGTTCAGCAGCCTGGCTTTGTACGATGCAGGCGGGAGCGAAGCCGTACCTGATGAAGCAGAGACGGATGAGAACGAGAATACAATGATAGAGGACCCGGCTGTCCGCCAGGTGTTTGAAGAAACTGTATGGCGGCGATCCACGTTTGTTAAAAGTATCACAGAGCCAGGCGGCCATGCTCGGATTTTCATTTCCGTACCGGTGCAGGAGGCCGATCATCAGCCGATTACAGGCGCTCTAATCGGGGAAATTAATCCTTCATATTTTTATCATCTGATTCAGACAAGTACGATCGGTGAGCGCGGATGGAATCTGCTTGTCACATCAGACGGCACCGTGTATACAGATACGCAGGAAAACCGTTACCGGAATGACTCGGTTAAGGACGAGGCGATCTTTTCATATTTAAGCCGCGGACGAATGGGAGCCTACCGGGGGGATTTTCTCGACAGTGACAGCGTTGCCGGCTATGCACCGGTTGAGCGTCTGCCCTTTTACGCGGTAACGATTCAGCCTGAGTCCCAGGCGGGCGCTCCGATTGCGACGCTTCAGCAGGTATTGTCATCCGGATGGACCGTGCTGTTCCTTGCAGGCCTCGTGCTGCTCGGAGTATCCGCACGGTGGATCGTCACACCAGTTCGTAAACTCACTGATCAGGCGATGAGCTATGCAGAAGGTGAGAGCTGGCACCTGCAGGTAATGAAGGAGGAGGACGAGATTCGCACCCTCACCAAGGCGATGCAGTTTATGGCCGATGACCTTCAGGAAAAAGAACGTTTTCTCCAGCGTATTCTTGCTTCTTTTCCATACGGGGTAATTACCACCGATTCAGACGGGATCATTACATCGGTGAACCGGGAAGGGGCTGAATTGTTAAACAGCCGTCCCAAAGTGTTAACCGGCCGGCCGGTTGAAACCGTTCCGTCAAAAGGACTGAGCCGTCATGTGCGTGCCCTTTGCAGCCGGAAGCGTCCGTTTAGTAAAGAGAGTGAAGAGTTTCCTTACGTAAACCATACGGGCCAGAAGCTGGTGATCAAAGTGTCGACCACCCCGCTTCAAAATGAGAAACGGGAGCGGATCGGTGTACTCACCACGTTCTGGAATCATACGGATTACCGCAAACTTGAGCAGCATATTCAGCGCTCCGAGCATCTGGCTGCCATCGGTCAGATGACAGCGGGATTGGCACATGAAGTGAAAAATCCCCTTGGTACGATTCAGATGGCGGGGGACCTGATCGAAGCGGAAATGGACGGTCTGAAAAAGAAGCACCGTCTAAACAGTCCCGCTGTGTCTATGATAGAAGAGGCATCCGGGGATATTCAGGAGGAAGCAAGACGTCTGAACGAGCTTGTGACCCGGTTTCTGAAGTTAAGCAAACCACATAAGGACGAGGAAACCTCATTGAATGTGGGGGAGACCGTAGAAGAAGTGGCACGGCTCATTTCCCATCAGATGAAACGGGCGGATATTACCTGCAACGTTTATCATAAAGCGGAACAACTGACGGTAAAAGGAGACCGGAACCAGATCATCCAGGCGTTCCTTAATCTCTCTTTAAATGCACTGGAAGCCATGAAAGAAACAGAAAGCGGCGTGCTTTCCATTACTGTAAGCCGGGAAAAAGATCAGGCGAAAATAGTTTTTCATGACAGCGGAGACGGGATCCCGGCTTCCAAACTGAACCGGATTTTCAATCCGTTTTTCTCCACAAAACAGGAGGGAACCGGTCTCGGTCTCTCGATTACCCATGATCTGATCAATGAACATAAAGGAAGTATTGAGGTGGAAAGCGAGTTCGGAAAAGGATCGGAGTTTACGGTTCGACTGCCGCTTGAACCAGACAGAACAGAAAGAAAGGAGGCAAATTAAGTGGACACATCCATTCTGCTCGTAGAGGACAATGAAAAGCTGCGCAGGCTGATGAAGCTGACACTTGAGAAGGAAGGCTACCGGATTGCCGAAGCGTCTGATGGGAAAACGGCCAGGGTTCTTTTTGAGGAAGAGACGTTTGATATAGTGCTCTCCGACATTCTTCTTCCAGATACAACTGGGATTAAGCTGATGGAAGAGTGGAAAGAATCATCTCCCGGGGTCTGTTACATTTTGTGTACGGCATACGGTGACGTCGAGGATGCCGTTAATGCCATGAAGCTGGGGGCGTTTGACTACCTGACAAAACCGATTAAAGCTGATGAACTGAAAGTGGTTATCGAGCGTGCGGTGGAGTGGGTCAGGCTGAACAAGGAAAATCAGTATCTGAAAAAAGTATTCGCAGATCAGCGCCAGCTTCACGGTATGGCAGGGGCAAGTACAGCGATGAAGCGCGTGTTTGATATGGTGCATAAAGTGGCAAGCCAGCCGATTACTGTCCTTCTTCAAGGGGAAAGCGGAACCGGAAAAAGCCGCTGTGCCCAGGCGATTCATTTGGAGAGTGACCGGAAAAACAGACCCTATGTGGAAGTAAACTGCGCTGCGATCCCCGACCAGCTCCTTGAAAGTGAATTGTTCGGCTTTACCAAAGGGGCATTCACCGGGGCCACACGGGCGCAGAAAGGGAAGTTCGAGGCAGCGGACGGAGGAACGCTATTCCTTGATGAAATTGCTGAAATTTCTCCGGGGCTTCAGGCAAAGCTGTTGCAGGTAACCCAGGACAAAACGTTCTATCCCCTCGGCAGTAACGAACAGAAGAAGGTCGATGTTCGGCTGATCGCCGCTACGAACCGCGACCTCTGGGAAATGGTGCAGGAAGGGACATTCCGGGAAGACCTGTATTACCGTCTGAACATTATCGGTATAAACATTCCCTCCCTGCGTGAACGGGCCGAGGATCTGCCTCTGCTGATCGATCAGCTTACTGAGGAAGTAAGCAGGGAGCACAACAGCAACTACGAACTTGAAGCGGGTCTGATGAAAAAACTGAGTGCCTACAGCTGGCCGGGAAACATCCGTGAGCTGTATAACGCGATCGCCCGTGCAGCGGTACTTTCGGAAGGGACAACCCTTCGCTTCACCGATTTTCCAAAAGAAGTACGTGAGGCGACTGAAGGAGGGGATGGCCGCGGGGAAGCGGAACCGTCAGAGGAGCAGGCTGGTACGGAACTTGGAGACGATTATTCCCTCACGAATGAACTCCAGAATTACGAGCAGTCTGCGATCGAAGAAGCGCTTCGCCAGTCGTTGGGAAATCAGGCGCAGGCTGCCGAACTGCTCGGTATTTCACGCCAGAGCCTCCTCTATAAAGTACGGAAATACGGCCTCCAGGGCCAGAGTGTCTGAAATTGGACATAATAAATGCAGAAAACCAGCAGTTCCCTTTCAGGGCTGCTGGTTTCATATTTTGTATGGGGGAAGCTTTACTGTGCATCTGCTTTTTTACCTGCATTAAGCAGGCGGTTTTTTACTCGAAGGTATAACGGCTGATAGCGGGTTTCCTCAGCCTGTTCCTGTGCGCGCCGGCCGGTCTGGGGTTTTACAGGTGCCGGCACCTGCTCCCATGCCTGCCACAGCTGCTTCTGTGCATCAGCTTTAGCGTGGTGCTTTTCCTTGCCGTAGTAGTGTACTTTTATAAAATACCAGTAGTACATGAAACGGTGCCATTGAACTCTGAAATTACGGTTCTCTTTTAAACGTCTGAACATCCGGTCAAGACCCCTTTCTGTATGTGTATGTTGGCGGATCACAGTCTGCTCATGATGGAGGGTAAAAAAGTGGTCCTAAGTAAAGAAAAAATGATTTCTGTCCTATGATCATCTTTACCCTCATTAGGGGAGAAACTAAACTTTTATATTCCTGTAATCGGAAAAACAGGGATATAGTTGGACATCGAAAGTAAGAAAAAACAATGTTCCTTGTAATCGTATTCATCTTTGTGTAAAGTAGTAAATATAAATAAATCCGAAACGTTTTGGAGGGCCTATGGCGACAATTAAAGATATCGCAAAAGCTGCAGGTGTCTCTGTTACGACGGTTTCACGTGCATTAAACGGCTACAGTGATGTAAATGAAAAAACGAGGATCCGAATTCGGAAGGTGGCAGATGAACTTAACTATAGCCCCAACGCTGTAGCGAGAAGCCTGGTCATGAGTAAAACGAAGACCATTGGTCTACTCGTTTCCGAACTGAACAGGTCCGGAGCGAAAGACATGTTTATGTTTGAAGTAATGTGCGGAATAAACGATGCGGCTTCAGATAATGATTACGACCTCATATTATTTAGTACCAATCCTGCAAAGCAGCAGGCTAAAAGCTATTCACAGCTTTGCCGTGAACGTCAGGTCGAGGGAGTTATCATGCAGGGGATCAAATCCCACGATCCATACTTGCAGGAAATTATCGACAGCAATATCCCCTGTGTCCTGGTGGATGTGGAGCTTGAAGGGGAAAACGTAGGGCATGTGACAACAGATAATGTGTTTGGTTCCCAGATGGCAGTTAAACATCTCATCAATCTCGGACATGAAAAGATCGCCATGTTAAACGGACACGATCAGGCCGCTGTGAGCAGAAAAAGGCTGAGCGGTTACCGTAAAGCACTGGAAGAAGCGGGTATTCCTTTTAAAGAGGAATATGTCATGAACGGGGAATTCCGCGAAGACCAGGCAGAAACCGTTGCTTTCAACTTTCTCACCAGGAACAATGAAGTTACGGCAATGTTCTGTGCGAGTGACCTGATGGCACTCGGAGTACTCAGGGCAGCCAGAAGGATTGGTATTTCAGTGCCCGAAAAGCTCAGCATCGTTGGATTTGATGACATCACGCTTGCACAGTACTCACATCCTCAGCTGACTACCATTGCACAGGATAAGTACCAGATGGGCTATGAGGCAGCGCGTCTGCTTACCGCTATGCTGGAAAAGTCAACGAAAAAAAGAAGGATAATCCTTGATAACCAGCTGGTCGTGAGGGAGTCGACAACTCAGTTGAATAGTTAAAAGAGGGAGAACCTCTTTTTTTAGAATATATCCGAAACGTTTCGGAGTTTTTTTACACTTCAACCCGAAACGTTTCGGGGGATATTCTTAAACTGTTTTCCAGTTTCATTAAGAACACTGCGAAATTTATGGCTATTACCTTTGAGAATTTAAAACACAGCATTGACCGATCACAGAGGAGGACGAAGATATGAACTATCGTGTAATTAAGGAAAATGATCTTTTTTTACTTACTGATGAAAGCGGAAACATTCCGGCGGATCATCCATATGGCCCTGGACTTTATACAAAGGACACGCGTTTTCTGAGCAGACTGGATCTAAAAATCAATGGTGAGGAACCGATCCTGCTTTCTTCGGAGGCGGACGAAGTTTTTGTGGCCAGCATGATAATGACCAACCCGCACATTGAAAAAGACGGCCAAATTGAGCTGTGGCGCGAATCCGTTGAACTTACAAGGAAGCGCTTTATTTATAACGGTGTCTGCTATGAAACGATCACAGCCAGAAACTTCAACCCGAAACGCACGGCATTTAACTTAAGCGTTCACATGGATGCGGATTTTGCTGACATGTTCATCGTGCGTGGGTTCCAGAACGGAGAGCTCGGCTCAAGAGGAAAGACAGAGCTGTATGACGGGGAAATCCGTTTTACTTACAACGGAGCAGATGATGTGAAACGGGAGACGGCAGTTACGTGGAATGATCCGGAAGCAGAAGCGGATGAAAACGGAAACCTTTTTTTTGCCCTCGAGCTGGAGCATGAAAAGGAAAAGACGATCGTCCTTACGTTTACCCCTATCATTGACGGTGATCGTCCTGAGGGGCTCGACCCTGAAAAAGCACTCCGCAGCCTCGAAGCCTCATATAAAGAGTGGGCAACTGAGACGACCCAGGTGAAAACGGATCATCACACCCTCCAGCGCCTGATTGACAGAGGAATCGGTGATATGAGAGTCCTTCTTACTGATCTCGGCCAGGGACGCTTTCCAGTTGCCGGTCTTCCGTGGTTCGGTGTTCCATTTGGCCGTGACAGCCTGATTGCCGCCATTCAGATGCTGCCGTTTAATTCTGATGTGGCCAAAGGAACACTACGGACCATGGCAAGTCGTCAAGGAGAATCGAAGGACAGCTGGCGCGACGAGGAACCTGGTAAAATCATGCACGAAATCCGGTTTGGGGAACTTGCGAATACAGGTCAGATTCCATTCACACCTTATTACGGAACGATTGACGCGACACCGCTGTTCTTGATGCTTCTCAGTGAATATGTGAAATGGACAGGAGACATGGATCTTTTTGCCGAGCTTGAGTCGAACGTGGAGCGCGCTCTTGAGTGGATCGACAGCTACGGTGACCGTGACGGTGACCTGTTTGTAGAGTACCACCAGGAATCTTCCAAAGGGATTGCCAACCAGGGATGGAAGGACTCCGGTGATTCAATCGTCCACCGAAACGGCGATTACGCGAAAACACCGATTGCGCTTGCGGAAGTACAGGGTTATGTGTATCAGGCGAAAGTGAGTATCGCTGCTATTTATAAGAATCTCGGTGAAACTGAAAAATCCAAGACGCTGCAGAGCGAAGCAGCCCGCCTGAAGGTCGCTTTTGAAGAGGCATTCTGGATGGACGATGCAGGCTATTATGCACTCGCACTCGATGAAAAGAAAGACCAGGTTGGTACGATTACTTCCAACCCGGGTCACGTACTGCTCTCCGGTATGTTCAATGAGGATCGGGCAAAAGCAGTGAGTGATATGCTCATTTCGGACAAAATGTTCTCCGGATACGGCATCCGTACGATGGGAATAGGCGAAGCGGGCTACAATCCGATGAGCTACCATAATGGAACGGTCTGGCCGCACGATAACAGCATGGTGATTCTTGGAATGAGCCGCTCCGGTCATAAATACCAGGCTGCCAAAGCGATGAAAGGGCTTATTGATTCCGCACACTCCTTTGAGTATGACCGGCTTCCGGAACTGTTCTGCGGCTACGAGTCGAAAGGCAAGGCGGTAAAATATCCGGTCGCATGCTCCCCGCAGGCATGGGCAGCGGGAACGCCACTTCTGTTTGTTCAGTCCATGCTGGGTCTCTTCCCGGACAGCCTGAATAAGACGATCGCCCTTGATCCTGAACTTCCCGAAGGAGTGAATGAAATTGAAGTTTCACAGCTCCGGGTGGGAAACGGATATCTTAAGTTGCTTGTGACTAGATCAGAAGGAAGCTTCACTACTGATGTCGTTGAAAATACAACCGGCTTCACGATTGAAAGTAAATAAAACATTTGAGAGGGGATTTTAACATGAAACGATCTAGTTGGATGCGAACGCTCGGAATTACATCGATGGTGGCTGTGGCAGGAGTTCTTGCTGCCTGCGGCGGTGGAGATGATGCTTCTGGGGATGAAGAGGAGGAAGTGACGGTACGCCTGACAGGATGGCAGTCCTCACCAACAGAACAGCGCTATTTCGAACAGACGATCGAAGCCTTTGAGGAACAGCACCCGCACATTAACGTTCAGGTTGATACGATCGCTGACCAGTACATGGACGTCCTTCGTACAAGACTGATCGGTGGGGAAGCAGCGGACGTGTTTTTCCTTGATGCCTTTGAGGCACCTGGACTTATCCAGTCCGGTGTTCTTGAGCCGCTTGACGGCTACATTACCGATGAGTTTGATCTGGATGACTTCCAGGATCCGATGATTGAAGCATTCCAGCGTGAGGATCAGCTCTGGGGAATTCCGAAAGATACGTCTACACTAGCGCTTTTCTATAACAAGGAGCACTTTGAAGAAGCCGGATTTGATGCTCCGCCTGAAACATGGGACGAGCTTGAAGAAATGGCTGAGGAACTGACTGTGGATAACCGCTATGGTTTTGGTGTCGTAACAGATCTGGCGCGACTTCAGTTTATCGCTGAATCCACTGGTGCGGAAATTACCGAAGACAACCGGGCAAATTTCTCAGATCAGCGTATTGTAGATGCACTTCAACCGATCGTGGATATGAGAAATGAAAAAGAAATCGCGGCTTCACCTTCGGATGTTGGTGCTGAATGGGGCGGGGATATGTTCGGAACAGGCCGTGCTTCCATGATCATTGAAGGGAACTGGATGCTGCCGTTTATGGATGAAACGTTTGAAAACGTTGACTATGGCGTTACTGAAATTCCAACAGTAAACGGAGAACAGGGGTCGATGGCTTACACTGTTTCCTACTCCATGAATGCAGCTTCCGAAGTGAAGGATGAAGCGTGGGAGCTTATTGAGTTCCTTACAGGTCCTGAAGGAATGGAAATCTGGACGAGCTCCGGTCAGGCGCTGCCAACCCGTGACTCTGTTGCCGAAACACTGAACTACGATGAGGACGATCAATTCGCACCATTTATCAGTGCTGCCGATTACGCGACAGTCTGGGCAGATGACACGAACCTGCCGATCATCAACTCCAACTTTGAAAATCAGTTCTCAAGCGCGTTTCTTGGAAACCGTGAGCTGCAGGAAGCACTTGAAGAAGCGGAACGGGTAGCCAATGAGGAAATTCGTGATTAGCAGGTAACAGGAGGCAAAGGGAGACGAGCTCTCCCTTTCCCTTTTTCTATCAATGTTCAAAAAGCCTGGTATTGCCTGCCTCCTTTTTGAACATACACATGATACCGAGCAGGTGAAGGAGGTACCAAGTCATGGCCAGAAAAAGGAAATATACGAAATCACAGCTCAGGGAAGCCGGTCAGGGTTATCTTTTCATGTCTCCGACCATCTTTACGCTTCTTCTGTTTCTAATCGGACCGATCATTTTTGCCATTTTCTTATCTTTTACCAGAGTTCAGCTGCTGGGAGATACTAGTTTTACGTTTGTCGGCATGGAAAATTTCAGTCGGATTCTTGATGATACGCGTGCAGGTATTGCACTTAGAAACACTGCATTCTACGTGGGTGTTGTGGTGCCGGTACAGACTATTCTTGCGCTTGTGCTGGCAGCTACTTTAAATGCAGGCCTGAAGGCAGAGAAATTTTTTCGGATTGTTTATTTTCTGCCTACCCTCACATCTTCCGCTGTACTCGTTATGATCTTCATGTGGATGTACCGGCCGGATGGATTTATCAACTCCATCCTTGGTGGAGTGGGACTGCCTACCTACAACTGGATTAACGACCCGAATATTGCGCTGATTTCAATTATGATTATGAATATATGGGCCACTGCGCCGTTTTTTATGGTCATTTATCTGGCTGCCCTTCAGGATATTCCTGATTCCCTTTACGAAGCAGCTGACCTGGACGGGGCGAACGCCATTCAGAAATTTCTGCATGTAACCGTGCCGCTTCTGCGTCCGGTAACGGGGTTTGTCGTCATTATGGGGATCATCGGCACGTTCCAACTGTTTGACCAGTCATACATGTTCTCGGGAGGTTCCGGTGGACCGGACAACTCCACGCTGACCGTCGTTCTTCTCGTGTATCAGTACGCCTTTGCTGCCTATGATCAGATGGGTTACGCCGCTGCACTGGCTGTACTTCTGGCCCTTGTGATTCTGACTGCCACACTCATCCAGCGAAAACTTCAGAAAGACGAAGAAGTGTACTAGATACAGAGAAAGGAGGAGACCACGGTGAAAAACAACAACTTTGGAAAAATGGTACTCTATTCAATTTTGACAAGTTATGCCATTGTAACGATGATTCCGTTTCTGTGGGCGCTGTCTGCATCCTTCAAGCCACTGGCGGAAATCTACGAAGGCGGACTCAACTTTATCCCGCAGGAATTTACGTTCCAAAACTACGTGGCCATTTTTACAGAACAGGCCCTGTTTCCCCGCTGGCTCTTTAACAGTGTGTTTGTGGCTGTTATCGGCACGGCGCTGAATCTTATATTCAATTCAATGGCCGGTTACGCTCTTGCGCGGATCAGCTTCCCGGGACGCCGGACATTATTTATCACCATTCTTGCGGTGCTCATGATTCCTGCTCAGGTAACGATGATCCCTAACTTCCTGATTTTAAATGAGCTTGGATGGCTGAACAGCTACCAGGGACTGATTATCCCGGGCATGGTGAACGCCACGTTCATTTTCATGATGCGCCAGTTCTTCATAAATTTCCCGAGAGAGGTTGAAGAAGCAGCGGCAATCGATGGTCTCGGCCGGTTCGGCACCTTCTTCCGCATCGTCATGCCGATGGCCAAGCCGGCACTTGCCGCTCAGGCGATCTTTGTATTCATGGCATTCTGGAACAACTTTATGGCCCCGCTGATCATCATGACAGATGCGTCCATGTACACGCTTCCAGTCGGCCTGAACGCTTTCCAGAGCGACTACGGCTCCTACTGGAATTATATAATGGCTGCATCGATGGTTTTCACCCTCCCGGTGCTGATTATCTATATGTTCTTTAACCGATTCTTCCTGAAAGGGATGTCTTTCAGAGGGGATAAATAATTTAGATTCTATGTGCAGACGGAGCCCAAAGTTTGGTGAGGGCTCCGTTTTTTGAGTGGGGAAATACCGTGTATCGGTGTTGGAGTATATATTCGGGTTGGGGAGACAAGGTGCGATTAAAATTACGGAATTACCATCAGGATTATGTAATCGGCTTAAAATGAAGCAATTAAGACAAGGTTTACGTCATCCACAAAAAAGACACCTGAGCCTCACGGGACCAGGTGTCTTCCTGCTGCAATCGTATAAATTTATCTGTTATGCTTTTGCCCCGGCCGGTGATTCGGATCCTGCTTCTCCTGGGTCACCACGCTCATCCTCATCCGGCGCATCGTCCTCGCCGTCGATCTCCTTGGCTTTCTGGATCGCCTTATAGTTGGCAAGTGCGAAGCCGCCGCCGATCAGTATGGACATGGTCCAGTTGGCGATCTGCATGTATATGAGCAGCATGCCGTAGCCATCCACCCCGTAAGTGACGATCAGCCAGGCTTTCAGGCTGTTGACGACAATACCTCTGAGCACAAACAGGAGTGTGAGCAGCTGAAACCAGCGGAACACGCCTTTCATATAGTACAGGCGTCGGCTTTCGCTCCGTTCCTGTCCCTGCAGGTACGCCACATCCACGTTAAAATACAGCCCCAGCGGCCGGCGGATGAGCATCGACACTAGAAAGACACCTGCGAAGGCAAATCCGAGATACACCTGGTTCCAGAGCATCGCCTCAGCGCTGCCGGACAGCAGATTTACCAGTGTGGTTAAAGACAGGTTTGTAATAATGAACAGACCGAGCAGGTTCAGCTGCCGCTCGGAAATAAACCGGTAAAGTGTATAAACAATCCCAGGAACGGTGGACAGGAGAATCGCGTAGTAATCGCCAAGGGGCTCCCGGCCGTAGTTCCAGATCGTAAAGGGAATAATCACATAGCACAGCAGATCAAAAAAGACTGTATTTTTCCGTTTCACGTTTCCACCTCAATTTCTCTCTCCATCATAATACGAATGAGCCTGTTCGTATAGCCGGCAAAAGAGAAACTTATGTGAACCGTTCAGGTAAAAACGCACGCTGTGTATGCTCGGCCAGACCGGTTCCATCTATAATGTCCGCGATCGCCTCCCCTGTAGCCGGACTCAGCAGAATACCGTTCCGGTAGTGGCCCGTGGCGAAAATCACATGAGGCGCATCTGCCAGTGCTCCGAGGAGAGGATAACCGTCCTGGGTCGCCGGCCTCAGACCTGCCCATGTGTGAAACGGCTCCCGCTCCCGAAGAAACGGCAGCATCCGGTGGTTCCAGTTCACGAGTCGGGAAATGCCTTTTTCCGTCACACTCGTATCAAAGCCGCTGATATCCTCTGAAGCCCCGTTAACGATGGTGCCGTTCTGTTTCGGGACGAGGTAGCCCTGACTGGAGGAGATAATGTGTTTCACATCCGCACAGTCCCGTTCATAGGCACAGATCTGACCGCGAATCGGAAAAACCGGAATGCGGATGCCAAACGTATCCTCGAGCTCACCTGACCAGGCGCCTGAACAGACAACGAGCCGGTCACCGGTAAAAGTCCGGCCATCTGCAGCTTCCAGTTCCACAGACTCGTGGTAGCCACGAACAGTCACGGATTCGAGCCGGTCTTCAATCGCTGCTCCCATGTTGCCGCACGCTTTCTCCAGAGCCTGGGCGTAGCCAGGTGCATACACGTGCGCTTCATCCGGTGAATATATCGCTGCCAGCACCTCTTCAGACAGAAGTGGTTCCATTTTTTGAAGCCGCTTGCCTTCTATGGTTTCAGCCTGTGAGCCGAACTTTTTCTGCCACTCAATCCGGCTTTCAAGTCCGAGGAGGTCAGATTCGTGATAAACCGCATGCAGACTGCCGCTCTCGCTATACTCAAAATCCATCCCGGATACTTCCTTCACCTCCGCCTGCCAGCCGGCAAACTGACGCAGGCTGTCGAGACAGAACGTGAAAAAAGGGTCCGGATCCTCGCTGATTTCGGAAAAAGGAGCGAGCATTCCCGCCGCAGCGCCGCTCGCCTGGCCGCCGCATGTGTTTTTCTCCAGAATGGTCACATGGTATCCCCGTTTTAACAGAGAAAAGGCGGCGGAAAGGCCAATTATTCCGCCGCCAAGAATAACAATGCGTTCACTCATATCCTATGGGCCTCCTATCAAAAGTCAGTTCGATATAAACGAAGGCAGGCCGCTCGAAGCAGTAGCATACTTTTTCTTCGGTATTCTGCCCGCTTCGTAGCTGAGACGGCCGGCTTCGATGGCCAGTTTCATCGCTTCGGCCATTTTGACCGGGTTTTTCGCCCGGGCAACAGGGGTGTTCATCAGGACGCCGTCAGCCCCTAGTTCCATGGCCTGTGTCACATCCATGGCCGAACCGAGTCCTGCATCGACAATGATCGGCACGTTCGCTTCTTCTATTATCAGCCCCAAATTGTAGGGATTTAAAATCCCAAGGCCTGTACCGATTGGAGATCCGCCCGGCATAACGGCGGCAGCTCCCGCTTCTTCAAGGCGCTTACAGAGAACCGGGTCGTCCGACGTATAAGGAAGAACAGTAAAGCCCTCTGATACGAGCGTCTCTGTTGCCTTGAGGGTTTCGATCGGATCAGGAAGGAGCGTTTTCTCGTTCGCACTGATTTCCACTTTGATCCAGTCACTCAGGCCGGATGCTCTCGCAAGGCGGGCAATCCGGACGGCCTCTTCCGCGGTCTTTGCCCCTGATGTGTTCGGCAGGTAGGTAAAGTTCCGTTCCTCCTCAAGGTGCTGGAGAATCGCATCCTCGCCCGGTGCTTCAAGATTAACCCGGCGTATCGCAAATGTCAGGATTTCTGCGTCTGACGCCCGGATCGCTTCGTTTTGCACGAAGGGGTTCGGGTAGCGTCCGGTTCCCAGAAAAAAGCGGGAGCGGAGTTCTTTTCCGCCGATCGTAAGGTTCTGCTTATTCATGGTGTCATCCTCCTCCGATAAATTGGACAAGTTCAAGCCGGGCATTTTCTTCAATAGAGGTGCGCTCCCAATCCGCCCGGTCAAGAATACGTCCGTCGATTTCTGCGACCACAAGCTTTGGCTCCAGGTTAAAGTGGGCGACTACGTCTGAGACGTTCCGTGCGTCAATAAGATGTTCTTCTCCGTTAACAACGATTTTCATTATTATTTCCCCTCCCTAACCGGAAGGCGTGCGCGGAACCGGCGGCATACGTCCTTAATGTCCTCTGCACCGACGATTTCGCTGATCGCACAGACACGCTCGGCGCCGGCCTCTGTCACCTGGTCCACGTTGTGCAGTTTGATTCCGCCGATCGCTACAAAGGGGATGCGGATTTCTGCAGCCACCTGGCGAATGTAGCCGGTTGTTACAGGGTCAACGACGTCGGTTTTGCTTTTAGTAGGAAATACAGGACCGGCGCCGATATAATCCGCACCTCCGGCTTCCGCAGCCCTTGCTTCACCGATATGGTGGGTGGAAATACCGATAATTTTGTCTGGACCCATGATGCGCCGGGCATCCTCCAGAGGAAGATCGTCCTGGCCAAGGTGAATGCCGTCTGCATCCACAGTGAGGGCGATATCGATATGGTCGTTTACAATAAAAGTAACATCATGCTTTCGGGTAAGGCCGCGGAGAGCCCTTGCTTTTTCAAGTACGTCCCGTTTACTGCTGGTTTTGTCACGGAGCTGGATGATATCTGCTCCTCCGAGAATCGCTTCTTCCATTACAGTGACCAGGTCCCGTCCCGGATGAAACTGCTCACCTGTGATGGCGTAAAGAGAGAAATCTTTCATGGGTGTAAGACCGCCTTTCGTTAAATGTTGTGATGTGTGAGGCTGGATTGCGCGTTCGCTTCAATCTGCTGATAATAAAACGCTCTTTTCGTAAAGATTGTTGTTTTTTCACGCTGCAGGCGGAAGCTTTCCGCGGGCATCGCTTCAGCCTCCTTGGCAAAAACGCCCTGCGGGGTCTTCCGCTGATGCTATTCCCGCAGGAGACGCCGCCTTCCGCTTCATAACTAATTTTACGAAAAGCAACAATTTATCCGAAAACAGCGTAATAAAAAAACCGTATTCCGGTGTCGATGGAATACGGCTGCTGGCCTGTGTGTGCATCGACTTCCCTACGCTGGTACGAGCCAGATCAGGTTCGAGGGTAAAAGGACACTCCCTTTTTCTCAGACTGCGTGAACAGCCACCCCTAGTCTTTATTTCAATCATTCAATTTTCATTGTAAACGATTAACGGGCAGACAGAAAGGGATCTGCATGGGAAAAAATACCGGACTTCTGTTTTCCGGTTGTTCCGGTCAGATCGTTGTGCTTCGGGCAGACTCGAAAACGGCTTTCTGCACCAGATCACGAATCACAATTTCACTGATGGGCTTCTGGATGGTATCAAAGGCCCCGAGCATAATGGTTTTTTTCAGGTGGATGTCAGTTCCCGCTGACGATGCCATGATCACTCTCGTGTCAGGAGAGAGGCGGACAATTTCCTTCAGAGCCTGAATACCGTCCTTAACGGGCATAATAATGTCCATAATCACAATCTGCGGTTTGTGCAGCTTGCAGATGTCCACAGCCTCACAGCCGTTTTTTGCTTCAAACACCGTGCCGGCACCGATCAGTTCCACGGTCTCTCTAATGTGTCTGCGCACCATTTGGGAATCATCGCAGATTAATACGGAAAATTGGTCGAACTCCATGAACGAACCCCCTTATGTCATTACGTCCCCCTGCCGGTAATTGACCCTTAAAAAGCCGGCGGGAGATTGTGCGTTTAAACTTGTCTGAAAAGAGTTAAAGACAGTTTAACACATCTGTCAGAAAATATAGACATTAGATTCGAAAAAAAACAGTCAATTTAAGTGGATGTTTGGAGGCAGACAATGGATACGACGGTATTCGTGGTTAAACGTTGCTTTTCCCGTTCGTTCGTACTAAATTTAGGATAGCAAGCGGTACTTACCGGAAAGAAAGGAAGAGGCCCATGAGTGCGGGACCACTGGATATTTCAAAATTTGAAAAGAAAATGATTATCCGTCCGATTGAGGAGCGAGATATTGACAAGATTATTGAGCTGTCAAAAGTATGTTTTCCAAACATGCTTGGCTGGAAGCGGAAACAGCTCGAGAGCCATCTGGCACTTTTTCCGGAGGGGCAATTCTGTGCCGAATATGACGGGGAAATTATCGGATCGTGTTCGAGCCTGATCATTAACTTCGATGAGTATGATGATCAGCATACGTGGGATGAGATTACCGATGAAGGCTATATAACCAACCACGATCCGGACGGGTACAACCTATATGGTATTGAAGTAATGGTCGACCCGGCATACCGCCGGATGAAAATCGGCCGCAGACTGTATGAAGCCAGGAAGGATCTGGCGCGAAAACTGAATTTGAAAAGCATCATTATTGGCGGCAGGATTCCGAATTACAGCAAACATGCTGATGAGATGACACCGCGGGAGTATGTGGAGGAAGTGATCCGCCATAACGTGTTTGATCCGGTGCTCACCTTTCAGGTGATGAACGGCTTCAGCCTTAAGCGGGTGAACCGGGACTACCTGAAGGACGACAAGGCATCGATGAAGTATGCCACGCTTATGGAATGGAACAACGTGGACTATCAGGCTACGACGAAACGGCATTTCAAAACATCGTTTCCGGTCCGCATCTGCGTGATTCAGTACATGATGAAAAAGATCGACAGCTTTGAGGAGTTTGCAAAGCAGTGCGAGTATTACGCGGACGTAGGCGCGAGCTATCAGGCGGATTTTGTTGTGTTTCCGGAAATTTTCACGACACAGCTGCTTTCATTTATCGACGAAAAGAGTCCGAGCCGGGCGATACGACGCCTTGCGGAATACACTGAGGATTACATTCAAGTGTTCACAGATTTTGCGGTCAAATATAATGTCAACATTATCGGAGGCTCCCACTTTGTGGAGGAAGAAGGGGACATCTATAACATTTCGTACCTGTTCCGCCGCGACGGGACGATCGAAAAGCAGTACAAGCTTCACATCACGCCGAACGAGCGCAAATTCTGGGGGATCCGGGGCGGTGACAAGGTCAACGTGTTTGACACCGACTGCGGGAAAATTGCGATCCAGATCTGCTATGATATCCAATTCCCGGAGCTCGGCCGTATCGCAACAGAAAAAGGTGCAAATATTATTTTCTGTCCGTTCTGTACAGACGAAAAACAGGGCTACCTCCGCGTACGTTACTGTGCCCAGGCCCGAGCCATTGAAAACCAGGTGTACACGGTGATCAGTGGGACTGTTGGAAACCTGACCCAGGTGGAAAACATGGACATTCAGTACGCGCAGAGCGGCATTTTCACACCGTCCGACTATCCATTCCCACGTGACGGGATCGTAGGTGAGTGCAACCCGAACATCGAGACGGTCGTCGTCGGTGACGTGGACACGGAACTTCTGCGCCGCTCCCGTAAGTCAGGCAGCGTGACACAGTGGAAGGACCGCCGCAAAGATCTGTTCAAGATTCAATCAGACTGTTAGACGAAGAGCCGGATGAAAGGCTTTAGCTGACATTGAATAGGAGCTATAAGCAGGACCATTGCAGGTCCAGCTTATAGCTCTGATTTTTTTTAGGGGTTTTAGTTTTTGTTTAGAGCTTTTAGCGTCACCATTAGAGGTTTTAGCTGTTCCATGTCACTCAGAATGTTCTCATTCAATTGAGGCTCAAGGTTTATCTCCCGCCCTGTTTGCCTATGCTGATGGGGGAAGGGAGGAACAGCCGATGAATGAACAAGATAACAGGAACAGTAAAGGGCAGCTGTCTGACAGCGAGCCTTCTCATACACCTGCCGGTCCCCAGCCTAAGATCCCTGACTGGAAGCTGCCGGCTGCCATTGCCATGGCGTTTTTATGGATTACAACTGTCTTTTTCCTCTGGCTGCCGGGACAAATCGAGCCGCCTGCACAGGAGGAAGCGGCAGACTGGTCGGTGCAGACCTACACGAGAGAAAATCCAATCCGGGAAGGCGATCATGTGACACTTCAAGTATTTGTGTATGATAATGAGACGAAAGATCCTGTGAAGGATGCAGAAGTTACAGCCGACCTCCATCTGCGCGAGGAGGGGCTTACCTTTCATTATGTTGAAAATGGTCTGTACGAAACGACCGACCAGGTGATTGAAAATGTGATCCTTTCAGGTACGGTTCTTGTCAAACGTGAAAATCTTAGCGCCTCTGCCGGATTTGAGTTCCCCGTGGAACCTTTTGAAGACCGGTGGGAAGAAACAAGGACAGCATTTCTAATAACTGAACCAGAAGCGGTTTCCCAATAGCGGGAGGCCGTTTTTCGTTTTGATGCCACACTCTGCCTCCCCATCAGGAAGCTGTCATTTCCATTTTTTCGACACTTCTGTAAAATAGGGAACACAGGAGGTGACGAAATGGATCAGCAAAAGCAAAGAACCCGCCTGACCCGGATACTCCCGGCAATAAGGCAGATGAAAGATTTTGACTGGCTTCTTGCAAGCCCTTATGAAACTCTTGTTCTGCTCGAGAGTCATGTAGGCCAGCTTCGAAGCATGGTCAGGGAAGCCAAGCGTGCAGGAAAAACGATGTATGTACACGCTGACCTCGTGCACGGTCTGAAAAACGACGATTACGGCGCTGACTTTCTTTGTCAGGACATAAAAGTGGACGGGCTTATATCCACACGGAAAAACATGGTTTTAAAAGCGAAAAAGCAAGGTATCTCTGGTATACAGAGGCTTTTTCTGCTTGATTCGATGGCGCTTGAAACGAGCTACCGTCAAATTGAACTCACCCGGCCCGATTACATAGAAGTTCTGCCGGGAGTTGTACCGGACCTTATAGCCGAAGTGAAGGAACGAACCGGCTTACCGGTCATTGCAGGAGGGCTGATCCGGACAGCAGTGGACGCTGAAACGGCACTCCAGGCAGGGGCCGCTGCTGTCACCACCTCAGAAAAAGCGATTTGGAAACATTACATACAGAACCGGGGGGAGTACTAACATGGAGAAAAAGTTCATTCTGTCACTGGATCAGGGTACCACCAGTTCCCGGGCGATCCTTTTTGATAAAAACGGGACAATCAGAGAAACCGCCCAGAAGGAGTTTAAACAGATTTACCCAAAGCCCGGCTGGGTTGAGCATGACGCCAACGAAATCTGGACATCTGTTCTCGGGGTCATCGCAGACGTACTCAACAAAACCGGGGTCCAGTCAAAAGAAGTAGCCGGAATCGGCATTACGAATCAGCGGGAGACGACGGTCGTCTGGGAAAAAGAAACGGGCCGGCCGATCCACAACGCTGTGGTCTGGCAATCCCGGCAGACTGCGGACATCTGCAATGAGCTGAAGGAAGGGGGATACGAGGATCAGGTCCGGAAGAAGACCGGACTTCTTCTCGATCCGTATTTTTCAGGCACAAAGGTGAAATGGATTCTCGATCACGTGGACGGAGCAAGGGAAAAGGCCGAAAATGGCCAATTGCTGTTTGGTACGATCGATACTTGGCTGATCTGGAAGCTCTCCGGAGGGAAAGCGCACGTAACGGACTATTCAAATGCAGCCCGGACGCTCATGTTTAATATCCACGAGCTTAAATGGGACGAAGATCTGCTTCACATGCTTGATGTACCAAAGCAGATGCTGCCGGAAGTTAAGCCGTCATCCGAAGTATATGCCCGGACAGTCGATTATCATTTTTTTGGAGAAGAAGTTCCGATCGCAGGTGCGGCAGGTGACCAGCAGGCAGCCCTGTTCGGCCAGGCATGCTTTGAAAAAGGGATGGCGAAAAACACCTACGGCACGGGCTGCTTTATGCTGATGAACACAGGGGAGGAGGCGGTGGCCTCTGAGCATGGCCTTCTGACTACAATTGCCTGGGGGATCGACGGAAAAGTGGAATACGCCCTGGAAGGAAGTATCTTTGTAGCCGGTTCCGCCATTCAGTGGCTCCGTGACGGCCTTAGAATGATTAAAAAAGCATCAGACACGGAAGCTTACGCCGAGCGTGTGGAGTCAACCGACGGCGTTTATATGGTTCCGGCATTTGTCGGTCTTGGCACCCCTTACTGGGATTCTGAAGCACGCGGGGCAATTTTTGGACTTACGAGAGGCACAGAAAAAGAGCACCTGATCCGTGCCACACTTGAATCTCTCGCCTACCAGACGAAAGATGTGATGGAGGCGATGGAAAGTGACTCCGGCATCCCCGTTAAACAGATGCGCGTAGACGGAGGTGTTGTAGCGAACAGCTTTCTGATGCAGTTCCAGAGCGACATCCTCGACAAGCCAGTCGAGCGTCCAGTAATTCAGGAAACGACCGCCCTCGGAGCTGCCTATCTAGCCGGGCTGGCAACAGGTTTCTGGAAAGACCGGAGTGAGATTTCCAAGCAGTGGGACGTGGATCGCCGTTTTGAAGCGGACATGGAAGAAGAGACCCGCACGGAACTTTACCGCGGCTGGAAAAAAGCGATCGACGCCACCATCGCCTATAAACTGTAGGACGGAGGCTGAGGACAGGCAGTCCCTATGGAAAATTCCGCGCTGTGGCAAAGACCTTTACCCCGGACCAGGAATATACTATACTAATAGTAAGTTCATAATCAGGTCGGAGAACAGGAGAAAGACCACAGTAAACAGTTCCCGGGGAGAAATGTCTCTTTCGGAGGACGGGGGTTGCTGTGGTCTTTTTTTGTACCTTCTTCACCGTCCTGAAAGTGTAAAAGTGGCCAGACATCAATCAGACAGCCGATAAGGCATGCATAAAAGAAAGGATGCTGCAGTATGGTAAAACCATTTTCAGCGATTCAGAGAAATGCGTATTTGGAAGAAATGGAAGGACAGGAACTTGATCTTCTCGTGATTGGCGGCGGTATTACAGGAGCGGGCATCGCGCTTGACGCCTCTGTCCGGGGACTCTCTACCGGTGTCGTGGAAATGCAGGACTTTGCTGCCGGTACTTCAAGCCGCTCCACAAAACTTGTTCACGGCGGTCTCCGTTACCTGAAGCAGTTTGAAGTGAAACTCGTCGCAGAAGTCGGCAAAGAGCGGGCGATCGTGTACGAAAACGCCCCCCACGTAACCAATCCCGAATGGATGCTTCTGCCGATTTATAAGGATGGCACGTTTGGAAAAGCGGCAACGGCAGTCGGGCTGAAAGTGTATGATAAGCTTGCAGGTGTGAAGCGAAAAGAGCGCAGAAACATGCTCAATAAAAAGAAAACCCTTGAAAAACTGCCAATGCTGAGAGAGGACGGTCTTAAAGGAAGCGGCGTATACGTGGAATACAAAACCGACGACGCCAGGCTAACCCTTGAAATTATGAAAGAAGCGGTGCACCGCGGTACAAAAGCCGTAAATTACACGAAAGCAGAAGAGCTGTTTTATGAAAACGGCCGTGTTGCAGGTGCGAAAGTGACCGATCTGATTTCCGGACGCTCCTTTAATATCCGGGCCAAGCGTGTAGTTAATGCAGCCGGTCCCTGGGTGGATGAGCTCCGTGAAAAAGATGGATCGAAAAAAGGGAAGTACCTTTATTTGACCAAAGGGGTTCACCTGGTAATCGATCAGTCCCGTTTTCCATTACAGCAGGCAGCGTACTTCGATACGGAAGACGACGGACGGATGATCTTTGCTATCCCCCGTGACGGAAAGACCTATGTCGGCACCACTGACACTTATTATGACGGCAGAATCGCCAGTCCCCGCATGACACAGCAGGACCTGGATTATATTCTCAATGCAGCAAACTACATGTTCCCGGGCCTCAAGCTTGAAGAAAAGGACGTGGAATCCAGCTGGGCCGGACTGCGGCCGCTCATTCATGAAGAAGGCAAATCCGCATCCGAAATCTCCAGAAAGGATGAAACGTTCATCTCCGAATCCGGGCTGATCTCAATCGCTGGAGGAAAACTGACCGGATACCGTAAAATGGCGGAACGAATCGTCGATATGGTTGCGAAGGATCTTGGTGTAAAAGCCAAATGCACGACGGATAAAATTGTCCTTTCCGGCGGTGATGTGGGCGGTTCAAAAGGCCTTGAAAACTTTCTGGAGGAGCAGACGAAAGCAGGCGTAGCTCTGGGTCTGTCGGAAGAGGAAGCCGGGAAACTCGTAAAGCTCTACGGATCAAACGTAAAAAGAGTGTATGAGATCCTCGAGACATCCGGAGAAGAAGCGCGGCATTTTCAGCTTCCCAAAAGCGTTTTTGCCTCTCTGGTGTACGGCATGGAAGAAGAAATGACTGTCACACCGATTGATTTCTTCAACCGCCGGACCGGAGCCCTCTTCTTTGATATCCAATGGGTCCGGAAATGGAAGACGAATGTGTTGAATTACCTTGCCTACCGCCTTCATTGGACTCACAATCAGCGAGTGCGCTTTGAAAAAGAATTGGAAAAAGAGATTGCCTACGCGGCTCATCCGGAGGAAAAAGTTCACGAAGACAAAGTTGCACAGTAAATTGCCCGGTTCTATTGGCATTTGCTGCCCGGACTCGTATAATGAAAGAAACGAAAAGCGCCCTGCCACACAAAGATGGAGAGGGCGCTTTCTTTCCCAGAAGTACCTGTTTTCGTATAGAATGCAGCTATGCGGCGCCTCTCGCGGGAAACTCTCCGCCTGCAGCGAAACACAATCCTGCGGAGAGAGCGGATCAGAAACATACAATACGAGATTTCAAGAGGAGGAACTTATGGACTGGAAAAAGCACTTTGAGAGATGGATGGGTTTTGAAGACCTCAGAAACGACCTGCGTGATGAACTTACCGCAAACGAGAAGAACGATACATATTTGGAAGACAGTTTTTATAAAAACCTGGAATTTGGTACAGGTGGTATGCGCGGGGAGATTGGTCCTGGTACGAACCGGATGAATATTTACACGATCCGCAAGGCTGCCCAGGGGCTGGCTGATTACATGAAGACAGAAGGGGACGAGGCTGTTTCCCGGGGCGTAGTCATCGCCCATGATAACCGTCGCCAGAGTGACGAGTTTGCACTTGAAGCCGCCTGCACGCTTGGGGCAAATGGGATTAAAACCTACGTGTTCAGTGAACTTCGCCCGACACCTCAGCTGAGTTTTGCCGTTCGTGAGCTTGGCACACATACAGGGATTATGATTACGGCAAGCCACAATCCTCCAGAATACAACGGTTTTAAAGTGTATGGCGAGGACGGGGCACAGCTCGTACCGACGGACGCCGACCGCCTGATTGAAATGGTGAACGCTGTGGAAGATGAACTGCTTATTAAAACAGGGGAAAAAGAAGCCCTCGAAAATGAAGGACTGCTCGAATTTGTTCTCGAAGAACTGGATGAAAAATACGGGAGGGCACTTGAGTCTGTCGTAGTGGACCAGGGCCTCGCTAATGAAGTAGGCAATGACCTGAGTATTGTTTTCACGCCCCTTCACGGTGCGGCACAAAAGCCGATGATGGATGGATTTAAGCGATGCGGTTTTACAAACGTACACGTGGTGGAAGAGCAGGCTGTGCCGGATACGGAATTTTCTGCTGTAACCTCTCCAAATCCAGAGGAACACCGTGCCTTTGACCGTGCGATCATTCTTGGTGATAAGCGCGGTGCCGATGTCCTCATCGCAACGGATCCTGACGGAGACCGCGTAGGGGTTGCGGCGAAGGATGAAAGCGGCAAGTACAAAGTGCTCACCGGCAACCAGACCGGGGCGCTCATGCTTGATTACCTGCTCATGAAAAAGAAAGAAGCAGGGAAACTTCCGGAAAACGGTGTGGTCATTAAAACGATTGTGACGTCCGAAATGGGCCGGCGGGTTGCTTCTGAATACGGAGTAGATACGCTGGACGTCCTTACCGGATTTAAATTTATCGGCGAAAAAATCAGAGGATACGAAAAAAACGGGGAGCATACTTACCTGTTCGGCTACGAGGAAAGCTACGGCTACCTGATCGAGCCGTTTGCCAGAGATAAGGATGCGATCCAGGCAGCACTCCTCGCATCCGAAGTGGCTGCCTATTACAAAAAACAGGGCAAAACGCTTTATGACGGACTTCTGGATCTGTTCAACCGCTACGGCTGCTATTTGGAGGATCTGGAATCGTTTGTATTTAAAGGCAAATCAGGAGCCGAAACAATGAACGCCATGATGGACTCGTTCCGTGAAACTCCGGTGAGGGAACTGGCCGGGCAGAAGGTCCGTTATCAGGAAGACTATCTCACAGGTAACCGTACTTTACTTGATGACGGGGCTGAAGAAGAAATCGGTCTGCCCCTTTCCAATGTCATCAAAGTCGTCCTGGAAGATGGATCGTGGTACTGTCTGCGTCCTTCAGGGACCGAACCGAAAATCAAAGCTTACTTCGGTGTCAACAGGCCTGCAGTCTCTGAAGCAGAGCAAGCGCTGGAACGCCTGAAAGCCGACGTGCTTGATAAAGTTAGTGCTGCTTCTTCCTGAACGGTCTCTTAAGGACTAATTTCATAGAATGGTAAAAAGCGTATTGAGATGAATTCAATATGCTTTTTACTTCCAATACCAAAAAATACTGGTTATAATTGTTTTTAACATTATCTGTGAATAGATGATTTTATACAGATCAAGGGCGAGTGAGAAAATGGTACTGATTAAGGAACTTAGCAGGTTCGTGGAAGAAAAAAGGGCGCTTATGATGGAGTCCGCAAGAAAAAACGGCCTTACTTCAGATGAAACAGTCCGGTACAGCCAGGAACTCGATGACCTGCTGAACAGGTACGAAAAAATCACCAGAAAAGAAAACGGTTACACCGAAAGCGCTGGTTCCCTGTGAGAATGGAGAATCAGCATTTTATAAGTGAAAGCTTTGATGGAGAAGACTGGACCGATCGCGAAATCATCCGCAGTACATTTACTTGCTGCCGTTTCCGTGGAGCCTCTCTGCAGGGGATCAGGACATCAGCTGCCTTTTTTTCCAACTGCGATTTCAGCGGGGTACAGCTGAACGATTCCAGTCATAACGGATCGGCGTTTACAAACTGCCAGTTTATCAACAGCAACCTGTGGACGGCGCGGTTTACCGGCTGTAAAATGACCGGATCTTCATTTGAAGGCGCAGCTCTCACAGGCCTTTCCATTGAGGAAGGCGACTGGTCGTATGTAAACTTAAGGCTGCATGATCTGAGAAAGATCCGTTTCGATGAGGTTGTTCTGAAAGAAGCGGATTTTTACGATTCCGATCTGTCTGGTGCAGTTTTCACAGGCGCTGACCTGACCCGGGCCAGGCTTCATAAATCGGTTTTGAAGAAGGCGGATTTAAGAGGAGCCGTGATCGATGGGATTAATTTTCGTGATGTGACGCTTGATGACACGAAATTAGACTGGGATCAGGCAATCCGTCTCGCGGAACATTACGGCGCTAAAATTGATTAAAAGGACAAAAAGGCCTCGGCATCTGTGAATGCCGGGCCTTGTTTTGCGTGTATTCTATTTCTGCTCGTCCTGAAGCAGGTGATGAATCCCGACAGTTTCTTCAACCGGGAGCACAAAACAGATCCCTTTTCCAGGCTCATTCAGGCGGCTGCCTTTTTCAATTTTTTCAAGCACGTGCCTGGTTTTGTCCCGCTTGATCAGGGTGAGGACGATGTCTTTTTCGGGCTCGATATTCAGGGACATGATTTTCGCTTTCTCATGAATGCCGCTGCCCCTGCCGCTGAGAACGGTTCCTCCTTCAGCGCCTGCTTCGATTGAATTATCCACTACTTTTCCCGAATCTCCTTTATTCACGATCGTCAAGATCAGATTGAATCCCTTCGTGTTGTCTGTCATCTCATCAAGATCCTCCTTTTCGATCTCTTCATAATCAAGGTGATTGATCCCGATCGTTTTCTTAATATCGAGAATACACCCGATTCCCTTTCCCTTTGTGTTCAGCTTAACAGCTTCGGTGATGGCTTCCATCACCTGAGGGAGAATGTGATCGGGCACGAGTGTGAGCACCACGTCTTTTTCATAGATCTGGTCCAGTCCGAACGTCTTCCCTTTTTCATGAATTCCGACGCCCTGGCCGAGGAGGATGGTACCTCCTTCGGCACCGGCTTTTTTAGACGCTTTCGTCACTTTTTTTGACTTGCCTCTTTTTACGATCGTGATGATCAGTTTATGGTCATGTTTTTCCGTCATGCTGACGACCGCTCCTTCCACTTGTAAATGAGCCCGAGGATTAAGACTGATAGAATCGGTGTGATCGCCACGAGGGCAATCATACCGAAGCCGTCCATCAGCGGATCCCGTCCTTCGGTAACTTCGGCAATCCCCACTGCAATCGCAAGTATAAAGGTCACCGTCATCGGCCCTGTCGCTACGCCGCCGGCATCAAAGGCAATACTGATAAACCGGTCTTTTGAAATGAACATAAGCGCGAGCGCAAGTGCATAAGCCGGCACGATAATAATCCAGAGCGGGATGCCTAGAACGATCCGTACCATGGAAAGGGCAATCGAGAAGGCAACACCGATTGAAAGCGTAAAAAGCATCACGTTTTTTGAGATGGAGCCGGACGTTACTTTTTCCACTTCATAGTTTAAAATCCGGATCGCCGGTTCAGCAAATGTGGCAGTGAAGCCGAACAGAAAGCCCAGAATCGGGAGGAGAATAATGGTGTTTTCCCGCTCCCCAAGCAGTTCGCCGATTACTTCTCCGGCCGGGAAAAAGCCCACTTCCACTCCCTGAAGGAATAGGGACAGGCCGATAAATGTCAGGAAGATCCCGACGAAGATGTTACGGATCCGTTCTTTTTCCAGCTTTAAGAAGAAAAATTGAAACACAAGAAAAAATACGAGGAGGGGGATCACGGCCATGGTTACTTCAAGGAGCACATGGTCGAATCCTTCAAAAAGTTCCAGTATCATCCGTAAATCACCCCCAGAATCATGACTGCTATGACCGGTCCGATTGAGGCGAGCGCCACAAGTCCGAATCCTTCACTGGCGCTGGATTCCTTGCTGCCCCGAAGCACCGAAGCCACGCCGACACCAAGGGCTAGGATAAACGGCACGGTCATCGGCCCGGTCGTTACACCGCCTGCGTCAAAGGAAATCGGAATGAAATTTTCCGGCGTGAAAAGGGCGAGAATAAAGACTACGGAATAGCCGCCAAGCAGCAGGTATTTGAGGGGAATCTCAAAAATAGTCCTGGCCATGGCCAGGGCTACGAAGATCCCGACACCAAGTGCAACGGTATAGATGAGGGTCGTGTTCGAGATTTCACCGCCGGACACCTGATCCACCTGAAGGGCGAGGACGCGCACATCCGGTTCGGCAATCGTCACTGACACCCCGAGGATAAAGCCGACGCCGATGATGAGCCATACCTTCCCTGATTTCGGCAGGGTCGATCCGATCAGCTCCCCGACAGGCAGAAGACCGATATGTACACCGAGTAAAAAGATGAACAGACCGAGCCCGACCATAATTACACCGAAAATAAAACGGATAAAAATATCTGTCGGCATGCCTATAACTGTGTATTGAAGGATGATAATCAGCGCTGCCATAGGCATAATTGCAAAACTTACTTCCTTAAACTGCTCAATCACATTTTTCATATCATCGCTCCAAATGTAAGGTTGTATATACTCTTTATTTACCCTCTGAGGATGGCGGTTACTCCACAGTTTTTATTTTGAATTTTCTGTCTTTTTCGGTTACAATCAGGAGGAAACGGTGTATACTAGTAAAAAGGAATCAGAAAGCGGTGGTTAAAAGTGGCCATTATTTACATCTGCAAGCAGTGTAATGGCGCCGGTATGATTGAGAGGAAGCGCTGGTTCATGACGAGAAGAAGCTCCTGCCGCTTTTGTGAGGGAAAAGGAAAGAGAAGATTCATAAAAGAAAGCATCTGACTGGAGGCTGCACTCCCCATGTGGAGAGGCAGTTTTTTGTTTTGGGGTGAGAGAGGAGGCAGTGGAGGACACTCGTATGGACGGCTAAATGAAAATATCTTAAAGGACATTTATTGTTTTTGCCGAATAAGTAAATCTCGAAAGAAAGGAAGGGATGCTATGATCATCCGCAAACCCCGTACGACTCCTCTTGAAATCCTCGCTTACGAAGCCCTCATCCGGCGAATGCCGGAGCTTAATCCGAAAAAAGAAGAAATCCTCGCTGCCTTACGGTCCAGACGTTCCGGACACAAAGGTGAGATGTACACCGAGCACTACATAAACACTGCCGATGTCCCGCCGTTTTATGTTTATCACAGTCTCCGCTTTGCCCACGTCCCCGGCGAATTTGCTCAGATTGACACCCTCCTCCTGTCCAGGCAACTTGCTGTTATTCTCGAAATTAAATACCTCGGCGGCGAATCCCTTTACTTTAAGGGTGACTCGAATCAGCTGATCCAGACCTCGGACGAAGGGAAGAAAAAAGTGTATGACTGCCCGGTCGTGCAGGCCCGGAGACAGAAGTTAAGGCTGATTAAATGGAGCCGGGAGTTCGGCTTTCCCAGCATACGTGTGGAGCATTTTGCTGTGATGGCTAACAGTTACCCTGAACTCATTTTCAGTGAAGATTACAAAGAGCGGTGGCGGGTTTTCCGCAATAGTGTGCTCAAGTTCCGGCTGCAGGAACTTACGGATGCTGAGAATCGGTCATCTGTTGAGAAGCCGTTCTCGCCCGAAACATTGGACGGTCTTGATCGAGCTCTCCTCGACGCTCATGAAGAAGCCTTGCCAGATCTGCTGAAAAGACATCAGGTTCGGTATGAAGATTTGATTAAGGGCGTCTTCTGTCCGGTTTGTCCCAAAGTCATTTTGAAGCGCACGGATAGAGGGTGGAGCTGCCCGGGGTGTGAGGGGCGGTTTTCTACCGTAGAACCAGTCCGGCGTGCTCTGAAAGAGTATTGCCTGATTGCCGGCAGCACAATTACTAACGCCCAATTAACAAACTTCTTGAATCTCCAAAGTACTATTTTGACCACTAATATTCTGAGAAAGCTTGATCTTCCAAAATGGGGATCGGGGAGGGGGAGTGTATACAGCCTCGACAGGTTATAAGACAAACAAGTGGGGGGAGTACTGCCTAAGAACAGTTAGGAAATAATAAGGACGCTAAGGAAATAATAAGAACGCTAAAAGAAGGAGCAGCCGTCCGTTTTGAAGGTGGAGGAGAGTGGGAGCCGCCTAAGAACAATTAGGAAATAATAAGGACGCTAAGGAAATAATAAGAACGCTAAAAGAAGGAGCAGCCGTCCGTTTTGAAGGTGGAGGAGAGTGGGAGCCGCCTAAGAACAATTAGGAAATAATAAGGATGCTAAGGAAATAATAAGAACGCTAAAAGAAGGAGCAGCCGTCCGTTTTGAAGGTGGAGTAGAGTGGGAGCCGCCTAAGAACAGTTAGGAAATAATAAGGACGCTAAGGAAATAATAAGAACGCTAAAAGAAGGAGCAGCCGTCCGTTTTGAAGGCGGAGTAGAGTGGGAGCCGCCTAAGAACAGTTAGGAAATAATAAGGACGCTAATCGTATTCTTTCACCTCGGTCTATCCTCAAATCACCCGCCCAACACAAAAAACCCGCACCTGAAAACGGCACGGGCTCAAATACAAAAACTATCTCTACTCGAGCATCTCCCACCCGGTTGAAAGCTTCAGATCCGGATACTTATCCTGGAAGAACCTAAGAGCAAACTCATTCTCAAACAGCAGCACCGAACGGCCGTGCTGATCGTTTACGAGCATCTTCCGGCTGTCGGTCATCCCGTCGGTCACTTCACCGCCGGTCACCCAGCGCGCCAGCTCATGCGTCATATGCTGGAATTCGATGTCCACTTTGTACTCGTTTTTCATTCGGTACTCGAAGACTTGGAACTGAAGCTCACCAACCGCGCCGATAATATAGTCCTCAAAATAAGGCGTCTTATAAAGCTGAATGGTACCTTCCTGTACGAGCTGCGTCATCCCTTTGTGATACTGCTTGTGCTTAAGGGCGTTCTTCGCCGTGATCTTCGCGAATTTTTCCGGCGGGAACTGTGGCATTTCCTCGTAGCGGTACGGCTCGCTGCCGCTCACAATCGTGTCGCCCACCTCGAAATTCCCCGAGTCGTACAATCCGATAATATCCCCGGGCATCGCATCGTTCACCGTCTCCCGGTCCGAAGCGAAGAACGAATGACTCTGTGAGAGCTTCATTTTTTTCCCGGTCCGTGAGAGCATCACTTCCATTCCACGGGTGAACGTTCCCGAGCAAACCCGCAGAAACGCGATCCGGTCCCGGTGGTTCGGGTTCATGTTCGCCTGAATCTTAAAAATAAACCCGCTGAACGTGCTGCTTTCCGGATCGATCATTTCGCCAGAAGCTTTCCGCGGCTGGGGCGGTGCGGCATGCTGTACGAACTCATCGAGGAACGACTGAACCCCGAAGCTTGAAAGGGCGCTCCCGAAAAACACCGGCGTAAGCTCCCCGTTACGCACTTTATCCTGCGTGAACTCGTTGCCGGCTTCATTAAGCAGCATCAGCTCATCCTCAAACTGCTCTTTTTCGTAGTCCTCAAGGAAATTCTGCTCATCATAATCCACGATCACACGGTCATGGGTATCATCATAAACTTCAATTTTGTTCGTCCCCCGACTGTAAATGCCCTTCAGCGTTTTTCCCATGCCGATCGGCCAGTTCATCGGGTACGTCTCCATCTCGAGCACTTCCTCGATCTCGGCAAGCAGATCGAGCGGCTCTTTACCCTCGCGGTCGAGCTTGTTAATAAACGTCAGAATTGGAATGCCGCGCATTTTACATACCTTGAACAGCTTCAGCGTCTGGGCCTCGATCCCCTTTACGCTGTCGATCACCATCACCGCCGTATCCACCGCCGTGAGCGTCCGGTACGTATCCTCACTGAAATCCTGGTGACCTGGCGTATCAAGAATATTAATCTGCACATCGTTATAAATCAGCTGCATCACACTGGACGTTACCGAAATTCCGCGCTGCTTTTCAATTTCCATCCAGTCCGACGTCGCGAACTTCCCGCTCTTTTTTCCTTTTACCGTACCCGCGTCGCGAATCCCCCCGCCGAGAAAAAGAAGCTTCTCAGTAAGCGTCGTTTTACCCGCATCCGGGTGGGAAATAATCGCAAACGTGCGCCGTGGCCGTTCCTGTGTCATCGTCAAAACCCTTTCTGTATCAAAACTTAAAGCCCTTTGGGCAAATAAATAAGGCTGCTGCACATTAAAAAGCGGGGCTTTGATTAAGCCCGCCTTTACAGTGTTCGTAATCCATCTCCTCATTATATACAATTTACCGTCAGGAATCACGCTAAAAATGCATGGTTAGTGCCCCAAGCGGGAAAATAAGTTATGAAGGCGTCTTCTGAGGAGGGGAAACCGATGAATGAAGAAACAGCAAGAGAACAGGAAGACCGTAAAGACGCACGGATTTTTTACTCGATCATGACCGGCATTTTTCTGATTGTGACGCTGTCGAGTATTGGCTACGTGTTCAATGCCGCTGCTGAACGGACGCTTAATTTTCCAACGCATCTTCTCGCGATCGGATTCGGATTTGGTGTCTGGAGCATTCTGCTCTGGAGACGGCGGCAGCATTCGTTTGCCTATATTATGACCCTTTGTTCGGCGTATGCCCTGCTGCTCGTTCTGTTCACGATGATTGCGTCGTAATCCAACCATTTGCCGCCACAGTATATAACAACAGGAGACTTACACCATGAATAAACAACGCTGGATCTGGCTGATCGCTGTTCTTGTGTCGCTGTCGATTGGCATTTTTATTTTCAATACGGGAGAATCACCATTTCAGCTTGCGTCGCTTCCGTACCATCTGCTCATCATTGCTGGATTGTTTGGCGTCTGGGCAGCCTTCGAATGGCGCAGGGGACACAAAAAACTCTCCTATCTGTTTATCGCACTGGCCGTTTACGCCTTTACGACTTTCTGCTTTACGACAATTGTGTTCTGAAATCAAAAAAAAGGGACCGTCCTGGCTGAGGGGACGGTCCTTTTCATGGGGAAGCAATCTATTTGATCTCCTAAGAGGGGATCACGCTGTGTTATTTTGCTTCTTCGGACACAAAGTTTTCCGGATAGCCGTAACTTCCGTGCTCACTCATATCGAGTCCGAGAAGTTCTTTTTCACGGCTTACACGTAGTCCGCCGACCATTGATCTGATGAGAAGAAGTAGACCATAGGAAGCACCGAAGGCGAATACGCCGCATGCGACAACTCCGATTGCCTGAACACCGAGCTGGGCGAATCCGCCGCCGTAAAAGAGGCCGGCAGAGCCGCCGTTCATGGCTGCAAGCTGAGGTGTGGTGAAAAATCCGGTGGAAAGAGTACCCCAGACACCGGCCACACCGTGAACGGAAAGGGCGTAGATCGGGTCATCAATCCCGCGGCTTTCAAAGAATTTCATGCTGTAGTAGACGATAATTCCGGCAACGAAGCCGATAATCACGGCTGCCCAAGGAGCAACGAAAGCGCAGGAGGCGGTGATGGCGACTAGTCCGGCAAGTGTACCATTGAGCATCGTCGGTACATCTGCTTTTCCTTTGTCCACCCACGTAATCAGAAGGGCGGCAATGGCACCGGATGCGGCAGCGAGCTGAGTTACAAGCGCTACATAACCGAAAAAACCGTCATCAACCCCGAGAGTGGAGCCGGCATTAAAGCCGAACCAGCCGACCCAGAGAATGAGAACACCGAGGACTGTGTATACCTGGTTATGCCCGCTTAGCGGGTTGGAAGAGCGGTCGGCGTTGAATTTTCCGATCCGTGGCTTCAGCAGGAGCGTAGCAGCGAGTGCTGCCATGGCACCGGTCAGGTGGACCACAGTAGAGCCGGCAAAATCCTGCTTCTCAAGGCCCGCGAGCCAGCCGGATCCCCAGATCCAATGGGCAATTACCGGATAAATGAATGCAGTAAACAGAACCGCGAAAATAATGTATACCGATAATTTGGCCCGCTCGGCAAAACCGCCGAAGGCAATGGCAAGGGCAATTCCTGCAAAAGCAAGCTGGAACATAAAGTCAACTGATCCCATCAGGCCTTCAGATACCCCGGTAAAGTCACCGAAGAAAAAGTCCGACATGCCGATAAACGCATTTCCTTCTCCGTATATAAAGCCGTAGCCGACAGCCCAGAACGTGAGTGAGGCAATTCCGAAAGCGAAGATCGATTTTCCGGCCGTATGACCGGCATTCTTCATTCTGGTGGATCCGGCTTCAAGGAGGATAAACCCTCCCTGCATGAGGATGACCAGCACCGTGGCAAAAATCACCCATAAATTATTCATTAGAAAAAGACTGTCTTCCATTCTGCAAGTTCCCCTTTCAATGATGCTGTTTTTTTACAGTATAGAGGTTGGAATTTTCTGAAACATTAAGCCGGTCAGATAATGTGACAGAGTTTTTTCCGGAGAGTGGGGCGGAGCAAGGAGGGAGAGGGCGGGGAAATAGTCTGTAGGGACAATAAGTTTCGTGTAAGGACAATAAAGCACGTGTAAAAACAGTTAGGAAATAATAAGTGCATCAAACACTCCGCAGCATACCGCCCCCACCAAAAAAACGCCCCCAATCCGGGAGGCGTTCTCTGCAAAAAATTAAATCGACAGCTCGATGGCGAGCTTATAGAGTTCCTTGATGTTGTCATCTTCCTTTTCTTCAACCACATAGTCGAAATCGTGAACCGAAATCCGGTTGCTCTCAAGCCCGAGTGCCTTGCCCGATTCACCTTCCATTAAAAGTTCCACAGCCCGGGCGCCGAGCCTGGAGCCGAGGATCCGGTCAAAAGAAGAAGGGGAGCCGCCTCGCTGGACGTGGCCGAGAATGGTCACGCGAGTATCAAAGTCCGTTTTCTCTTTGATGTACTTACCGATTTCATCCCCGCTGCCGGCTCCTTCAGCAGTAATAATGATGGAGTGTTTTTTGCCGCGCTGGAACCCCTCCTGAATCCGCTTAATCATATCGTCGCGGCTTTCCTCTACCTCCGGGATAATGATACTTTCCGCTCCGCCGCCGAGACCGCACGAAGCAGCAATATCGCCTGCATCCCGCCCCATAACCTCAATTACATAGGTGCGCTCGTGCGACGTGGCTGTATCACGAATGTTGTCGATCGCCTTAATAACCGTGTTCATAGCAGTGTCAAAACCAAGGGTATAATCCGTGCCGCGGATATCGTTATCGATCGTGCCGGGAAGGCCGATCGTTTTGATGCCGTGCTCGTGAAGCTTTTGTGCTCCGCGGTACGAGCCGTCTCCACCAATGACCACCAAGCCTTCTATCCCGTGTTTTTTCAGGACATCCACTGCCCGGGCCTGTCCTTCCTCGGTTTTAAAACGTTCACTTCTGGCGCTGTAAAGTACCGTTCCGCCGCGGTGAATGATGCTGCCTACGTCCTTGAGCTCGAGCTGCCTGACGTCGTCTTCCATCAGCCCTTCGAAGCCACGGTAAATTCCAAATACATCAAGCTTGTGGAAGATCGCTTTTTTTACAACGGCCCGAACACCGGCATTCATTCCCGGGGCATCGCCACCGCTGGTCATTACTGCAATTTTCATTCAATCACCTCATCATAAGACTTGTCCAGCCATGTCGGGGGCAAAGCCCCCAATTAATATTATACTGACTCCTATGTTAGCGCTTACCGGCGAAAAAAGCGACTAGGCAATATCGAAAATGACCAGTTCTTTTTCAAGTTCGAGGAGGTATTCTTCATAAATCTGCTCGAGGACCGCTTCCTCGCTTGTTTCGATGCTTCTTTTCAAATAAACGAAGGTGCCGTTAATGTAGTATTCGGATCCGTCGCTTCCGGCAATAACGATCGCCGGCGTACGGTCTGTTTCATTGAAGGGAGTGTTACTCACATACATGTAATCCACATTGGAAGTAAACAGAATCACAACGTAAAGCATCGGCCCCGGCCCCTTTTCTCATGTATCTGTGATACTGTATGACAGGCTGGCGGGGCATGTATAAACGTATTCATTATATTCAGAATAGTTTTATTTTATAAATGTGACGAAAAAGTGAAAACAGGAGAATATATGCGTAAATGAAAGATATATGAAGTATATGCTGGATGATTTTCGCATACATGCAATTTCGTGTTTTCGGGATTTTCTGCTAGAATTCAAACTGTTTGAAACGGACCTGACTTTCGTGAGAGTCGAAAGTCAATTAGCAAAACCGCAATGATCTGCCGGAATAACAAAGCTGCGTATGGACGGAAAACAGCTTGAAACGGTCCCTGTCGGATTCATGTCGGAAAATAAGAAGAGAGAGGTGCTGTTTTGAGTTACGCACAAAAAATGAAACAGGAATGGTTCGGAAATGTGAAAGGAGACATCCTTTCCGGTATTGTTGTGGCTTTAGCCCTGATTCCGGAAGCGATTGCCTTCTCGATCATTGCCGGTGTCGACCCGATGGTAGGACTTTATGCAGCCTTCTGTATCGCGGTCGTGATCGCGTTTGTAGGCGGACGTCCGGGTATGATCTCGGGTGCTACAGGAGCGATGGCGCTCCTTATGATAACACTGGTGGCGGACCACGGACTCGAATACCTGCTCGCCGCGACGATTCTTACGGGTATTATTCAAGTGTTATTCGGTGTATTTAAACTTTCAAGTGTGATGAAGTTTGTGCCGAGAACCGTTATGGTCGGGTTCGTAAACGCCCTGGCGATTCTGATTTTCACAGCCCAGCTTCAGCATTTTGTCGGTGAGACGTGGATCATGTACAGCTTAGTGGCGTTAACACTTGCGATAATCTACATTCTTCCTAAGTTCACTAACGTTATTCCCTCGACTCTGGTAGCCATTATCGTGGTAACCGCGATTGCCTTAATGGTCAATACAGGTGTCAGAACGGTCGGCGATATGGGAGCTCTGCCGGCGACACTGCCGATGTTCGCTCTGCCGAATATCCCGCTCACATTTGAAATGTTTATGATTATTCTTCCTTACTCGCTGGCGCTTGCCATTGTAGGCCTTCTTGAGTCGCTGCTCACAGCGTCGATCGTAGATGACATGACGGACACGCCAAGTGACAAAAACAAAGAGAGCCGCGGCCAGGGGATCTCCAATATGGTAACGGGCTGCTTTGGCGGTATGGCAGGCTGTGCCATGATCGGACAAGCCGTTATAAATGTGAAATCCGGCGGTCGAGGCAGACTGTCGTCCTTTGTAGCCGGTGTGTTCCTCATGTTCCTGATCCTTGTGCTGGGTAACGTGGTGGTACAGATTCCAATGGCCGCGCTTGCCGGTGTGATGATCATGGTATCCATCAGTACGTTCGACTGGAGTTCGATTACGACTATTCACAAAATCCCGCGTACCGACGCGATTGTACTCGTTGTGACGGTAGGTACGGTGGTTTACACGCACGACCTGTCACAGGGTGTTCTTGCCGGTGTTCTTCTCAGCGCAATCTTCTTTGCGGCAAAAATCTCCAAAACGAAGGTGCTGGAATTCGCTGAAACGAAGACACAGAGAATCACTTATCAGGTTCACGGTCAGCTGTTCTTTGCCTCGGTGACAGAGCTTGTGGATCACTTTGATTTCGAAACAGATGCAAAAGAAGTGATTCTTGATCTGAGTAACGCCCACCTGTGGGACGATTCCGCAGTTGCTGCGATTGATCGGATTGAATCGAAATTCGAGCAAAAAGGGGCTAAAGTAATAATAACCGGATTGAATAAAGAGAGTTCCGTACTCATGAAGAAGGTTGGCGGCTTTAGTAAAGCTTCCGGTCATTAAGGGGAGGTTGTTATTACGATGTTTAACAGAATTCTGCTTGCTGTAGACGGCTCCGACCATTCCGATCGTGCAGCCGACAAAGCAATCGGTCTGGCAAAACTGTCGGACGATGCTTCAGTCGAGCTTCTGTATGTGGTGGATGCCAAACAGTCCAAATCCGATGTAATGAAATACGGCGATGCGGATACGGCCACATTCAAACGTAAGGAAATGCTTAAGAAATATGAAGCCAAGCTGTTCAATAAAGGCATCGATTCCGAGACAACCGTTCTGTTCGGCTCACCTGCAGAAACAATCATTAAACACGCCAATGAAGGCGACTACGACTGCCTCGTCATGGGAAGCCGCGGCCGTAACGAGTTTCAGACATTCGTTCTCGGCGGTGTCAGCCACAAAGTGATGAAGCATGTAAAAGCGCCGGTTATGCTTGTAAAATAATACGTGCAGTTGAGGCCCCTGAACCGACTCCAGTATAGAGCCGGTTCAGGGGCCTTTTCATGTGCTTGGAAGAGGGGAAGTCACTAAATTCAAGTAAATTTGAATAAGGACAAGTAAAATAACTTAAGTACAAGTAATTCGAAATAAGTACAAGTAAATTAAAATAAGTACATGTAAAAAACAACCCGCCATCACAAAAATTCCTGTCATGGCCCTCTTTTTACCTGTGCATACTAACCGGGAAAGAGGTGACTTGGATCAATGGATGATAAAACACGCGATTTTATGAAAGAACTGACAGACGCAGAAGGGATTCCCGGCTTTGAAGACCGGGCCTATGAGGTGATGAAAAACCACCTTGAACCCCTGAGCGAGGAAATCGTGACCGACAATTTCGGCAGCATCACCGGGCGGATCGGCCAGTCCGGGCCGAAAATTCTGCTTGCCGGCCACCTGGATGAAGTCGGTTTCATTGTCAGCAATATTACAAAGGCAGGCTTTATAAAATTTAAACCCCTCGGAGGCTGGTGGGGACACGTGATGCTCTCCCAGAGAGTGAAGGTGATGACCGCCAAAGGCGACCTTACAGGCGTGATCGGCTCCAAGGCCCCTCACGTGCTCGCACCGGAGGAAAGAAAGAAAGTTCTCGAAATCGATAAAATGTTTATCGATATCGGGGCCTCAAGCGATGAGGAAGCCCGTGAGTTCGGTGTCGAAGTAGGCGATCCGATATGCCCATCCGGCGATTTTGAAGTGCTTCCGAGCGGCAAAATGCTGCTGGCACGCAACTGGGACAATCGCGCCGGCTGCTATGTAGCTGCAAAAGTGCTGGAAAAACTCCAGAACAAGCAGCTCCCGAACACGCTCTATTCCGGAGCAACCGTACAGGAAGAGGTGGGCCTACGAGGGGCTCAGACCCTCATCCAGACGATTCAGCCGGATATTTCGTTCGCAACCGACGTTGGTGTCGCCGGAGATACGCCGGGTATGAACCAGGAGGCGGCGAACCTGGAGCTCGGAAAAGGCCCGATTATCGGCTTTCTTGACCGATCCATGATT
Source organism: Alteribacter lacisalsi (assembly GCF_003226345.1). Classification (GTDB taxonomy): domain Bacteria; phylum Bacillota; class Bacilli; order Bacillales; family Salisediminibacteriaceae; genus Alteribacter; species Alteribacter lacisalsi. The sequence goes on along the minus strand of NZ_PDOF01000001.1, from coordinate 2,126,059 downwards.
CCGCACAGAAAGCTAAGGGACTTCGTGGTGAACCTGGCAAAGGAAAACAATATTCCATTTCAGCGTGAGCTCATGAGCGGAGGGGCAACAGACGGAGGGAAGTTCCACATCGAGGGAAGCGGAATTCCAACACTTGTCGTAAGTGTGCCCTCACGCTACATTCACTCCCACGTGTCCATCGTACACCTGGACGATCTCAATCATGCAGTGGATCTGCTTGTGCATACAATCTCGGCACTCAACGAGCAGACGGTTCAAAGTATTAAAGGATTGGATTAAGCAAAAAGACCAGCTGGTCAAAAGGCAGCTGGTCTTTCAAACGTTACAGATACTGAAGCAGTGCAGTAGCAATCGAAAAGTAGATCATAAGGCCAAGGACGTCGTTGATTGTTGTAATAAACGGACCGGATGCGATTGCCGGATCGAGCTTCAGTTTATTGATTAGTACCGGCACAACAGCACCGACGATCGTTGCAATACTGAGCGTAAGGAATAGCGACAGTCCCACGATAAACGCAAGCATCACATCGCGGTATACGATTGGAATTAGGATCATCAGTGTGATTGCACAGAACAGTCCGAGAAACAGTCCGGTCCCAAATTCACGGCGGACCGTATTAAACATGCCTTTCTTCTCGAATGTTCCTGTAGCAAGAGACCGAACCATAACGGCGAGTGACTGGGTACCTGTATTACCGGCCGAGTCCATAATCAGCGGAATAAATACGGCAAGAAGCACAATCCGCTCGAGTGTTTCTTCAAACTGCCCGATCACACCGGCAGTAATAAGACCGAAAAACATCAGCATGATGATCCACGGTGCCCGCTTTTTTGCAGCTGTAAATGACGTCAGATTTACATCTGTTGCACCACGGGAGGCAACGAATTCACCGATATCCTCAGTCGCCTCTTCTTCAATAACATCGATAATATCATCGACAGTGATGATTCCTACAAGCGTGTTGTTGGTCGTCACCACAGGGACAGCGAGGAAGTCGTATTTTTTAATCAGGTTTGCAACGTCCTCCTGGTCATCGCCCGTATTTACGCTTACGACACGCGTGCTCATAACTTCTTCAACTTTTTTATTCGGATCAGACGTGATCAGATCACGAAGGGAGACAACGCCTGCCAGCTCCTGTTTTGCGTTTACCACGTACAGATAGTAAATGGTTTCCGCGTCGGGGCCTTCCTGACGAAGCAGTTCAATGACATCGCGAAGGGCAGCATCGGCCGGAATGTTCATGAATTCCTTCGTCATGATCGCACCGGCTGTTTCCTCTTCGTAACTCAGAAGCTCCCGGATATCCTTCGCGTCGTCATCCTCAAGCCCCTCAAGGACCGTCTCCGCTTTTGACTCCGGCACCTCACCGAGGAAGTCTGCCACATCATCTGTGGACATCTCCCCGAACATATCCTGCGCGTACGTCTGATCAAGTTCTTCAATAATATCTTTCTGCTCTTCCAGTTCAAGCTCCTGAAAAATTTCAGCGAACTCTTCCGGTGAAAGGTACTCGTAAACTTTTTCACGCTGACTTTCTTCGAGCTCGAGGAAAAAATCGTGCTGATCCTGGGGATGAAGCTCTAAAAATAACTGACGGAACTGCTGAAGTTCCTCTGAGTTCAGTGCTTGGAGGATGCTCTCGGCATACTGCTCGCGGTTTTGTTCTGTTAGTTTAACCATGGGGGTCAGCCTCCTCTTACAAGACCGGCTGCACAAGTGCAGAACGGACCTTGTTCATTAATATCTTTTTTCCGTATTTAACTATGCTAAAACGCTTTAATGAATCGGGACTGGGACTCGGGTCCATTCCACACCACCTCCCTGGATATGAGATTCCACAAATTTAAGCATTAAAAAAACCTTCATTCCATACGAATGAAGGTGTTACATGCATCGCAAATAACATTGTGTGTTCGGGCCACAAGCCTCCATTCGTAGAGCTTTAGCACTGTACGGCATAGGACTTGAGCCAGCTGCGTTAGGAAACACCTTATGTCGATGATTCCGGTTGACCCATTGGCGTCTTTGGACATTTTTGGGCAGCAGCATATCTCCGTACAGGAGCCTCACCTAACGAGGAATGTTTTTTTCAACTGCTTGCAATGATATCGGACTCACAATTCACTGTCAACAGCTATTAACAAACTTTACTAAATAAATATATGCCGGCAGGGTCAAACCCGTCCGCCCTTTTCGGGCAAAGAAAACAAGGTTTTCACCGGTAAAGGGATTTCCCCTTCGCTCCCCGAATTAATAATTAAAGGACAACTTTCAATTATTCAGGGGGAGAACGATACATGGAAAGAGAAATTGGCACACAGCCTGCACAGGCACCGTTTATAAAAAGAAAATGGGTGAAAGTGCTCGTAATCGCTGCGGGCATACTCGTGTTTTTATTGGTGATCGGCGCCGGTACGGCCTATTGGTTCGTAACGAAAAGTCATCCAGTAATGGAAGGGGAGAAAACGCTTGCCGGATTAAATGAGGAAGTGACAGTCGTCCGGGATGCCCGGGGCGTCGCGCAGATCACATCAGGTGATCTGGAAGATCTGTTTTATGTACAGGGATACGTAACCGCCCAGGACCGTCTTTTTCAGATGGACATGACCCGCCGTCTCGCTGAAGGGCGGCTCTCTGAGGTTGTGGGAGATGCGGCACTTGATTCAGACCGGTTTTTCCGTACCTACGGCATGCACCGCTACACTGAAGATATGCTGACGCTTCTGGATGAGGAAGCTGCGCAAATGGTGGAGGCGTATGCTGCCGGGGTGACAGCGTACAAAAGAGAAGCATTCGAATCCGGCACACAGCCGCTCGAATTTACCGTTTTAGGGTATGAGCCGGCCGACTGGACGCCGGCAGATACGGCGCTGGTAATCAAGTACATGGGCTACACGTTATCAGGAAATCACCGCAATGAAATCGAGAACTATCAGCTCGTTCAGGAGCTTGGCGATGACGCCCGTTTTCTGTTTCCCGAATATCATATTGATAATCATTTTCCGACGATCTATGAGCAGATTGACGTAGAAGATATGCCGTTTGACGGGGAGGCACTTGGCCGTCTGAAAGCCTTCGCGCCGCCAGAGTACAACGGCAGCAATAACTGGGCCATCAGTGGCGAGCATACGGAATCGGGCTTCCCGATTGTCGCTGACGATCCGCATCTTGGGATGGATATTCCGAGCGTCTGGTACCAGACTAATCTCGAGCTTGAAGGAGACTTTCATTCGATTGGCGTGACTGTTCCAGGCGTACCGGGTGTCGTTCTGGGCCATAACGAGCACCTCGCCTGGGGGGTGACCTCCATGTCAGTGGATCAGGAGGATCTGTTTCTGGAGGAGGCACATCCTGAAGAGCAGCACACATACCGCTACGATAACGGCTGGGAAAAGGCTGAAGTGATCGAGGAAATCATTCAGGTGGACGGAGAAGACCCGCTCGTGGAGCAGGTCGTTGTCACCAGAAACGGACCGATCATGAGTCACCTGTTTCATGATGAAGAAGAGGACGAGGAACCTGTTGTGTCCCCGGATGCCCCGTACCATGCTATGAGTCTTCGCTGGTCCGGCCGTGAAGCGGGAGAAGAGCTGAACGGAGTGCTCCGTCTCAGCCGTGCGACGAATGTGGATGAGTTTATGGAAGGGCTTGATGGATTTGTAAACCCGGCACTCAGCTGGGTGTTTGCAGATACAGAGGGCAATATCGCCTACAGAGGGCAGGGACGCCTGCCGGTCAGACAGAACGGAGACGGCCTTCTACCTGTGCCAGGATGGGATCCGGACTATCAGTGGGATGGTTTTATCTCCACAGATGAGCTCCCGCAGGTGGTCAATCCCGCTGAAGGATACATCATGACCGCCAACAACAAGCCGGTTGACGATGAATACCCCTATGAAATCGGCCGCAGTTTTTACCCGTACCGGGCTGAGCGCCTGAAGGAAATGATTGATGATCAGATGGCAGCCGGCGAGCCGTTCACGATGGACCAGAGTCAGGCCATGCAGCTTGATTTTACGAATACGCAGGCCCGCTCCTTTGTACCGCTTCTGGTGGAGGCTGTCGAGTCAGTTGACGGCGAGTTGTCCGGGCTTGAACAGGAGGCACTGGACATGCTACGTAAGTGGGATTACGTGGAAACGGTGGATTCTCCCGAGGCGCTGCTGTGGCATCAGTGGTACAACCAGTTCGGCGAGGAGATGTTCGAGCGGATCGTGGATTTTGAGTACTCAAGTGCCCTTGTTATTCATCATACGATTCATGAGGCGGCAGAGGATGCCGAGGGCATGATGTTCGGGTTTCTTGAGGAGTTATATCAGCGTGACTTCGGCTCGTTTTCCCGGGAAACATTTATTCGGGCCGTTGAAAAAAGTGAAGAGCTTCAGGGAAGTGATCCCAAAGCGTGGAGGTGGGGCGAGTGGCATGCCATGACCGTCCGTCATCCGTTAAGCGGTGTCTGGCCGCTGAATCATCTCTATGACGTAGGACCGTACGAAGTCGGCGGCAGCGGGGCCACGCCGGGCGCCCATTCCTACAATGCAGAAACAGGTCGCGTAAATCACGGAGCAGGCTGGCGCTTTGTGGCTGACCTGAGTTTTGAGGAACCGGCCAGGGATATTCTGAATCCCGGCCAGTCCGGGCAGGTGCTTTCGAGTCACTATTCTGATCAGGTGGACACCTGGGTGGAGGGAGGACTTTATCCCATGCTCAAAAATGTGGATCCGGGTGGGGAAGAGGCAAATGTGAAACGCTTCCTGCCGGAGGAATAGAAGCTTTGAGGCGAGGCAGTGAAGCGAAGACTATAACAGTATAGGAGTTAACGGTTCCGGTTGAGATTTTGACCGGAGCCGTTTTGTGTTGGTGGAGGGTGAATATATGTGTGGAAGTGTCCCGGCTTAGTATGCTTGCGGTTTCAGCAGGCAGTGGGCAGGTGACTTCACGGTATTTCAGGCCCTAACTCAGTTTTCCGCAGGAGTTGAGTCGAGAAAAGGAGAGTTTCATGACCTAACTCAAAATCGCACCGGAGTTATGACACGAAAAGGCTTGTTTCATGACCTAACTCAAAATCACCATGGAGTTATGTCCTATAACCGCTCCTCCAAAAGCCGCTCGAACCACCAAGCCTTGAACACGTACGATTTTTCCTATAATGTTAGGTCAGTTACCAACAATCTAAGGAGCATTACATATGAAAATTAGCTGGTACTTAGCCGGGGCCATCTTTATCGGAGGAGCGCTCGGTACAATCGTCAGATATCTAATCAACGTGCAGACGATGTTCACGCTTTACCCGATCGGAACGCTGATTGAAAATATAGCCGGCAGCTTTCTGCTTGGCGCTCTCACACGCTATGTGCTGCACCGCAAGCCGCGTGAGGTCTGGAAAGCAGGACTCGGCGTCGGGTTCTGCGGCAGTCTGACAACTATGTCCACACTGGCAGCAGATGCATTCATGCTTGCGGGAGAGAATTCGATTACAGCTTCGGCGCTGTATATCGGTATGAGTTTGTCGGGTGGCCTGCTCGTGGCTTTAGCCGGCTTCATGATGGCTGATAAACTCGGTAAAAAGAAGGAGGCGGTTACCGGTGATTGAATTGCTTATCGTGGCCTTCGGCGGCGGGGCCGGGGCGATCAGCCGCTTTCTTTTGGGGGCTAAAATCCAGCACCACTGGCCGTCGCCTCCGATTCCTGTGGCCATGCTCATTGTGAACATACTCGGCTCAATCGGGCTCGGGGTTTTCTTCGGCGCCATGTTTGAAGGAATCCCAATCTTTGAATACCATAACCCTTGGTTTCTGCTGCTCGGGATCGGCTACTTCGGGGCATTTACCACGTTTTCCACTTTCAGCGTGGAAGCCATTACCCTTCTTGAACAGAAGAAGTATCCAAAAGCCGTCTACTACATTGTACTCAGCATCGGCGGGTCACTTGCCGGCTTTGTGTTCGGTATTTACTGGTTTATCTAATGGAAATGAACAGAAAGAGGGCCGGGTAAAAGGTGAATATCACCTGTTTGCCCGGCCCTCTGTTTATTCATCCTTAACTGCTGAAGCCGCTCCTTCACTAATGTCCAAATGTTCTTTCACTCTTTCTGATACACGTGCCCGCTCGTCCTGGGAAACTTCGTAATAATATACGCCGTCAATCGTCGTGTTTTCCCCGGCAATTTCAAACTGCTCGATATTATGGCGGGCGCCGCGGTAGTTTTCGAACATGTGGCGCATTTCATCAAACGTCATATTGGTGCGGAGGTTGTCACTGACCACATCGAGCATCTGGTTGATTCGGGTCACCGAAGAAAATGAGGCTCCTTCGCTGATGATTTCGTTCAGCACCTGGCGTTGACGGGCATTCCGGCCGAGATCCCCGCGAGGATCGGAACGCCGCATCCGGGAATAGTGCAGTGCCTCTTCTCCGTCCAGATGGATTTCACCTTCAGGATAGTCAATGCCGTCCTGACGGAACTCAAAGTCATTCTGCACCGTTATTCCTCCGAATACATCCACCATTTTCATAAACCCTTCCATATTAATCGCGGCAAAATAATCTATCGGGATATCAAGAAAATCCTCGACAGTATCCATCACCATATCCACACCGCCAAAAGCATAGGCGTGATTAATTTTATCCTCCGTTCCCCGCCCTGCAATTTCGGTACGGGTATCCCGTGGAATATTAAACATGTACATTGACTCGTCTTCGGGATTAACAGTCAGCACAACGATCGAGTCGGACCGGCCTGTCTCCCCGGGATGGTCCCCGATCCCGAGCAGAAGAATGGAGACAGGCTCTTCCTGCTCCATATCGAGAGGAACGTCACGGCGCTCTGATTCATCGCGATCGGTTTCCTCGTATACCTCTTCGGCAGTCTGTACGGTTGACTGGTAAAGGTAATTCACGTACATGCCCCCGGCAGCCACAATCAGCAGCACGAGTAGAGCGGTTTTTATATATAATTTTCTGTTCATGTTATGCGGCCCCTTTTATCGGAAAAATTCATACTTCTCCTACCGTACGCCTGCCTGCCGCTCACGTCAAGGGCGGGAAGAGACCGATTATCCAGTTCGAATGAACTAATTTTAAAAAAGTGTTCTATCTTTCATCGTTTGTACATATACTTATTTGTTGCATAAAAAAAGAGAGCCCGCTGGAGGGGCTCTCATACTTTTGGTTTAAAAAAACAGTGCAAGAACGATTCCCGCAAGACCGATCAGTGCCATGATGTATACCGGTTTGACCGGCATCTCGCCGCCGTTTTCCATCGCTTTTCCGAACATGAAGAACACGAGCGGATGAACGAGGAACGGCATGGAGAAGATGAACGGGATCAGCGTAGCCGCTTCAGAGCCGAACATGCCCTCCTGAATGGCGGCAAACAGACCGAAGTGGGAAATGGCTGACGCCTGGGCCATCGCCGCATAATCAATTGCGAGCGTACTCATGCCGAGAAACGCCAGTCCTCCGAAGACGGCACACAGCTGCCAGCCGAAAGAAAACTGCATAAGAGCAGTAACCTCTTTCCGGTCTTCGCCTCCGGATTTACGCAGGTTTTTAAGTGAAAGAATAGTTAGAAACACACCGACTGCGACGATCAGGAGCGCAGGCGCCATCCAGAGGCTGCCCCGCTCGGCGCTGACCGCGAGTACGGAAAATACAAAAATGTGTCCGAAAAACGGAATATTGATCATAATCGGTGCCCGGCTGGCGGCCGTTTTACCGAAGTCACCGGCCGTACACGCGCCGGTCAGACCCGAGTGGGACAGGGCCCCGGCCATACCAGGTGCCAGGTTTCGGGCATTGGCTGTTCGTGCAAAGAACATGAGCAGGGCAATACCGCCGAACATCCAGAGCAGCTGGCCGAAGAACCCGTATACTAGTACGGCGTTTACACCCGGGATTGCAAAGGCATCACTGATCCGTGATCCGCCGACCAGAAAGTTGGCGGCAAGAACGATTGGAATACCGGCAAATAGAAGCGAGCGCAGTGTCGGTCCGAATGTCCACTTGTAGCAGAACGCTCCTAGACCGGCCGCAATCATCATCGCAAAGAAAATCTGTGGCAGGGCGATAATCGGTGCCACTGCCTGAGCTACATAGTAGGAGCCGAGGAGGATCCCGATGATGACCACAATTTCAATAATCCCTTTACGCAGATAGCGGTGCTTGTCCGCAATGCGCGCCTTGTTGTCAATCAGAATGACAGCAGCTGCGAGCCCGATATAGGCTGCGAGCGGATAATAGCCTGCCAGGGGAGTATCCCCACCGGTGCCGAGCATTGCGTAAGTGATCCCCTGAATACCGAACAGAAGGAAAAACGCCCGAATGATAAAGAAAAACTGTGTTCTTGATGTTCCAAGAATCACTTCCTCTTCTGATGGGACGACCATATCGTCCGCTTCAAGCGGCTTCTTTCCGAGAATTTTACGGAGTTCCTGTCCGCCGACGAAGAACGAGGCGATCAGGGCAATAATTGTGGTTGCCGCCATTAAGTTGATGAACGGAAAGTTTTCAAGCCCGGGATTGGAGACGCCGGTTGTTTCGAGCAGATAGCCCATCCCCAGACCAAAGATAACGATGATCAGAATTGGAGAGTACCTCGTTCCTGCCACGACCGTCCTGGAAATGAGTACGATCGGTATAAGGAAGAGAAGGATGATCCAGAACTGATTGAGCAGCTGCAGATTCGTAATTTGTTCTGCTGTTTCCATGTTGTAAGTCCCCCAGTATTTATCCTGATGTTCAGGTAATGAATGGTAACAAAAGTTATGTTCAAGTTTGAGCACACAAATAAATATCATACCTTAACATGCCCCGGTGGACAATTATTGTAAGCGGTGTCTTTGAAAATAGTTAAGAAAAGTTCAGGATAAGTGGAGTTGGGATTGTTTTTTTTCAGACTAAAATGGTTATTTTCAGAGAAAAATCTTCAGACTGTGAGTAAGGCATTTATGTTTAGATTAAACCGCTCAGATTCAGAGGAACGTCCCAAATGTTACATAAACTGCCCGCCTCCCCCCTGACAAAATTACACCAGAACAGGACAAGTTTACTGCCCGGGGCATCTTGTCATCATTCTTCCGCCCAACCTGACATAAACATGTGAGTAACAGGCTATTAGGGAGGAATTATACATGACTGTTCATGATCGTGATAGAGAGTTAATCAGGGCGATAGATGAGATTACGGAAATTGCAGACGGCTTTGGACTCGACTATTATCCGATGCGTTACGAAATCTGCCCGGCAGATATCATTTACACTTTTGGTGCCTACGGGATGCCGACACGCTTTTCCCACTGGAGCTTCGGCAAGCAGTTCCACAAAATGAAGCTGCAGTACGACCTCGGCTTGAGCAAAATTTACGAGCTGGTTATCAATTCAGATCCGTGCTACGCGTTTCTGCTCGACACAAACACGCTCATCCAGAACAAACTGATTATCGCTCACGTGCTGGCTCACTGTGATTTCTTTAAAAATAACGTGCGCTTCTCCAACACAAGGCGGGATATGGTCGAAAGTATGACCGCAACAGCAGAGCGTGTGGCGCATTATGAAATGGTGCATGGCAGGGAGGAAGTGGAGCAGTTCCTCGACGCCGTCCTTGCGATCCAGGAGCACATCGATCCAAGCCTTGTCCGTCCGAAACTCGCCTGGTCAAAAGCCGATATCTGGCTTGACGAAGAGGAGGATGACGATGGACGCGAGAGCCCGTATGATGATCTCTGGGATCTGGATGAGGCGGAAAAAGTAAAGCCGTCCAGAAGCAGCAAAAAGCGAAAAAAGAAGCTGCCGCCGCAGCCCGAAAAAGATATTCTCCTGTTTATTGAAGAATACAGCCGTGAGCTCGAAGACTGGCAGCGGGACATACTGACGATGATGCGTGAGGAAATGCTGTACTTCTGGCCTCAGCTTGAAACGAAGATCATGAACGAAGGATGGGCCAGTTACTGGCACCAGAGAATTATCCGTGAGCTTGATCTCACAGAGGACGAAGCGATCGAATACGCCAAACTTAACGCAGGGGTGGTGCAGCCGTCCAAAACACAAATCAATCCTTATTACCTTGGCATAAAAATCTTTGAAGATATCGAGGACCGCTACAACAACCCGACAGAGGACATGATCAAGCGTCAGGGCGTGAAACCGGGCAGCGGCCGCGAGAAAATGTATGAAGTCCGTGAAATTGAGTCCGATATTTCGTTTATCCGCAACTATCTGACGAAGGATCTGGCCACTCGTGAAGATATGTATCTGTTCCAGAAAAAAGGCCGCGACTATAAGATCGTGGATAAAGAATGGCAGGCGGTACGCGACCAGTTGATCTCCAGCCGGGTGAACGGGGGCTTCCCGTACATTACCGTCACAGACGGGGACTATCTGAAGAACGGCGAGCTGTACCTGACCCACGCCTTCGAGGACATCGAACTTGACACAAAATATCTCGAGAAAACACTTCCGTACCTGTATCACCTCTGGGGCCGTTCGGTGCATATGGAAACCGTGCTTAGTGAGCGTAAGATTGTGTTTACGTATGACGGGAAGAAAATCCATAAGCGTTATTTGTAACTGAATACAAGACCCGGTCAACCTCCTGACCGGGTCTTGTGCATTTTCACGAGAAAAATCTGCAGGGAACGACGCCTCTCTTCACTTATTCTTTAAACATTAGGGTTACAATGAGGGTGACAAATGATAAGGCAGAGGAGGAGATCTGGTGAACAGGATCCTGATTGTAGATGATGAAGTCCAGATGCAGAATCTGCTGGCGTTCTGTCTGAAGTCGATGGATGCCGAGATAACGAAGGTTTCATCCGGTGAGCAGGCGCTGACCGTAATTGAAAAAGAATCGTTTGATGTTATTCTGCTGGATATCCTGATGACCGGCATGAACGGGTTTGAGGTGCTCGAACAGCTTGAACAGGGCGGGAAGCCTGTACCGGTTATCATTCTGTCGGCACTTGGAGAGACAGAACAGGTTGTGAAAGGTCTTAATGCAGGAGCATACGACTATGTCACGAAACCATTTGAACCCCAGGAACTCCTGGCTCGTGTCCAGTCAGTAATCAGAAGGACAAAGGGGCCGGAAAAGAATAGTTCGAGGAAGACGCGTGGAGGAATTATTCTTGACGAGGATGAATTGACCGTGCTTTACAGAGAGCATCCCGTGCCACTTACGAAAAAGGAATTCAGGCTGTTTGCACGTCTCTTTTTAAATCCAGGCAGGGTGTATACAAGAGAACAGTTGCTTTATCTGGAATGGGAGGATGGAGAGGAACGTGATTACCGTAATGTAGATGCCCATATTAAGAACGTAAGAGAGAAATTAAAGTCTGCCGGGGTGGAGAACAAAGTAGTTGAAACGATCTGGGGAATTGGCTACCGGATTCCGGCAGATTTAGAGGGATAATTATGAAATTATCAACGAAACTTTCATTATTTATATTAGCTGCCACTACGTCAGTCATCCTTATCATGGGGGTATCATATTACTTTATTTCAAAGAACTTTTATCAAAGTCAGCTTGAAGTTGAAGTTGTAGACCGGCTTCAGGCCCACAGGGAGGCGATTGAAGCTGAACCTGTCCAGGCAACTTATGATCATGTGTTACTTATGGAGCAGAGAAACAGTGAGAATAGCTTTCTTATATTCAATGAAGATTTAAGTATTGAGGCTGGGAGTGATTCCATCTCAGACGAGGACCTTGCTGTCTATCAAAGCTGGCTGACGGCTGGTGAATCTTTCAGTCACGGTGCAACAGGTTTTGTGGAAACTGTGGAGCACCATATTCCCCACATCTGGGCTTTTGAACCGATCGTAACTGATGGTAATATTACGGGTTATTTGTTCCTTGATCAGGACACGGGTGAGTTTGAAACCATAAAGCAGAGGCTGGTCATGCTGATCGTCATTATGAGTGCAGCAGCTCTTATTTTATCAGGATTTATGGTGCTCTACTATTCGAATAAAATAACCTCTCCCCTTGTGAAACTGCGGCAAACCACAAGGGAAATTGCAACAGGAAACTTCAATGTTGAATTCTCAAGAAGAGAAAGAGACGAACTTTCCTTTTTAATTGAAGATATTTCCGAAATGGCGAACCAGCTTAAGGAATACCGAGATACGAAGCAGTCCTTCCTTTCAAATGTCTCACACGATTTGCGCACACCGTTAACCTACATAAAAGCGTATTCTGCTTTAATGAAGGAAAAGGAAGAAGATCAGGAAGTACGGGAACAGTCGGGTATTATATACAGAGAAGCGGAACGTATGGAAAAATTGGTTCAGGACTTGTTTGATTTAATGAAACTGGAGGAAGGTAAAGAACCACTTTCCTGTCAAATAACAGACCTTTCTTCTTTTCTGAGGGAAGTATCAGGGAAAGTCAGGTTGAGAGCGGAGGAGAAAAATCTGACAATCGAGGTAAATGACCATCCAGGTAGCATATATGTAAATATTGATCCTTTTCAGATGGAGAGGGCGCTGCTGAACCTGATAGAAAACTGTATCCGGCATACGTGGCCGGGAGGATCAATCATTATCGAAACAGAACTTCTCAGAAATGAGGTAATTGTAAAAATCAGCGATACCGGAGAGGGAATTCCCGGTGAGTCGCTTCAAAGTATCTGGGACCGATTTTACCGAGTGGACAAAGCAAGAAACTCGGAAAGGGGCGGAAGCGGGCTTGGACTTCCGATTACAAAACAGATTATTGAACAGCACGGCGGATCCATACATGTATCAAGTGTGGTTGGCACCGGGACCACCTTTTACATTCACCTGTTTAGGGAATGCTGAGCCTTCAGGTATAATCCTGAAGGCTTTTAAAACACAAAAAGCTGCAAGGTTTCCTAACAAAATACAATTTTAACCAAAAGATTTAGAGGTTTTTCAACAATATTACAGAATGTTGTTAGTTTCATAACGAATCTCAAAAAGCCTTTTATACTTTCCCGATGGATTGTAAGATAAAACCTGTGGCAGCGAAAAATGTAGAAATAGAGAGAATAACTGCCACAATCACCAAAAAGGGAGAGGAATTATTTATGAAAAAGGTCATCATGGGTGCAGTGCTTGCAGGAGGACTTTTCGCAGTACCATCCATTGCAGACGCATCACTCAGCACTGGAGACCGCGGGCAGGATGTTCGTGATCTGCAGGTTGCACTGGCAGAAGAAGGATTCAGCGGTGGTACACAGGGGATTTTTGGTCCAAAAACCCTCGCAGCTGTACAAGCCTATCAGCTTCAAAACGGTATTTCCAGCCCGGCAGGTAATTTTTATGTCGTAGCCGGTCCACAGACATTAAGCTCACTTGGACTCAGCAGCTCTTCTTCACCGGCAGTAGCAGGTGTAAGCACAGGAAGCGCTTCAGGTGTGATCGGCACGGCAGAGAGCTACATAGGTACACCATATCAGTGGGGTGGAACGACTTCAGCCGGATTTGACTGCAGCGGATTCATTCAGACGGTTTATGCGCAGCATGGCAAACAGCTTCCAAGGACAGTTGCACAAATGTGGAGTGCGACCAGCCCGGTTTCAAACCCGCAGCCGGGAGACCTGGTGTTTTTTGAGACACGCACAGGTCCATCCCACGCCGGAATTTACGTGGGCAACAACGAATTCATTCACGCCGGTGCTTCAACAGGCGTAACGGTTTCGGATATGACCAGTGCATACTGGAGCAATGCATATCTCGGTGCACGGCGGTAATAAAGAACGATCTATATAAAAGTACGGGGATGTCACAGTCAGGCTACTGATTCAGGCATCCTCTTTTTATTCAGCCGGAATGTTTATTCCGCGAATGCTGGAGTTTAGGCATTATGTATTAATTTGGACTGTTTCTGAATTAGCATCAGTATTTTCATACTTCTTTCAAATTTGTCATGTAAGTTAATGATAAATACTTTTAAGAAGGAAGTGCAGTACATGCGTGAATCGAAAAGAGAAGAATATCGCATTCTTACAAAACTGAGGAACGGCCAAATCGCCATTCCCGGAATTATAAGGGATTTAATACCTCTTCAAAAATCTTCAGAGGTAACAGTGGCTATTAGGCCGGGAACAAATCAAATTACGATCAGGAGATATGAGGAACCAAACCAGGAAAACAGGGTGGTCATCAATAGCAGGGGAGCACTATGGCTGCCTGTTGAGATTAAGAACATCCTGGACATCAATGAAGAAGATCTTTTTGCAGTAAATGTAAATCATCGCGAGCGGGAAATTGTCCTCTCTCTGTTGGATGATTAAAGAATAGGAAATGTACAAAGTCTGCGACATCCTTTTCTGCTGCAATCCTGCTTTTTCACACTTTCTTTAAATTTACAGGGTAATGTAGAGCAGAGAAGGAGGCAGAAAAGATGAATAAAACAACTAACCTTGCAGCACTAATTATGGCCACCGCTGTCCTGACGTGGGCCTGTTCACCCGAGGACGATCATCATGGCAGCATGAATGGTGATACGGAGCACGAAGAAATGGATCATGATGAGATGGACGGGCACCAGGAAACTGACCGGCATGAAGATGAAGGCCAACACGACGACCACGGGGACGTCCATGGCGACAGCAGTGATCATCATGATGACGGTGAAGGTCATGATGCTTCGCCACCGGAAAATGTAAATGAGTACGCTCTTGAAGGGCTGATGGTGGAAAATACGAAAAACGTGACCAGGATCAGTGAAGATGATCCGGTACTATTTTCGGTTAAAGCTTCACAGACAATCTGGCCTGCAACCCATGAAGACAATCAGCCTGGTACAGTCATCCTCGCTCCGCTGGACGAGTGGCAGTACGCGCTTGCTTCCCTGACGCTTGTGCATCACCCTAATGACGGCCCGCTTTTGTATTTTGATGGTGCCCTGACCGATGAGGTCGTCGCAGAAATGGAGCGGCTGCAGCCCAAGGGCAACTCCGAGGGTATTGAAGTGATGGTCATGGGGGAATTAAATGAAGTCGATCAGAACAAACTTGAAGGGTTTGAGGTTGAACATTTAACGGCAGACGATCCGGCTGCATTTGCTGCCATAATTGATGAACATTATGCTGAACTAAGTTTCATTGAGCAGTCATTAAAGTTTTACTACTGTAAATTAACCGGATCAGAAGCTGCCAGTACCCTTTTTTAAATGGGCTGCTGGCAGCTTCCGTTTGTTTTTATCCCCTCTATAACATATCTGGTCAAAAGCACCTTGCATCCGTCCATCTGCTTCTCTGGTGGCTTCTTGATATAAATCTGCTGTTATTTAGAGGATTTCCCAAAAACAACGTGATGTTTTACAGATTTTGTTACAATAATGGAGACAGAGGATCAGACCGATAATAAAAAGAATGATAGAAGCTGTTTTACAAGATAATTTGAGGGATAGGAAGTGGTCTTATGAAAAAAGTCGTGCTTGCAGGGGGAACAGGGTTTATCGGTGAATATTTCAAACAGAAATTTACTGACGAAGGTTACGAGGTTAACATCATTTCGCGCAGCAGCCCCCACATCCGGTGGGATGATAAAAAGGCCATTACAGAAGCACTGGAAGGGGCAGAACTTCTGATTAATCTCGCTGGTAAATCTGTAAACTGCAGATACAACGAGAAAAACAGAAAAGCGATCATGGAATCAAGAACGGAAACGACCACGATTCTCGGTGAGGCTGTAAAAGAGTGCAGTAATCCACCCGAAGTATGGATAAATTCAAGCACTGCAACCATTTACCGTCACGCAGAAGACCGTCCGATGACTGAGGACGAGGGCGATATCGGGTCCGGTTTTTCCGTAGAAGTGGCTAAAGCATGGGAAAAATCGTTCTTTTCCTTTGAGCTGCCTGATACAAGGCAGATTGCCCTGCGTATCGCGATTGTTCTCGGAGAAGGCGGAGGCGTCATGACGCCGTACCGGAATCTTGTCAAGTTTGGTCTTGGAGGCGTTCAGGGGAATGGCAGCCAAATGTTCAGCTGGATCCATATTGAAGATCTGTATCAGATCGTGCTTTTCCTGAAAAAGAGAGAGGACTTATCCGGCGTCTTTAACTGCTCTGCCCCGGAGCCGGTGAGCAACCGTGAGTTTATGAGAGCAATGAGAAAAAACATGGGCCGGCGTATTGGATACCCTTCACCGGCATGGATGCTTGAACTGGGGTCAGTAGTCATCAGGACGGAAACGGAACTGGTTCTGAAAAGCCGGTGGGTGGTACCGGAAAGGCTCGAGCGGGAAGGCTACACCTTTATTTTTAAAACGATCGAAGAGACATTGCAGGATATTCTGAATAAAGAGAAGGCTGTTTAAACCTGCGGTCCTTGAATGCTGATTTACTCTGTCAGAGAGTATGTCAGCATTCAGCTATTAAAATGTGCCTCTACTATGCAAAATGAGCAGTAAGAATGCTAATGATCTGATAGAAGAAAAAGAAAGCAATGGCCAGGTAGACGACCCAGCGCAGCCGCTTCTGTTTTATATTTGTGATCACACTTGCCAGGAACAGCATTCCAAGAAAGAAGAACAGGCCGGAGCTGATCACGTCAATACCGTCTACGCCAATCTGATACATGGTAATGATAAAGGTAATAAAAAGGATGCCGCTTATTCCAACGATAATTAATGACTTTGCATTTGTTTTGTCCATTTGTACCGAACGTCTCTGAATATCACGCTGTGTTCCCAACATAAAATCACTCCCGGGTGCTGCATTTTTATTACAGGTCAATAAATAGTTACGGGTAAAGCCCGCCAAGGTTTCAAAAAGGGCCTGCCCGGCGTAATCAGACAACAATAAAAGGTAGATCAGCATTTTGAGAGGGCTGAGAATCGTATGAAGAATCTCCAGGCAGGGGATGGTCTTGACCGTAATGGATTCATTAAAAGTGACGTGAGTATAGACAAAGTAAATTCGATCTACATGTCCTGCATACGCAAGGCTGTTGAGGAACTGAAAAACCTTTTTCCACAACAGCTGCACAGTATTTATCTATACGGCAGTGCAGCCAGGGGCGAGGCATCCGTGCCTGAATCTGATCTGGATCTTTTAGCCTTGTTTAGCGGTAAATTAAGTTCAGTGGAATCGGATGCATTAAAAAAATGTGCACATGAGTTGTCCCGAAAGTACCGTTCCCTCGTTCGGGAGGTTGGCATCGCTGCCGGCTATTACGATTATGTAATGGATCCGGTAAATTACTATGAGCAGGCATTCCTTAAGGAGTTCTGTGTGTGTATACATGGAGAAGATCTGAGGAGACATTTTGGCCCGTACAAACTGAGTCCGGAGATAGCGGTAAGCTTTAACGGGGATATTTCAAAGGTTTTTACCCGTACAATGAGCCGGATGGAGGGGGCACCCAATGAGGATTTTAACAGAATCACGCAGGGCTTTGCCCGTAAACTCATTAGGACCTATTATTCTATGGTAATGGTGCGTTCCGGGATTTGGTCAACACGGCTTCACGAACAGGTGGAAATTGTGATCCGGCATTTTCCTGACAAAGAACCTGCAGTTCATACCTTGAAAAAGTGGATTGACGATCCTCCGCTGGATCGGGAAGCAGTAAAAGCTTTCTTTATTAAAGAGGGAAAGTGGGCAACTGAACACTTTTTCCGTGAAGTGGACAGGTCGGTGTGAATGTTTGCCCGTTAACTGGGTCGGCCTGTTCTCAGAAGAATGGCATACACCTCATGAATGTCCTCAAGGATTTGCTCTTTTATGAGGATGTTAGGACAATGTATGTATTCTATTTTCATTTTCTCAATTTCATTTTCAAAGATTTTAATCTCTTTTTGAGAAAGCACGTATATCATCCTTAATTTTACTTAGTTCATTTTAATGTACCATGTTTAATAGTAATCATAAAAAAGAATGCGTTACCTGCACAAAATGGGTGGAATATTCCTGTACCCCAAGACGGATAATGATGAAAGATAGATAATATGGACTCAGGAGTGTTTTCATGACGATTCCTTTTAAGGATCTTCTTAGAGAAGAATTGACTATCAGCGACATGCAGGCTGCGATGGAGAATGAAACTGTCACCTCACGGGAACTGACGATGTTTTATCTGCAGCGGATTCAGATGTATGACAAGAGTGGTCCGGCACTAAATGCCGTGCTGGAACTTAACCCCGACGCCATTTTTATTGCTGAGTCACTTGACGATGAAAGGCAGAAATCCGGTGCCAGAGGACCGCTGCATGGCATTCCTGTCATGCTGAAAGACAATATTGAAACCGCTGACAGCATGCACACAAGCGCAGGTACGCTCGCATTGGAAAAACACGTGGCTGCTCACGATGCTTTTATAGTGAAGAAACTGCGGGATGCAGGCGCAGTGATTGTTGCCAAGACAAATATGACGGAGCTCTCCAACGGAATGTCCACCAAGATGGAGGCCGGGTACAGCTCCCGGGGCGGGCAGGTCCTGAATCCTTATGGGAATTTCTTTACAGGCGGGTCGAGCACCGGATCGGCCGTTGCCGTCTCTGCAAACATGACAGCCTTTGCGATCGGTACGGAGACAGACGGTTCTATCGTAAGCCCGGCTATCCACAGTTCGGTCGTAGGTATCAAACCTACGGTCGGTCTGATCAGCCGAAGAGGAATCATTCCATTCACTTATTCACAGGATACCGCAGGGCCATTTGCCCGTACCGTCAAAGATGCGGCAGTGGTACTCGATGCTTTGTGCGGGATTGATGCAGATGATCCGGCGACACAGAAAGAGAGTGTCAGGAAGGCAGCGGGCTTCGCTTCCGGACTGAACAGTTCGGGGTTGAATGGGATGCGAATCGGCGTATTTAGAGGGGCGGCGGATACGTTCTACGAATCCGACGACTATGATGATGAGTTGTTCAGTCAGGTCGTAGAAACGCTTAAATCATGCGGAATCGAGACTATAGAAAGCGTTGAGATTCCTTCATTTCACAGGGAGTGGCACACAGAAGTCGGGCATCATGAACTGAAGCACAGCCTGGACAATTATCTTGCCAGGCTGCCTGCCCACCGACCTGTCCACTCAATCAGAGAACTGATCGCTTACAATATGAATCACGAGGCTGCCGCGCTTAAATATGGGCAGGACAACTTATTAACAATTGAAAAGACGAAAAGTCCAATGAACAGTGCCAGCTATATTCAGGCCAAACTGGAAGATTTGTATTATGCAAGGGAGCAGGGTATTGATTATACAGTGAAGCATCATAACCTTGATGCCATTGTGTTTCCTTCCTACGTAAATTCAACCATCAGCGCAAAAGCAGGGTATCCAAGCGTGGCCGTGCCGGCAGGATACAGAAACAACGGTCTCCCATTTGGCGTTTCATTTGCAGGCACCGCTTTTTCCGAGAAAAAGCTGATTACCATTGCTTATGCATACGAGCAGGTGAGCGAAATGCGCAGACCACCTCAGTTTGACTAATCATTACAATCAATAAGAAGGGGGGGATTGTAATTGAAAATTGTAAGATTTGATCGGGAGGTGGGAAAGAAAGTCACCCATTTCGACTCCAACTTTGTGTTATCCCGCCTTCTCCGAACAAACGGGCAGACGCAGGTCAGTGCCATGCATCTGGAGGAAAACGGAATCATCGGGTATCATGAAGCCCGCGTCCCCCAGATGCTTCTCGTTGTCTCCGGTACTGGCTATGTACGCTCAGGGGAACAGGCAGAGCAGCAGATAGGACCCGGAGAAGCGGTATACTGGAAGCAGGGGGAATGGCATGAAACAAGAACAGTTCAGGGTCTTATGGCAATAGTTGTTGAATCTGCCGAAGAGGAGTTAGACATTAGGGCTCCATTTAAATGAATACGTTTTGGGTACTGCTAATGGCAGCATCTTTCCAATTTATCAGATGGTCCTCTCATAAAAAATTGCCACTTAATTTTCTTTGCTATATCCCCTTTTCACTGGTAATATAATCCTGTAATAGAAATTTCAGAATTTTAACTACTGCGCTGAACATCTAGTATCGATTTGTAATGGTTCACATAAAACACAGCATCAGAAAAAAGCGGGGAAGAAACCTTCCCTGTTGAGGAGCTGACTGATGTGAAGGAGGAGAAAATGAAGACAAGAGATTCTCTCTACATTTCACCAATGGCGGGCTATGAGCCTGAAATTGGCCGCTGGCTTTGGTCGATGTCGGATGTCCGCCGCAGTCTGAAGGAGAAATTATCGGATGTACCGGATGAACTGCTTGACCAAAGAGAAGGGAAAGGGCATTCCATTGGCACGCTTTTGTATCATATCGCTATTGTGGAAGCCGGGTGGTTTTACGGTGAAGTAAAACAGACTGATTTTGATCCCGACATTAAACGTTTGTTTCCTGAAGACGGCTGGTCAGATGGAAAGTTAACACATGTGGGAGGAGAGAGGCTTGAAGCTCATTTTCATAGACTGAACCAGGTACGCAACGTGTTTTTTGACCATTTCCGTACAATGACAGTGGAGGACTGGCGCAGGCCGAGGACGCTGGAAGACTATGACGTCACACCCGAATGGGTTGTCTATCATCTTATTGAGCATGAGGCCCACCACAGAGGCCAGATCTTCAGTCTGCTGAAGGAGCTTCGGAAGTAGATGAACCAGTATACTGATCCATGATAAAAATTCTGCCGGAAACAGGGGAATGAGCATGGTATTTAAGTTGCACTTCAATAAGTGGTTTTTTGCTATCTTTTTAATGCTTGTTCTAACAATAATCATAGTAAATGGAATGTGGTTGTTCTCGATTCCTGAGCCTGTACCTGCCGATCTGTGGATATTGTACGCTTTAAATCTGGTACTCTATCTGTTGCTGGTTCTGCGAATGCCGTTAACCCATTACACCCTGACGGAAAACGTATTAATTGTTATAAATTGGCCGTTTAAAACCATTATTCCCTATGAAAAAATTTACAAAATCGAGCGTTTTGAAGTGAAATGGTATTACTTCGGGGAGTTTAAACGCGATCAGGCAGGTCATGGCGTAAAAGTTCACTATTACGCAGGATTTTGGCCCAGTACTAAGATCTTTCCGGATGGCTCTGACTTGTTTCTGTCAGAACTGCAAAGCAAAGCGGCTCAGGCTGAATTTATTATAAGAGGAAAGTGACTGTACGGACTTACTTTAGCTCCTTTAAAATAAATGGAAGGTAATGAGACACTGGCCGGGGGAGCACCTCCGGCTTTTTTTCTGCAGTTCATTTTTTCCGGGTAAGTTCCTTTACCTTGCTTATTTTTAAGGCGAATTTCCAGAGACTAGCTGCTTTTATAAACAGTTGGGCATATCATACTGGGGATGATTCTAATAAAGGGGATGACATCGTGTATTATGGATCCGGGATGTACAGAAACACCCAGCAGACGAACATGAATGCCTATCAGATGCAGGTACAGCAGGCGTGCGCCGCTGTTGAGGACGGACTAACACGGGAAGCCTCAGCGATTGGCCTGTACAGCCGCCTTGCACACGAGGCAGCTGATGAGGATCAGAGACAGGCGATTTTGCATGAGATGGAGAAGAGAAAAGCACAGTTTAACCAGTTTGGGCAGCTGTACGTTTCCATGACAGGTCAGCAGCCGGCCTGTCAGGCACAGTACATTGATTTTCGAGGCCTTAATGAGGGACTTGAAAAAGCGCAGGAAGCAGGGGAAACAGCCTGGCAGACATATCAGCAGCACAGCATGGCAACACCATATCCGGCGATTCGCCAGGCATTTCTGCAGGCTGCAGCAAGTAACAAATCGAGTGCCGGTTCGTTTCGACGCTTAACCGGGCACAGACAGGATGATTACGGTACCGGCCCTTATGTGGTTGATATTGAACAGGCGACACTCGATAACGATAACTTCCGCAGGGCGCTCTGGACAGGGGACCATCTTCAGCTCACGCTCATGAGTATTGAGCCGGGTGATGATATCGGACTTGAGGTGCACGAGGAAGATGACCAGTTCCTGAGAATTGAGGACGGTCAGGGGATTGTTCAGATGGGACTGGATGAAACCAACCTTGATTACCAGGAAGAAGTGTTTCCTGACTACGCGATCTTTGTCCCGGCCGGGATGTATCACAACGTGATTAACACGGGGGATCGTCCGATGAAGATTTACTCCATCTACGCACCGCCGCATCATCCGTTTGGCACCATTCATGAAACAAAAGCAGATGCCGAGGCTGCTGAAGCCGGCGAATAATAAAGCAGAAAAGGCCTTCCCGACTCGGAGGCCTTTTCGGTTATGGTTATGAGTGAACCGTTGTTTTTTCCAGCTCCCTGAACTTGTCATAAGCGTGAAGAAGATGCTCCGGAACGAGCGTTCTGCCATACTCCCATGCGTTGTAATTGAGTTTGGCCCTGAGTTCCTCTTTCTCATCATCTTCACCATACATCAGGGTTCTTAAATCATGCCAGTTGTTTTTGAAGTCCAGGTAATGGCCGATCTGCCGGTAAATGATCAGTCGCACAAAGTTTTCGTCCGATTCTTTCAGCCGGCTGTTCATGACAGATTTATAGCCGTTTAATCGAATATAATTACATTTAATTGTATTTGTGGATTTATTGTAGCTCATCGGCACCTCCAGACTATCACTGAAGGTATAGTTAATTTCCAGATTGTGTTCATTCAACGTGTCTTTTATAATTTTATCAATTTTTGATACATAAAGCATAAAGTCACTCTCCCTCTAAACCTTTCTTGGATGTTCCTTTCGTTGCCAGAGTGCGTTTTCCCTTTTTCGCAGGTTAAATTTCTATCTTACTACATCAATAAAGAAATTACTAAAATCCATATTCAATCTAATTAAGGGAATTATCAGAAAATATTGCAGGGAAACGAGTGTTTCTTTAGGATCCCGACGGTCACCTGCTCAGTGTGACGAATGTTCTTCAGGAGGGACAGGGTGTATTAAGCAGTAAGGGATGATCTTTACAGTAGCCTGCCCTGCCAGTATGCTTAGTCTATTGTGTTGACAGAGCAGGTGAAGATGTATGAAGGTATTTGAAAAACTCTATTCTTTATTTATCCTGTTTTCCGTTTTTACCGGTCTGGTCATCGGACTTTCAGACTCCGTTCAGAGACATGCAGAAGTTGTTATCGTTCCCCTGTTAATTATGATGCTGTATCTTACGTTCCTTCAGATTCCCCTGCAGGAAATCAGGCAGTCGTTTATGAACAAAAGGTTTACAGTACTGTCAATCCTGATTAATTTTGTCTGGGTACCCCTGCTGGCAGCAGGCCTTGGATACCTGTTTCTCGGAGGTCATCCGGCCCTCTTGATCGGGTTTATCATGCTTATGGTAACACCTTGCACAGACTGGTACCTGATTTTTACGGGTATTGCGAAAGGGAATGTGTCGTTATCCACTGCCATTCTTCCTGTAAACCTGATTCTTCAGGTGGTGCTTCTGCCCGTATATCTCTTGATTTTTGCCGGGACCACGGGAACGTTCGAGCCTGTGTGGCTTTTTCAAAGCGTGCTGCTGGTTCTGATCGTTCCGCTTATATTGGCGCTTCTGACGAAAGTACTGCTTCGGAACAAAAAAAACTTGAGGAAGCGTTTCTTAACAAAACCAGCATGATGCCGGTTATTTTTCTCAGTCTTGCAATCACAGCTATGTTTGCTTCCCAGGGTCATATTCTGCTTGCAAACCTGGAGCTTGTCTGGCTGCTGCTACCCATTCTCCTATTTTTTGTAATCAACTACTTTGCAGGCCAGCTGGCTGGCAGAGCAGCAGGGTTTACGTATCGTGACAGAGTGAGTCTGAGCCTGACGACGCTGGCAAGGAATTCGCCTGTGGCTCTTGCGATCGCCATGACAGCTTTTCCTGATGAGCCACTTATTGCGCTGACGCTTGTGGTCGGTCCTTTTCTTGAACTGCCTATTCTTGCGGTAATCTCGCAAATTCTTTTGAGAGGTTATAAAAAAAGTGAGGCTGGGGTATTAGAAGGGAAAGAGGAGTGGAAAAGATGACTGCAAAAAATCTATTCGTTTACGTATAATGCTGCGTCTGCCGAAACCGGGGAGTGCATTGCGGAGCGGCTCTCAAAGCTATATGACATTAAAAAGGTGCATGAAACGGCGTACCTGATTAAATCGGATGATGATATCAGTATTCTGGATAAATATCTCAGTGTCTGTTTTACAGGAGACGACAGTTACTATCTGGCGGATGTAAGCGACCAGCCGAATCGTTTTATTATGAAAGAAGCCGAGGGCGTCGTACAGTGGCTGGACGACCTCTGAATAATCATCTCCATAGCGAACAAAGAAAAAGCCTGGCATTGCGATGACGGGCTTAGTTCTTTTTCATGGGTATTGTGATGGTAAAGGTCGTTCCTTTCCCTTTTTCGCTTTCCACTTTTATCTTGCCGCCGATTTTATTGACCGTACTGTACACCATCAGCATACCAAGACCGGTCCCTTCTTTTTTGGTTGAATAATAAGGCTTGCCAATGCGGGCCATTTCCTCACGGGTCATCCCGTTTCCGTTATCCTCAATTGTAATCAGGATTTTGCCGTCGCTGCTGGTCACGCTGACATTAAGAACACCGCGCCGGTCCTGCTCTACTGCTTCAATTCCGTTTTTGTACAAGTTAATCAGAGTCTGCTTCATCTGGTTCTGGTCAAAGGTAGCTTCGAGAGTGTTTGTATGGGTGAAGTTCACGTCCACTTTATGAATTTTGGCGTACGGAATCATAATGTTGTTCACGTAATTCGTCTCGTTTTCCAGATTGGAAGTGACCATGTTTTCCGCCTGCGGTTTGGCCAGGGATAAAAAGTCACTCACAATCGTTTCGGCACGTTTAACTTCCTGCATACTCAGGTCCACATAGCGTTTCTCTTTTTCCTTCAGTGTTTTCGATTTATTTAACAGCTGCAGAAAACCGCTCGTCACCGTAAGCGGGTTACGAATTTCGTGTGAGATACTGGCTGAAAGTTCACTGATCACATTCAGGCGCTCTGTTTCCATCATTCGTTCCCGCACCTGTATATTGTAAAGGATCTTTTCAATAATAATCATGATAATCAGGGTGCCGAAAAAGTAAATCGCGAGAAGGTGGATGGTGCTGAGCCAGAACTCCTGGTTAAGTGTTTCATAGAAGGTTGTGAGTGTCAGCAGGTAAATAGCCGTATTAGCCACTGAAATGAGCACTGCTGTCTGAATCCGCTTGAACGGTTCAAGCTGAATAAAGCGGCTGCTGAACATAGGAACGACAATAAACACGACAGTGGAATATAAAAAGGACAGCAGCACACCATCGCCGCCAACCACGAATCGGAATAAATTAAGAATTACGTACAGAGGAAGGGCAATCACGTAGCCGCCAAAGAGAGCTCCCAGAATAAATGGAATGTAGCGAAGATCGTATATAAAGCCAAGTTCGAGCTGAATTGGAAAACTCATGGACAAAATCATGGAAACAGAAGCGAAAAGGAACAGAAGCAGTTTATGATTATGTTTATTTACTTTATTTTCAAAAAAAATAACGTACATCAGTACAGGAAAGAAAAGAAACAGGAAATTTATCAGGAGGGTTTCAGTCATGTTGGGCATCCTTTCGATTCTATGGACAATTTATCCTAGTCAATAGTACCAGATTGGCGTCCTTATGTTAACACCAGGTGGTGCATTCTTTTTCTTGCATACTGGAGGTGCCAATATTTGAAAATTCCTGCTATAGTAATGGAAAAGGAAGGGAGTGGCCGCAGTGAAAACAGGATGGGAACGGATGCGGCAGGAAGAGCCGTTTGACCGTGAGTGGGCAGAGGAACTCCTTTATCAATATGACCCTGATGCAAGACTGGTTGAGGCTCAGCGCCTTACGGGAGGGCTTAGCAATACGAATTTCCTTCTTCTTCTGGCTGGAGCACAGAAGCTTGTGCTGCGGATCCCGCACGATCGCCAGTGTCTGGCAAAGGAGCAGGCTGTACATAATCTTTTGGAAACCATTGAGTTTGTGCCTCATATGCAGGTCTGCGGCAGTACCGGATCAGAACAGGCTGCGTTCCTGGATTGGAAAAAAGGCACGCTGCTCCGTGACGTGCTCGGGAAAGTTTCTGACCCGAAGCAGGAGGAAGCGGGTAAATCGGTGGGGCGCGCAATGGGCCGCTTCCGGAATATAGCATCATTCAGCCGTGCGGGAGATCTCGATGTAAATCTCGAGATAGGATTCCCGTTCTCCCTTACTCCGGCCTTTTATAATAGTACTTTCGATTATTTTTTTTCGGCAGGTAAAACCGGCAGGCACCTTCACCCCGGGCTTGCCCGTGAGGTACGAAGATTTGCAGTAAAGCACGCCACTCTTTTGGAGAGCGATACTTCTGGCACAGGGCTTGTGCACGGTGATTTTAACGGTCTGAATATCCTTATGGAGGGTACTGAGGTCAGCGCCGTCCTGGACTGGGAGTTTGCCATGGCCGGCTCCATTTATATTGATCTTGGGAATCTGATCCGCTACGACACGTATCCGGATTTTGTTAGATTTGAGGCAGGAGTCCTTGCAGGGCTTAAACAGGAAGGAATTGAACTTCCTGAAGAATGGAGAAAGCTGGCCAGACTGGCAGATCTCGTTTCACTTTGCAGCATGCTCGACCACGATGAGGTTGGTCCTATAAGAAATGCTGATTTAACACGGCTGATCACACAAACAGTGAATGATCCCGTTTTTATTAGCGAATAAAGGAGGAGAACATATGATATTTCCGGCGAAGCTTCAAACTGGCGATCAAATCCGGGTCGTTTCACCGGCACGGAGCCTCGGGATCATCAGTGAGAGTACGAGACGGATTGCTATAGAAAGGCTGGAGGCACTGGGACTTCACGTTACCTTCGGCCGTCATGCGGAGGAAGAGAACCGGTTTCACTCGTCAGCAGTTGAATCCCGGCTAACGGATCTTCACGAAGCTTTTGAAGACCCTGATGTGAAAGGGATTCTGACCACAATCGGCGGACACAACAGCAATCAGCTGCTTCGTGATCTGGATTACGAACTGATCAGAAAAAATCCGAAAGTGCTGTGCGGATACTCAGACATTACTGCCTTAAGTAATGCTGTTTTGGTGAAGACAGGTCTTGTGACATACTCCGGCCCGCATTTCTCAACCTTTGGAATGAAGAAAGGGATCGACTACACAACTGCGTATTTCAAGCGGTGTCTGATGAAAAGCGAGCCGTTTACGGTTTCACCCTCACACGAATGGAGTGATGATTCGTGGTACCTGGATCAGGAAAACCGGGCATTCATAAAAAATGAAGGCTTTCTTACGATCTCTCAGGGAAAGTCAGAAGGTAAAATCGTTGGGGGGAATCTCTGTACGCTCAACCTGCTGCAGGGGACCGAATTTATGCCTGAATTAAACGGAGCGGTCCTGTTTCTTGAGGATGATTATCTTGTTGATGCCAATACGTTTGACCGTGATCTCCAGTCGCTTCTTCATCTGCCTGAGGCTGCGGGCATCCGGGGTATTGCGATCGGACGTTTTCAAAAAGCCTCGGAAATGACCCCTGTTGATATAGCGGCAATTATCGGATCAAAGCCGGAACTGGATGATCTTCCTGTCATCTATAATGTGGATTTCGGCCATACAACACCTCATCTTACCTTTCCCATAGGCGGGACCGCACGTCTGGCGGCAGGCGCAGAGGATCGTGTCACGCTTGAGATTGTTGAGCATTAAGCAAGTGTTGACGTTTAATGATGCCGAAAATGTAAGAATGAGTTGAAGAGGAAGAGCCAGGGATTCATATGACTTCTGGTCGTAAAAAGGGGAGATGGGAGCAGGAAAGGTACGCTGAACAATATAAATGAGCGGTTCCCCACTGAACCGCTCATTTTTGTATATAATTTAAAGCAAAGTTACACTATGTTGTTTTTCTAAGCGATACCATATAGTTGAAGTAAGATGTTTTCATAGAAATTGCTCCTCGTGCAGGCTATGTTATTAATTTTGAGCACGATATCGACCTTCTTTTGCCTAATATCGACCTTAAAAGTCCGGGAATCGACCGTCGTTAAAAAGATATCGACCTTCGAAGGCAGAATATCGACGAAACGACAAATATCGACACACCCACACCCACACCTGCTCCCTCCGATCCGCGCACTTTCCAAATAATTTCAGTTCTCCAGCCTGCTGTTGCTTACCCGGTCCTTCTTAATATTTGAAGCGATGATCATTAGAGCCAGTCCAGTGGGAATAAACGTCAGTGAAGTAAAGGACAGTTCCCCGCCTGCAAAATCCATAATAACCAATGATGATCCCAGTAGAAGTAAGCCTGCACCAATAATTACACAGCTTTTGCCGAATACCGTTAATCGCCTCATCCGTTCACCTCTCCTGTTATAAGATTTTTTGATTCCCTTTCCCTATACCGCCCGCTTACCGGTCCTTGTAATTAAAAACAAAAATCCAATTGTGATGACGCTCAGAACGACAACCATCAGGTGGGCGTCATCCATCCGATTAGCCTGGACCGCGTCATATATGGCGATGGACAATGTCTGTGTCTGCCCTGGAATATTCCCTGCGACCATTAGGGTAGCGCCAAACTCGCCCATTGCTCTGGCGAAGCCGAGAATCAGACCGGCAAGAATACCCTGTACCGACAGAGGAAGAATAATCCGGATCAGGAGCTGCCACTGATTTGCGCCATCCAGCTGGGCTGCTTCCAGACTCTGACGGCTGATCGATTCAAAAGCGGCCTGCATGGGGCGGACAATGAGTGGAAGGGCCGCAATGGATGCGGCAATCACAGCAGCCTGCCATGTAAATACAAGAGGCGAGCCGGTAAGGGTCTCATACCACTGACCGAGCCAGCTTCGGCGGCCGAGGCCTACTAATAGGTAGTATCCAAGCACTGTTGGCGGCAGTACGAGAGGCAGCATGATTAAGAGGCTGAGTGTCTCGGTCCAGATATTTTTCTTCATCGTAAACAGCCATGCAAGCAAAACACCGGCAATAAAGGCTATGAAGGTTGCTGTAGCCGCAACTTTTAATGACAGGTATAAGGGAAACCAGATTGCCTCCATCAGCTACTCCTCCGGTAAAAGAAACCCGTACTTCAGCATGATCTCCTGACCGGTTTCAGAAAAGATAAATTCAGAGAACGCCTCCGCACCTTCACGGTTCCCGCTGAGCTCAGGGATCCCAAGGGCCTGAACAATCGGTTCGTGATCGGTAAGGGAGATTTCCTGAAATGCCAAATCGGATTGATGGGAAAGAGCGAGTGCGATGATGCCCACATCGGCATTGCCGGTTTCAACATGCTGATAAGACTGACGTATGTTTTCACCCAGAACAAGCTTGTCTTCCACCTCGTCCCAGATGCCCCAGTGAGCAAGTGTTTCACGGGCTGCTTTTCCGTAAGGAGCATGCTCCGGATTAGCGATGGCAATACGGCTGATCCGGTCGTCTGTGAGGTCTTCCGCTTTGAGAGGACCTTCCAGAAAATCGTCATCATACATAAGCCCGATCACACCATAAGCATAAAGCCGTTTCGTCTCCGGATTCATGTGACCGGCCTCAATCAGGCGATCGATGTAGGACTCATGGGCAGCTGCAAAAATGTCATAAGGAGCTCCCTCTTCAATCTGCTGGGTGATTTGACCGGTTGACCCGAAAGTGAAGGTGACATCATAACCAGTCTCATCCTCAAACTGCTCACCGATATCTGAAAAAGCATGGTACAAATCTGCTGCCGCACCAACATGGACAGGGGCTGTATCTTCAGGTTCTCCGCTGCCGCAGGCTGCCAGAAAAAGCGCTGAGGGTAAATATAGAAGTTTCTTCATAGCTGCACGAACCTTTCTCCGAAAAAGAATCTTCTGTCATTTTACCAGAGATCGGAGGTTTTGCCATTTGAAAAAACGGTAATAGACTTCCCATAAGAAGAAATACAAACCTTGAAGGAGGAATACGGATATGGCGGAGAATCGCGATAGTGTATCAGATAAAGTAAAAGGCGGCGTGAATAAGTCAAAAGGTGAAGTTAAGGATCAGGTAGGAAACGCAACGAACAACAGTGACATGCAGAAAGAGGGAAAGAAAGATAAAGTAAAAGGCAAATTCCAGGAAACAACAGGGAAAGTAAAAGAAGACCGCTAAGAAACATCAAGGCAGCAAAAGTAAAAGAACTTTATCTATAATGAGATAATGATAAAGAGGCTGACCAGACAGATAGAAAAAATCTGTCCTGTGTCGGCCTTTTCCCGTGGGGTTGTAAAAACTGGATACCACAAATGTGCAAAAGTGTGGTAATCTGTATTCATACAATTCTGACTACGGAGGGTCTGTACATATGCGCTACAGTCATTGGGCAGCAGCAGCCTGTCTCGGCCTTGTTGTAATGATATATGCAATTACTTTTACGATTCCTCAGGTTTCTACGCCGTTTACTGATGTACCGCTATGGCTAATTAACCTTGTTTTAAGCCCGATAGGCATGATTTTTTCCTCGATCACGCTGAACCGGTGTATGAAACGGGGGCTGCCGCTTATGATCGGCAACCTTGTTTCTTTTCCCGGGATAATAATTTTTCTCGTGGCCGTAACAGAATCTGTCATGAAGGGACTCCTTTAAGTATGGAAGGAGGCGCTTTGAATGAGTAAGTGGAAAACGGTTGTGTTTGCCGTCGTTCTCTCCCTGGCAGGACTTCTGAGCGTTTATTTCACATCATCAGACCCGGAGGAAGTAGGAGCAGAAGAAGAACTGATGATCTTTTTTGAAGAAGAAGAGCTTCGTGAGGAACTGCTCGGCGAAGGCGTCTACGTTGAGGAAATTGTCCGGGCAGCTCCTGGATTTTACAGAGTGTACGGAGAATTTGAAGTTTATCTGGTTGAGGTCGCCAAGACCGGGTCAGGCCACACCTATACGATTTATCATGAAGGTGAGACGGTCACTAAATTCGATGATTAGGAAGGGGCAGGTCAGTTTGAAGATGAGTTCGTTTCTTTCCACGATTCGTGAACTGTTTCCATCAGATGTGCTGGACGCATACAGTGATGACTGGGGTGTTACCTATGATGCAGGAAAAGAGTTCAGGCGGATCGGCTATGCGACGAACCTGTGTCCTGAAGTGATTAGAAATGCAGCAGCCAGTAACGTGGATCTTCTCCTCACGCACCACGATGCGTGGGAGGATATTTTGTTTGATATGAAAGAGGCATGCCTGGACCTGTTAAAGGAGAATGGGATGTCCCATTTTTTTGTTCACGGCCCTCTTGATTTCAGCTGGTTCGGCACGGCGCCTTCCCTGATCGAAAGGCTGGGAGCTGAAGTAGCGTCGCATTCCTCCTGGAAGGAGCAGGAAACGCCAGCCACGGCAGTATTTGAAGGCGGTATCAGTCTTCAGAGCCTCTCTGACCGGATGGCATCCGTCCTCGGAGAACCTGTCAGAGTGTGGAAAAATAACAGCCGGAAAATACATAAGGCTGGTGTTTTGACCGGGGCAGGAAACCTTACCGATCATCTGAAATTTGCGGCTGACGAAGGCTGTGATGCCTATATTACCGGGGAGGCAACGCTCTATTCTGTGCAGTACGCGGCGTTTCTCGGACTAAACATGGTTGTAGGCAGTCATACATTTACGGAAATGTTCGGAGTCGAGACGTTCGCAAAAAAGGTGGCATGGGTGCATCCGGAAGTTGATGTTGTCCGGATCGAGGAACGGCATCTTGAAGCAGATGGGATCACCATAAGATAGTGCGGATTTGGTGATAGATCAGATAAAAAGCCTGACGGACCAGAGGAGTGGTGCCGGGCAGGCTTTCTGTGTGTTCAGTTGCGGTTTCTTCTCTTTTTACGCTTATTAAGCATGTTCACACCCATCACAATGGCGATGAGCTCTTCATCTCCGAGTACATCGGATTGGTTGAGAAGTTCGAACGATGCGGCTTCAAAAAAACCGCTCGTTTTGTGGAAATCGCCGTGAAGGTCACCGTCTTCACCCAAAATCTTGTAATCATGGGAAAAGCCTTCCCCTTCAATTCGATACGTGCCTCTGCTGCCTGTGCGGTACTCGAACTTTTTGCTGAAGAGCGTGATGTTCTGCTTCAGGCTGCCAAGTTCCTCCCCGCGGAAGTCTGTTACTTTCCACTGATTTGAAAAGACAGGAAAGGACCCCTTCATCAGCAGATCGCCATCCTGGTTAATAATATCCACATTCGAATTGAAGGCGCTTTTTAAATCGAGTGAGCCGATCTGCTCTTTTTCTTCGTTAAAAATCGGTGTTTGTCCGGCCGAGAAGAAGTTATCGGAAAAAATCATTCGGTTTGCCAGTGTCATGCCCTGCGTCCCCCTCTTGAAGAGTCTCTGGTACTCTCTACGAAAGAAGCGGGCTGAAGTTTCATATGATTACAGGTGGGGCGGCCGGCGGGCAGCGAGGAACCTTTTTTTCCAGCGTCCTTTGAGCTTTGAAACCGTCACTTCATTCCCAGGCCGGCACGTATGGAGGATTTTCCCATTGCCGATATACAGGGCAACATGTCCAATTTTTGAAATGCCCCGATTGTTATTCCGTCTGCTAGTGGTAAAGAAGAGCAGATCACCCGGCTTGTATGAACCGATTTCACTGCATGCCAGATACTGGCTGCGAGAGGAACGGGGAAGGTTAATGCCGTTCTCGTGAAAAATGAACTGGATAAAGGAGCTGCAGTCAAAGTTTTGGGACTGAAACGGCCTGGCGTTGAACACATACGGTTTTCCGAGCTGTCTGTGCCCTGAGACAATAATATTACTGTGGATCAATCGATCACCTCCGCATGTGCTTTTTCTATTATTCTATTAATAAAAGAGAAGAATGACTGGACATTCACGATCCGCTATAATGGAGAGATAATGCAGATTTTCAGGAGGACTTATGAGTAAAAAAACAATTGTGTTTACAGGCGGCGGGACAGCCGGACACGTGACACCGAATATTGCCATCATTAATGAGCTGGATCAGGAAAAGTGGGACATCAAATACATCGGATCAAAGCAGGGAATCGAAAAAGAACTGATCGAAAAGATCAACGTTCCCTACTATGGCATCCGAAGCGGGAAACTCCGCCGTTATATCGATTTTGAAAACCTGGTGGATATGTTCAGGGTTGTAAAAGGCACTCATGAAGCAAGACGTGTACTGAAGAAACTCAAGCCGGATCTGGTGTTCTCTAAGGGCGGATTTGTATCTGTTCCTGTCATTATCGCAGCAAAGTCTCTTCGCATTCCGATTTTCATACACGAGAGCGATATGACACCAGGACTTGCGAATAAAATCTCACAGCATTTTTCAACGAAGATTTTCACCTCGTTTGAAGAGACAAAACAGTACTTCCCGGCTGCAAAGACGACAGTCATCGGTTCCCCAATTCGTAAAGGCATTCTTACAGGATCGCCGGAAGAAGGGCGCAAGTTTCTCGGTTTTCATAGCGCGAAGCCCATTCTCACTATTATGGGGGGAAGCCTTGGGGCGAGACGTATTAACGAAGCGGTCCGGGAATCCCTTGATAATCTTACAAAATCGTACCAGATTGTTCATCTGTGCGGGAAAAACAATCTGGACTCAGATCTTGAGGGCAGAGAAGGGTATTTTCAGTTTGAGTACGTAAACGAAGAACTGGCCGACATTCTTGCGGCTACGAATCTCGTCATTACCCGTGGCGGCTCGAACGCGATCTTTGAGTTCCTTGCCCTTCAGATCCCGATGATCATTATTCCGCTTACCCGTAAACAGAGCCGGGGTGATCAGATTCTGAATGCACAGTCTTTTGAGGAAAAAGGATTTGCCCTTAAGCTTGAGGAGGAGGATCTGACCGCAGAATCACTGGCAGAAGCCCTTGATCAGGTGAATGAAAAGCGAAGCACGTATGTAGAGAAGATGAAAGCTTCCGGCCAGGGAAGTGCCCTCGATGTGCTTGTAAGAGAGATTGACAATATTCAGCGGTAATGAAGGGTGGAAACTGCTTCAGACATACGCTTTCCGCGGGCATCACGCCATACTGCGCAGGCAGAGCGCCCTGCGCGGTCTAAAATGATGCAATTCCCTCAGAAACCGTCGGCCTTAAGCGCAGAAAATAACAATCTATTCGAAAACAGCCTTATTTAAAGGCTATACCGGAATCAATTAAAGGCTGCTCCGATGTGTGAATGGGAGCAGCCTTTTTATGTGAGATTTCCAAGTAATAACAAGATGTTATGTTGTTTCGCCTTTAATCAGTTCAACATCTATGATCGAGTTTGAGACAGCGTCACTTTCTTTGTCCTCGATCATATTAATCAGAGTCGAGCAAAGCTTCTTTCCGAGCCGGCCCGCGGGCTGATTGATGGTGGTCAGTCTCGGGGTCTGAAGAATTTTTGTAAATGAATTATAATCGTAGCCGATGATTTTTAAATCCTCAGGCACGCGGATTCCCCTTTTTACTGCATACATATAAAGGGCATAAGCGATCAGGTCGTTACTGCAGAAGACGCCGTCGTATTCATGAAGTGATCCGTCTATTTTTCCCCTGATAAATTCTTCCGGATAATAGGAGAATGCTTCTCTGCTGAACTCACCTTCTACAATCCTATATGGAATATCATGTTTCATACAGGTAAGTTTAAATGCATCAGCCCTTCTGTTGGGGAGCACCTCCAGATTGAGAGGTCCCGAAAGATGAAGCAGTTTTCTGCAGCCCTGTTCAATCAGATGTTCGGTTGCGAGGGTTCCTCCGTGAAAATTGTCCGAGCTCACATAAGGAATCTGACTGGAGAGAATCCGGTCAAATGAGACGATGGGCAGAGAAGCTTTTTTATATTCCTCCACATCGAGAGTCTGGCTGCACATAATGATGCCGTCAACCCTGTTTTCTCTGAGCATACTCATGTAATTGGCTTCCTTCTCCGCTTCATCAAGAGAGTTGCACAACATCAGTTTATAGTTTCGCTGGTAAGCATATAATTCCATGTTTTTTATCAACTCGGCAAAGAAAGGGTGCTGGGAGTCTGGAACAATGACCCCGATTATAAAAGACTGGCTCCGTTGCAGGGCGCGGGCAATCTGGTTAGGGGAATAATTAATGTCTTCCATTGCCTGTTCTACTTTTTGGCGTGTTGATTTTCCTATATAGCCTCTGTTGTTTATGACCCGCGAGACTGTTGTAACAGAAACCCCGGCTTTTTTTGCTACATCTTTAATATTTGCCATTGTGATCTCCTTTTTCCAGCATTTTCATGACTCTATCATATCACACCTATTATATCACATTTTATGAAAACGTTTAACATAGGTTATTTGAGAATATTACCCGGTAAAAAAGAGGTTTTTTGGTTGAAAAATGGAACCGGTACATAAAATTTATGAAAACGTTTGACATATAGGAAGACGACTATTATGATTAATGTAAGCACTTACACGAAACAATGTGGTAACGTTTAACATACTCTTTGGTGGTATGAGGAACGGGAGTGAAATTCATAGTTACATATTTTAAAAGGGGGAACGATTGTGAAAAAAGCATTTAAATGGGTTGTGCCGATGTCACTTGCGGGAATTCTTGCGGCCTGCGGAGGGAATGACGCTGATTCGTCTACAGAGGAAGCACAGAACGGTGGAGATGAAGGTGACACACCGTCGGATGTTGTGGAAACAGGTGATGTGGATCAGGGAGTGGAAGCTTCCGGAGATGAGGATGTTGTCCTTGATATGTGGATTCACCAGACTGGTGAGGATGAGACAGACTTTTACATCGAACGAATTGATGCATTTAACGAAGCAAACGATCATATTCACGTGAACGCAGAAATTATTATTGATGACGGAGGATCTTCCTACAGTGATGCAGTTAACGCCTCTCTGGTAGCCGGAAACCTTCCGGATGTGCTGGCTCTTGACGGTCCTTATGTGGCAAGCTTTGCCGAAGCGGACATTCTGATGGCAGTGGATGATTACCTTTCTGACGAAGACCGGAGTGATTTTGTAGACTCCATTCTGGAGCAGGGGAGCTATAATGGTGAACTTTATTCTCTCGGTGCAATGGAAGCCTCTGTACCGCTCTACTATAACAAAGATATTTTTGAAGAAGAAGGAATCGAAGCACCAGAGACACTGGAAGATGCCTGGACTTGGGACGAATTCATGGAAGTAGCCCAGGAACTTACGACAGAAGACCGCTATGGTCTGAATATGTTCATGAACTATGGTGTTGGTGAGTGGCTGACTTTCATGGGAGCACCGTTCGTATGGTCCAATAATGGGGACATTATTTCTGAAGATGGTACCACTTCTGAAGGCTACCTGAACGGACCGGAAACACTCGAAGCTCTTGAATACGTGAAAAGCCTTTTTGAAGAAGGAGTAGTGGATCTCACTCCAGGCGAAATGCAATTTGAAGAAGGAAATGCTGCCATGGCACTCGGTGGTCCGTGGATTGCCGTTTCTGCTGAGGACGCAGACTTGAACTGGGGCATGATGCCTTATCCATACAGTGAACAGATGAAGTCCCCGTCCGGCAGTATGGCTTACGGGGTGACAACGTCCTCTGAGCACCCTGATGAAGCATTTGAACTTATGCACTGGATGACAAACGAAGAATCTGTTGAAGGTCTTTCCGAAGTAACAGGAATGCCTCCGGCGAGAATCTCCGCTTTCGAATCAATGGATAAATATCAGGAGCTTCCTTGGTCAATCATGCGTGAGCAGGTAATTGAGACGGCACACGCCCGACCTCAGACACCGGCCTATCCGGTTCTGACTGATGCGTTTGCACAGGCTTTTCATGCAGCAGCACTTGGTGAAGACATTCAGCCGGTTCTTGACCAGCAGGTTCAGCGTGTTGAACGTGAACTGCAGCGGTTTAACGATTAATACCGGTCATTTCTGAAAAGAGGCTGTGATAATAGGCAGCCTCTTTTTTCTTTAAAATAACCGAAGGGTCTGACTCTTCGTTCAGAAAACTGGAGTGATCCCGAATGGCAAGAAAAAAATTCCGCTTAAAAACGAGAGAAGGCAGAGAGGCCGTAACGGGGTACTTGTTTCTGCTTCCTGCACTCATACTGCTGACAATCTTTCTGCTATATCCGATGGCGACAGCTTTTTATTACAGTCTGACGGACTTCTATATTCTAAGGCCCAATGATATTAATCTTGTTGGTCTGGCTAATTTTCAGATGATCTTCAGTGATCTGGAATTTCGTAATGCACTGACAAACACGCTTTACTTTACCATTCTGGTTGTACCGATTCAGATTTCAATAGCCCTAGGACTCGCTCTACTAGTGAATAAAAACCTGAAATTTAAAATCTTCTTCAGAACGGCCTATTTTTCACCTGTGGTTATGAGTCTAGTGGTTGTTTCGATTCTGTGGACGTTTATGTACAACCCGAATGAAGGGCTGATCAATGAATTGCTCGGCGTTTTCGGAATCCCGCCTCAGTCGTTTCTCACCAGCCCGGATCAGGCAATGAACTCGATCATTGCCATGTCAGTCTGGCAGGGCGCCGGATTTCAGATGATGATTTTCCTTGCAGGTCTGCAGAATATTCCAAAACATCTTTACGAAGCAGCGGATATCGATGGAGCCAGCACGTTTCAGAAGTTCCTCCATGTCACACTTCCCGGACTGAGAAACGTATCCATGTTTATCTTTATTACGATCACCATTGCGGCGTTCAAGCTTCTTGTGCAGCCGATGATTATGACACAGGGCGGACCTCTCGGATCGACGAAGTCCCTCGTGTATCACATATACGAGGTCGGTTTTAACTACCGTGACGTGGGCTATGCTTCTGCCATGGCTGTCGTCTTCACCCTGATGGTATTTATCATAACAATCATTCAGCGACTGGTTGTTAAAGAGGAACGGGGGTAACAGAGGATGAAAAAAAAGAATCTACTGAACCGGATTTTCCTTTATACGATTATGCTGTTTCTTGCTGTTCTTTTCCTGTTCCCGATGCTGTGGATGCTTGTTTCGTCATTTAAAAATGATGTTCAGATTTTCAGGGATATGACATCCATCCAGGCGTTTCTGCCGCCGATGCCGGGAACGGTTGAAGGCGGGTTCTTCCAGAACTACCTTATGGCTTTTGAGCGGGTCAACCTGTTCCGCTACATACTGAACAGTCTGATTTACACCAGCGGGATCATCTTTTTCGGCCTGATCGTGAACTCGATGGCCGGGTATGCGCTCGCACGATTTGAATTTCCGCTGCGTAGCTTCTGGCTGTCGGTGATCATTGCAACCTTAATTATTCCGCCGGAAAGTATTTTTCTTCCGCTTTACGTTTTGGTTTATGATCTCGGGTGGGTGAATACGTATACCGGTCTGATTGTGCCCTTTATTGCGAACGCTTTTGCGATTTTCCTGTTCCGCCAGTTTTTCCTCGATTTTCCACGTGAAATCGAGGAAGCCGCAAAAATTGACGGATGCTCACAGCTGGGGATTTTCTTCAGAATCATCGTCCCTCTGTCCAAGCCGGTATTTGCCACTGTGGCCATTGTGCTCTTTATCAATCACTGGAACGACTTTCTCTGGCCGCTTGTGGTGGCGAACGATGACAGCATGAGAACCATTCAGATTGGTCTGCAGTTCTTTATGAACCAGCCTCCGGTCCAATGGGGTCAGGTGATGGCAGCACTGACGGTTGCAACGGTTCCGATGCTTGTGATCTTTATTTTCCTGCAGCGTTACTTCGTTCAGGGCCTTACACATACAGGATCGAAAAACTGATGAATGAATGAGAAATGGATAGGAGGAACGCGCTGTGGAAAATAAGACAGAAACAGCAGTTTATGAGGGAACATACAGTGAGAATTACCGGCCGCAGGTACACTTCACGCCGGAACAGAACTGGATGAACGATCCTAACGGGATGGTTTATTACGAAGGGGAATATCACCTTTTTTATCAATATTATCCTGGTGGGCTTCAGTGGGGCCCGATGCACTGGGGGCATGCGGTAAGCACAGATCTTCTTCATTGGAAGCATCTCCCGGTTGCTCTTGAGCCGGATGAATTGGGCATGATTTTTTCAGGGAGTGCAGTTGTGGACTGGAACGACTCGACCGGCTTTTTTAACGGGCGACACGGCCTGGTGGCGATCTACACAAGTGCGGGAGACACGCACCAGCAGCAAAGTATCGCATACAGCCTCGACAAAGGCCGAACGTGGATAAAATATCAGGGCAACCCCGTTGTTCCCAATGACGAGATAAAGGACTTCCGTGATCCCAAAGTTTTCTGGCATGAGGATACGAAGCAATGGCTTATGGTGCTGGCTGCCGGTCAGGAAATTCTGTTTTACACCTCGCCTGATCTGAAGGAGTGGGTGTTTGCCAGCCGTTTTGGTGAAGGCCATGGCGCTCATGGCGGTGTCTGGGAATGCCCAGACCTGTTTGAACTGCCGGTCGAAAACGGAGCAGAGGGGGACACGCGATGGGTGCTTCAGGTGGATATTGGTGATGGGGCGGCTTCCGGCGGTTCCGGCGGCCAGTATTTTATCGGCAGCTTCGATGGGCAGACGTTTGTGAACGAAGGTGCCCCTGAAGAAATCCGCTGGGTCGACTATGGAAAAGATTTCTATGCGACGCAGTCGTTTTCCGATATTCCCGAATCAGACGGGCGACGAATCTGGATGGCCTGGATGAGTAACTGGCAGTACGCAAATGAGGTCCCGACTTCACCATGGCGCAGTGCCATGACTCTGCCGAGGGAAGTTGCCATCAGGAAAGAATCAGACGGTCAGATGAAGCTGGTCCAGTACCCTGTCCGGGAACTGAAGCAGCTTGCAGGGGAGAGCTTTGCAGCAGGATCCTATGTTCTTTCATCGGAATCAGCCACTGAGCTGTGTGAGGTTCCGGAAGGACCGGCTGTTTATGATGTTTTACTCGACTTAAGCAGCTGTGCTGCTGCCGGATTCTGCCTTTACGGAACCGGGGCTGACAAAGGGTTTGTTCTAAAGGCGGACCGGGAAAGCGGTACACTCACAGCAGACCGGTCAGATATGCAGGGAAGTGACTTTCATGAGAAATTTCCAGCTGTAACTTCTGCACCGCTTCCGATTAGCGATGGCGTTGTTGAGCTGTCTGTAGTATTGGACACAGGAAGCGTGGAAATATTCAGCACGGATGGTACAGTGACGATGACCAACCTTGTTCTGCCGGAAAAAAATAATCGCTACTCGATTTCCGGGTTTGCAGAAGCAGGTAAAGCCGGTGCGACACTGACTGGAAGACGACTGCGTTCAGTTTGGGACCGTTAACACAGGGAGGGAACCATCTCGCTTTCACAGCGATATGGTTTTCTTTTTTCCGGCTCATGTATAATGAACGGAGTGCAGCAGAAAAGGGGAGAGAACGATGCAGCTTGGTGGAACATCAGGAACAATCTATCGGGTCTCGGAATGGCTGATGCGGCTCGCTTTCTTAAATGTGCTTTGGTTTGTGTTTACGCTCATCGGCCTGGGCCTTTTCGGATTTTACCCGGCATTGATCGCCGCCTGCCGGATGCTCGGGGAATGGAAGTGCGGGCGTAATCCCCGCTATCTGAAAACCTTCGTGTCCGTGTATAAACAGGTATTTTTGAGAGCAAACAGCGTAGCTCTTCCTGCACTTTTCGTAACGGGAGTGATCCTGTTCAACCTTCTGATCATCCAGAACTTTGACGGGTTTATTTATTACTTTTTTGCGATCAGCACCTTTCTCATGCTTCTGTTTTTATGGTGCTGGCTTGCCGTTCTTGCCGTAGTGATTGGCAGCAGTGAAGCACGACTGACGTTCGGACGTAAGGAGCTGAAAGAAGCCATGGTGCAGATGTTACATGCACCATTGAAGCTCGCAGCCCTTGCTTTCACTTTAATCGTCGTTTACTTGACGATCCTGTATATTCCGGGTATTGTGCCGTTTTACAGTGTCAGCATCCTTGCATGGGCAGCAGTCTCGCTGTTTAGTAAAGCATAATCAGAACCGTCTCCTGTTGGAGATGGTTTTTTTGGTGTACAGCGACAACGGGATTTTGGGCAGTTATCATGACCATAATAAAAATTTCAGTAATCTTCCAAATATTAGTTGCATAAAATGGAAAACCGGAGTATACTACATTACATCACTAATGCACTATGCCAGAAAAGGAGGTGCTCGTTTTTGAATGTGAACACGGACGGGGCAAAGCCCATTTACATCCAGATTTCAGAGTGGATCGAGACCGAGATTTTAAATGGAAACTTCAGCCGCGATGAAAAGGTTTTTTCCCAGTACCAGCTCGCAGAAAT
Organism: Alteribacter lacisalsi; assembly: GCF_003226345.1. Lineage (GTDB taxonomy): Bacteria > Bacillota > Bacilli > Bacillales > Salisediminibacteriaceae > Alteribacter > Alteribacter lacisalsi. The sequence goes on along the minus strand of NZ_PDOF01000001.1, from coordinate 2,084,864 downwards.
GTTCAATATTAATCCTGCAACGGCGGCGAAAGGACTGACGAAGCTAGTGGATGAGGAAATACTTTATAAAAAACGGGGACTCGGTATGTTCGTAGCTGACGGCGCCAGAGAGTCAATCCTCGAGAAAAGGAAGGATCAGACATTGAGACGGCTCGTAGAGGAAATTGTGGAAGAGGCGAGGCACCTGAATGTAAGTGAAGAGGAAATTATCAAAATGTTGAAAGAGGTAAACGGTAATCGGAAGGGAGACAGAAAATGAGCAGCGCAGTGGAATGCCGGAAGCTCTTTAAACGGTATCAATGCAAAACGGCTCTTGACGGGCTGACGTGTACGATTGAAGCGAACAGAATTACTGGAGTGATTGGAAGAAACGGTGCAGGAAAAACGACGCTGCTGAACCTGATTGTCGGACATAAGCGAGCCAGTGAAGGCGAGCTTCGTGTTTTCGGAGAAGCCCCTTTCAACTCCTTGCGTGTTTCAGCGAACACGATTTTTATTACGGACACTATGAACCTGCCAAACGGAATGACCTGTTACGAGATTCTTGAGACTGGCCGGCAATTTTACCCGAATTGGGATCATGAACTGGGAGTCAGGCTGTTTGATTACTTTGGCTTCACGAAACGTGACATTCATGATCGGCTGTCAAAAGGGAAGCGAAGCACATTTAATGCGATCTTCGGTCTTGCATCACGCTGTCCGCTTACGATATTCGATGAGCCGACAACGGGCATGGATGAAGCGGTACGCAAGGATTTTTACCGTGCGCTTTTAAAAGATTACCTGGCCTATCCGAGAACAGTTCTGTTATCGAGCCATCACCTGAATGAAATTGAAGACCTACTGGAGGACGTGCTGCTGATCAAAAGCGGGCGTGAGCACATGCATATACCGATATCAGATATGAAGGAGTATGCCTTGGCTGTAAGAGGCAAGGAGAGAGCGGTCACAAACTGGCTGGGAAGAAAGGATATTATAGCCAGACGGAGTGGGCCTCCTGGAGAGGTGACAGTAATCGTCAGGAATGACCTGGATCATGATCAGTTCAACGAAGCAAAAGAAAACAAGCTTGAACTTTCCCAGGTTTCAGCAAGTGATCTTTGTGTCTATCTGACAGAAGAAAGAAAAGGGGGAATCGATGATGTCTTTAACAGAGATTAGTACCGGAAACGTGATAAAAAAGCAGGTGCGCTATAAGCTGCGGGCCTACAGTGGAGCGTTTACAACTCTTATGTTTATCCAGTTTCTTGGTATTCTCTTTTCCCTTGGCGGCACAGGGTCCTACTATATTGGAGGCATTTATAATGTGGAAGGAACCCATTATTCCTCGATCAGTACCATCGTTTTAGTCGGAATCTGGGCTTTTATTACAGCGATTCTTCTTACAACGAAAGCCGACCGCGGCAACGACTTTGCCTTCGTGACGAACCGGTTTACAAGCAGCATGTCGAATGGGTGCTTTCTTGGAATCATGAGTATTGTCGGCGGTGTAACTTCCATTCTTTCCGGCTTTCTGCTTGCTTTAATTATCTACTTTACAAACGATATGCTTATTATCAATCTCACCGGTGGATTGTACGGAGTCTCCCAAATGGCAGCAGGTGTATTGTCAACGATCCTTTATATACTCCTTGCATCCGCTCTCGGTTATCTTGCAGGAAGCCTTGTTCAGCTGCATCCGGTGATGAAAATTACACTCCCTGTGATTTTCTTCGGACTATTGTTCAGTGGAGCGTTTATCGATCTTGGATGGGTCGGGGAAATGTACTTTCTTGAAAACTCCATCACTCTGTTTACCGTTAAAGCATTGCTTACTGCAGGTATATTTTTGGGGGCTTCTGCATGGATGACGAACCGCCAGGAGGTGATGTAATGAATATAGCGATTTTTTCGCTGTTATTAATTGCTCTGGTCATTGGTGGGGTATTTATTGGTAAAAGCCGGCAGTTTGGTTTGCGTCCCGGAATGAGGCGTGTTCGCTCTGTTGCTTTCTTGGCATACCTTGTGCTTCTGGTCATCAGTGGCGCCGTGGGATTTATCCTTTACGAGGCAAATGCATTCCACCAGTCCGAATACTATGAAACAGAAAATGAAAGATTAATAGAGGCACTAAGATCGGGCGATCTCGAACAGGTCAATGAAAAACATCTTCTAGGGCAGTATTCGTTTCGTTTTGAGGGAGAAGAGCTTGATCTGCAGGCTCTGGTAAATACCTACGAACTCATGATCATAAAAGAGATTGTGGACAGCGCTGATCTTGAAGTGTTTCACTATTCCGGTCTCTCGCATGTAGACGGGTACGACATTACGAATAAGTTTGCACCACTCCGGGCAGGTCTTGATGAACCTGAGGACCGTTTGTGGCTTGCCACTCCAATGGAGGACACAATTAAAGTCAATGTATACGAATCCGTTTTTCCTGCCAGACAGTTTTCGTATGGAGGAGGAAACGCTTCGTTTCATACAGAAAATCTCCTTGGACCGCAGGTGATTTATCTGAAGGTGCCTGAAGTAATCAATCTGAATATCAGCAATGCTGAGTTTCAGGAGGTTTATGAAGTTAAGCGCTGATTTAATGGGAAAGGGCGTCCAGTTTGTAAGCCCTTTCCTTATTTTTGTTGACGATTGTAGAAAAGCAAAGGTATGATAAATGTAATCTATGAAAGGAAGGTACCTGAGGCGATGGATAACTAATTCTGTATTTTTTGGACTTAAATGGATAAACACTATCATTTAGTCTGGAGACAGGATTCGTCTGCGCTTTTTCAGGTATTCTTCAATTCGGTGAACGTACGGCTGCGCCAAAGGTGCTGCCGATTTAACAGGACCATTGTGTCTTTTTTGCCGTACCTGAAAGTTGTCTTTCGATTCCTCTCCGGATCAGACGGGGAGGCTTTTTTATGCTTTTATTAAGAGTAAATGAACTTGAGAAATATTACGGAAATCGGACAGTTGTCAAAACCGGAGACCTGGCAGTATACGATAATGACCGGATCGGGATTGTTGGCAGGAATGGGGAAGGAAAATCAACCCTTATGAAAATGCTGGCTGGTGAGCTTGAGCCGGACAGCGGTTCCGTTGAGCTGCTGGGGGATCTTGCCTATATCCCTCAGCTGGAGGATGCTTCAGATACTCCTGATCCTGAATGGGGCAGTAAATGGCATGTACCCGATCAGCAAATGATGAGCGGGGGAGAAGAAACGAGGAAGAAAATTGCCGACGCACTGTCCTCTCATGCATGCATCGTTGCAGCGGATGAGCCTGCCAGTCACCTCGATCTGGAGGGAATCGAGAAGCTGGAGAACGAACTTCTTTCATATAAAGGTGCTGTTCTTCTCATTGCCCACGATCGTGAGCTCCTGGACCGTGTCTGCACGAGAATCTGGGAAGTAGAAGCTGGAAGAGTCACGGATTTTGAAGGGAATTACAGTGAGTATGTAAAACAGAGAGAACACCGCACCGAGCGGGAATGGTTTGAATATGAACAGTATGAAAAAGAAAAGCGGCGTCTTGAAAAGGCTAAGGTGGAGAGATCACAGCAGTCTGCCTCCATCAGAAAAGCGCCCAGACGGATGGGGAATTCCGAGGCACGACTTCATAAGCGCAGCAGCGGCACACAGAAAGCGAAGTTGGATAAAGGGGCAAAAGCAATCCAGAGCCGGATCGAGCAGCTGGAAAAGAAAGAGAAGCCGCGGACAGTCTCTAAGATTGTTTTTGACGTCCAGAAGTTTGCCCCGATCTACAGCCGAACCGCTGTGTCCTTTGAAGGAACCAGAGTCTCTGCAGGAGGGCGTGAACTTTTCTGCGGTCTGAGGGGTGAGGTAAAGACCGGTGCACGTTTGGCCATCACCGGCGCGAACGGTGCCGGGAAAACGACGCTGCTTCATATGGTTGCAGACAGAGCTGACGGAATCTGTGTGGCAGCCCCCGCCCGGCTCGGTCTATTTTATCAGCAGCTGGAGGATCTGGATGAAAAACGAAGCATTTTTGAGAATGTTAGTGAAGAAAGCAGATTTGACGAGACATTTATAAGAACAGTTCTTGCAAGGCTGGGCTTTGATAGAGATGCGATTGAGCGTCCGGTGACCGTTCTGAGCGGCGGGGAACGTGTGAAAACAGCGCTGGCACGAGTCTTTCTCGGTAATTTTAACGTTCTTCTCCTTGATGAGCCGACCAACTTTCTCGACCTTATGTCCAAGGAGGCTCTCGGGGAAGTGCTTGATGCCTACCCTGGAACCATCCTCTTTGTATCTCATGATCGCTACCTGATCCGCCAGCTTGCGACGGATCGCCTTGAAATTAAAGGTGGGAGTGCTGTTTTGCGTAGTGTGGATGCAGGAACCCGCACGTGGAAGGAAGAAACGGAACAGATGGATGCACTCACGCTTGATCTTAAGCTGTCCGAGATTACCGGGAGGCTGGCAGTGGTGGAGGATGAAGGGGAAAAAGATAAGCTCGAGGCTGAATACAGAAGGCTGATTGAAAAAAAGAGACAGAAGTAATTAGAAGAGACGTTCCATTTGGAGCGTCTCTTTTTCAGGCAGGCACACGGTCTGCTTACGGGGAGAATGGTTATGAAAAGGCTGGGATCGTATTAACACGAAATCTTGGAGAGGAAAATGAATATGAAAAGGGCTGGATCTGCTATGTTCAATTTCTAACGGAAAGAACGTTAACACGGCATAGACCTGACTGGAAAATTCAGCGACCCGACATAGCGTAAAGTCCTATTAATTCGACAAAAGCCGTCATTCCGGGAGCCCTCTGAGAAAAAGCCAATCAGCGTATCACGCTCTCTCGTGCTCTCAGACGGCAAATATCATGATTAGGCGAGGCTGCCGAAGTAATGTTTGCGCTTTCATGGACTATATCCCCTTTATCCTCACTACCTTCACCAGACCCCTTGAATCGATATCTCAGAGTGTTACGATTAATAGCGTTGTGAAAATGAACGTGAAAATAACTACAAAACAGAGGAGTGCGATATAGATATGAATAAACAAATGCGTGTTGCATTTATCGGAGCAGGAAACATGGCGGAAGCAATGATTTCAGGAATCGTAAAAACGAAAACACTCGAACCGCAGCAGGTACTGGTGACAAATCACAGTAACGAGGACCGTCTCCTTGAACTGCATAACCGTTACGGCGTACAGGGGATCGTCCGCGACCGTTTTCCGCTCGCAACAGCAGATGTTATCATTCTGGCGATGAAGCCAAAAGACGCTGAGCAATCGCTTCTTTCTATTAAAAACCATATTAAACCGAACCAGGTTGTTATGAGCGTGCTGGCCGGGATCAGCACATCCTTTATGGAAGAACACTTAAATGAAGGTCAGCAGGTGATTCGTGTAATGCCGAATACGTCAAGCATGCTTCAGGAGTCGGCCACAGCTGTTTCACCAGGCGGACACTGCACAATGAATAACGTAGTGATGGCAAAAAATCTGCTTAAAGCGATCGGTGAAGTTTACGTGATTGAAGAAGATCAGATGGATCTTTTCACCGGGATCGCAGGAAGCGGACCGGCTTACTACTACTATCTGATGGAACACATTGAAAAAACGGCTCGTGAAAACGGAATGGATCCAGCACAGGCAAGAGAAATCGGAGCACAGACGATTCTCGGCGCTGCAAAAATGATGCTTGAGCGGGAAGAATCTCCGGCACAGCTTCGTAGAAACATTACTTCCAAAAATGGCACCACCGCATCCGGCCTTGACGCACTTGCGGAAAATGGCGGCGGTAAAGCCATAAAAGCAGCCGTTGAAGGTGCAATGAACCGTTCGAAGGAAATAAGTGAACAGCTCGAAAAAACACCTGTAAATCAGTAATGATAGTGAAAGGCGGCAATTTCAGCGGGAAGAGCAGGAGCAGAAGACCCCGCAGGGCGGTTTTCCTGAATGGGCTGTGGCCAAGACCTGCGTAAAGCGTCCGCCTGAAACGATTGATGTTGATTTTTTGAGAAAGTTGATTGGAGCGAACGCCCGACACTCCTGCGGGAAAGCACCGACGGAAGACCCCGCAGGGGCGGGTTTCCCGAGGAGGCTGCAGTGGTGCCCGCGGAAAGGGAGGGCAGTGAGCGGAAATCAACAGTAGACTTTAACAGAGCCGAAAAATACATGTGATACCAACACACACGATAAAGGAGTTTTCACAGAATGTCGTCTACTAAAAGAGTTGTAATTAAGATCGGAAGCAGCTCCCTGACAAGTCAGTCAGGAGATATAAGCAGAAGAAAACTGGAAAAACTGACAGACCAGGTTGCTGAACTGAAGGACCAGGGCCATGAAGTCCTGCTCGTATCCTCCGGTGCCGTTGCTGCGGGCTACCGCACACTCGGGTTTGTTAACCGTCCGGACACCCTGCCTGAAAAACAGGCAGCTGCCTCCGTCGGCCAGGGACGTCTGATTGAAACGTACTCTGAATTGTTCTCTTCTCACGGTTACGCCGCTTCCCAGATTCTGATTACACGCGGCGACTTTTCTGATGAGAAGCGCTACAACAATGTACGAAACACAATCAACGTTGTCCTTGAGCGGGGCATTGTCCCGATCGTAAACGAAAATGATACGATCACAACGGACCGTCTCCGCTTTGGCGATAACGACACCCTTTCTGCCAAAGTGGCCGGACTTGTGGATGCGGATCAGCTCATCATTCTCTCTGATATCGATGGTCTATATGATGCGGATCCTCGCAAGGATGAGAATGCTGAGCTGCTTCCGAAAGTAACCGAGATTACAGATGAAATTGAAGATATGGCCGGAGAACCGGGCTCGAGCGTCGGGACCGGCGGCATGCGTTCCAAGATCGACGCGTTCAAAATTGCGATGGCTTCAGGTATTCCATCATTCCTCGGCCGCTCCAATATGAAGTGGATCATCGTTGATGCGGTAGCTGAAACCGCCCGCGGTACCTACTTTACCTGTGAGGGAACGGAATGCAACCTGGACCATAAGCGACAGTGGATTGCGTTTAACTCCGGACCGGAAGCAGAAATCACGATTGTGGATGAAGCACGAAGCGCAATCGTGGAAGAAAAAAACCACTTGCTTCCAAGCCAGGTCTATCAGATCAACGGTCATTTTAAAAAAGGGTCCGTTGTCCGCATCCGCGACGTGAAAGGCATGCCGCTCGGTCTCGGAATGATGAACTACTCTTCCGAAGATCTGACCCGTTTTCAGCTTGAAAAGAGCCAGGACCCTATGATGGATGCAGCGGTAATGAATAACGAAGCATTCGTCTGCGAGCTTGAAGTAGCCATACCGGTCGGTGTGTAAGCTGCGGAGAGCGCAGGACCTGGACGAAATGGATATGACCATACTGATTTTTACAAAGTCACATGACCAACAGCCCGGACAGGGCTGAAATTATACAAGGAGTGATTGGGTGACGACTACAGTCGGACCAGTAAACGTAAAAGAACAGGCACAAATGGCACAGAAAGCTTCTAAATTTCTCGGTATGCTTTCAACGGAGAAGAAAAACGAAGCGCTTCATACAATTGCTGATTACCTTGACCAGCACACAGCAGCGATTCTCACTGCAAACGAACAGGACCTTCAAAACGGACGCCAGGCAGGTTATGACGATGCTTACATGGATCGTCTTTCCCTCAGCGAATCCCGTGTAAAGGAATTCGCACAGGGACTTCGCGACGTGGCGAAGCTTGAAGATCCGGCAGGGGAAATCGTTTCGGACTGGACGCTTGACAACGGTCTTCAAGTGGAAACGGTACGTGTACCCCTCGGTGTGATTGGCATGATTTATGAGGCACGACCAAACGTTACCGTTGATGCGACCGGTCTTGCACTTAAATCTGGCAATGCCATTGTTCTTAAAGGCGGTTCTTCTGCCATTCATTCCAACCGTACGATTGTGCGTCTCATGAAAGAAGCACTGGAAAACACAGAAGTATCATCAGACGCCGTTCAGTTTATCGACAGCACGGATCGTGAAGCTACAGAGCAGCTCTTTACAATGAAAGAGCATATTGATGTTCTCATACCGCGAGGCGGCGGCAAGCTGATCTCCGCTGTTGTAAACAACGCGACAGTACCTGTTCTTGAAACAGGGGTCGGTAACTGCCACATCTATATTGATAAAGAAGCAGATGTGGAAAAAGCAATCAGTATTTTTATCAATGCCAAAACGGATCGTCCAGCTGTATGTAATGCGGCGGAAACACTGATTATTCACAGTGAATGGCTCGCTGAAAACAAAGAAGCGCTTGTGAGCGCCTTGAACGAGCACAGTATTACCGTCTACGGCTGCGACCGGGCCGTTAACGAATTCCCCGGAGCGGAAAAAGCAACAGAAGACCACTGGGCAAACGAATTCCTCAGCCTTGATGTAGCTGTAAAAATTGTGGATGAGGCTGCTGAAGCCGTGGAGCATATTGACACTTACGGCACAAAGCATTCTGAAGCGATTGTCACTGAAAACGCTCAGACAGCGGCTCAGTTTACAGGTTTAGTGGACGCTGCGGCGATCTACCACAACGCGTCAACGCGATTTACTGACGGGAGCGCTCTCGGCTTCGGTGCGGAAATCGGAATTTCCACCCAGAAGCTTCACGCCCGGGGCCCAATGGGACTGCCTGCACTTACAACAGTTAAATATGTAATGAAAGGTAATGGCCAAGTACGGTAAGACACTGCCCTGAATTAAAACCCGGAGAGGAATGAACCTCTCCGGGTTGTTTAGTATGTCCACACCTGCTTAAATCAGGGCCGGACCAGGCAGATAGAGCCATAGCGTTCCGGCTTGGTTAAGCTCTAAAAACTATTTAATGGTCTCTTCATGAAATTTTTTGTTACAGCTGTAACAACTGTGTAAATTTACCGCAATATAAAGGGTTTCGCCTCCCTGTCCAGAAAGGAATGAGTAGAGGAGATGCTGCTATCATCCAAATGACCGTGGCTGAATGTATGATGATACAAAACCGGCGGCTTTTAAAACCTGCCGTTTTTAAAACGCATGCTCAGCTGACGGAGCCTTAATTTACTAAAGAGAGAGGTTCTTCGATTGGCATTTCCAGAACTCACTACAAAACGGCTGAAGCTGACGGAACTGAATTACGGGTATACCAGACAGCTTTACGATATTCTATCGCGAAGAAACGTGATGATTTACTACGGTTTCGACCCGGTTGACAGCTATGAGGAAACCGCACGCGTCATCGAAAGCTACAGGACAGACTTTTTGACCTGGAGCGGCATTCGCTGGGCAGTCATTTACAGGGAAACCGGTGATTGTATCGGTACCATCGGACTCAGTGATATCCGTTTCAGCTGCAAGCGAGCGGAAGTCGGCTTCGAGCTTCATCCCGATTACTGGCGCCGCGGGATCATATCCGAAGCTTTATTACAAGTCCTCCGCTATGGATTCATGGAGCTCGGCCTGTTCCGGATCGGAGCAGTCACATACCCTGACAACACCGCTTCAAACAGCCTGCTGAAAAAGATCGGGTTTCAGTATGAAGGCATTCTCAGAGGCTACCTCTATCAGAGAGGTGAATCCCACGATGCCTACAGCTATTCGATTTTGCGGACCGACAAGTAAAAAGAGCCGCGGGGGAAATTGCGCTCCGCGGCTCTCTGTATTTTATTTTGTTACAGACGCTTCTTTTTCAACTGGCCAGTCCTGTAGAGTGTATGCCATATCAAAGAACATATACTCAAGCTGGCAGCTGAGCATAAAATGTTCTTTCATTCGCTCGCGCTCAGCAGATCCAGCGGATTCAGCAAGCTGATCAAGCCGGGCAAGGTACGGCTTCATATGCTCCCGGGTACCTTCGCCGTAAAACCGGATCCACTCGTTAAACGGGTGGCTCTCGTTCGGTGAGAAATCTTCGATCAGTCGTTCACCGATATCCATGTAAATCCAAGGGCACGGCAGACTCACAGCAATAATTTCACCGAGTGTGCCCTGGTGAGCGACGCTCAGCATGTGGCGCGTATAATGCTGGGCCGTGGGAGCGAGAGCATAGCCCTGAAGGTCTTCATAGTCTACACCGGCAACCTTGCAGAAATTATTATGGGGGTGGATCTCGCTGTTCAGGATAAATTCAATCCCTTCGCTGAACATCGCCATGTCTTTACGGTCTGTACACTTACTGATAGCCAGACCTCTGGTGTGAATGTAGGCGTTTAAGTACTCGAAATCCTGTTTTACATAATGAATCAGCTGCTCCTTACCCAGCGTTCCTTTTCCGATTTCCTGAACGAACGGATGCTTGTACGTGGCTTCAAAAATGTGGGCAGCTTCCTGACGCAGTTCCTGTGAAAAAGACATTCAAATTCCTCCTCAGATTTTTGAAGTCCCCTCGGTTAGGGCGTTTGAACCTCATTTTCCCTCCAGGCACAGCAAAAAAGGCCGCGCCGGAATGGAGCGGCCTGCAGGAATCTTAGATAAAAATAACCATGTGCAGCCGTCTCCACTTCCCTACGCTGGTATTAACCAGATCAGGTTCAAAGGGACCAAGGATAATCCTTATCTCAGCTCGAAAGCGCCCCCAGTGGACTTCGTATATAGTTTTTTTGGTACATTTTAACTCTAGCTTGACATCACTCCCGTGTCAACCAATTTGGGAATTTTCTGAGTTTAGCTGAATGGTGTCGAAAGAAATATTGCTCCTCCCGTAATAATTTACCAGCTTTTAGGATGCAGGCCGGGGTATAATGAGTTGGACAACAACAGATTTTTAGCAGTACTGAAAAACAAAATGTCGGGACTGTGGGGAGGAAAGGATATGTTCTTTAAAAAAAGCAGAAGAAGTTCTGCTAAATCCAGCGATCAGGCCTGCTGGGTTACTTTTACGTTTTGGGGATTAATCTTATTGATTAATTCCATCACGGAGCATTTTTTCCAGGCACCTTTTATATCAAGTTCAATGCTTATTCTTTTCCTCGGTCTGGTTCTGTTTTTCATAAGTGACTTTATTTTTGAGTCCAGATACAAAAAAAACAGACCTGTTTAGCTGAGCTGGCTTAAAGGTATTTTAATTAAACATAGAAAAATTCAGTGTACGAAATGCCTGCTTGAGAAATGAGTTATGTCCTGACTCCTCAAAAGTTTGGACATAACGCCATGAGGATTCTGAGTTACACTGCAATAACAGCAAGTATAATGGAACATTAATACACAGAGAGAGGGGCTGGATTTCGTGACCATTATCCGTTTAACTGAGAACCATGCAGAGGAATTGCGCAGGCTGAGGCACGAGGCCCTGCAGACGAATCCTGAATCTTTCTCATCAAGCTATGAAGAAGAAAAGCAGTACCCTGTAGAACGCTATCGTTCCCGTCTTGCCTCCGAATCATCTGTAACGCTCGGGTTTTACAAAGAAAGCACACTTTCCGGCCTGGTAAGCGTAGTCAGAAATACACGAGTCAAGACCCGGCACCGGGCGGATATTTTCGGGATGTATGTTACGCCCGCCGCAAGAGGCAACGGGACCGGCAGAAGGCTTATGGAAGAGGCGATCAAAAAAGCATGGGAGTTCGGCGGTGTGGAACAGCTGTATCTGACTGTGGTTATATCCAATACTCCTGCATTAAAACTCTATGAATCACTCGGCTTCGAAGCATATGGCCGGGAAGAGCAGGCAATAAAAATCGGCAGCACCTTTTATGATGAACAGCTGATGGTCCTGAGACTCTAGTCCCGGGTACGCGGCACCAACCCCATAGCGTGGACATATACTGAAACAAGCAGAGCAGTCCACAAAAAAGAAATGGGGAAGTGTTAAATGAAGGATTTTTTCCGCGGTCTGGTACGCAGTATATTTTTCTGGTTTCTGATTACCCCGCTCGTATTATTATATTTCGGCATGTCCTATCTCTCCTACCAGATGATTTTGTCCAGCAGTGACAAGCTTGAGCAGCTTGAGCCTGCGATCATTGAAGCGGAGGAAGCGGGCATTACCCTGCCGTACCCTCAGCGAAGCGAATATAGACGCACCTATGAGCTTTACCATAACGCCCAGAACCTGCTTCAAAGCTTCTGGTTTAAGTACGTCTTCGAATTTCCGGAATACAAAGAACCACTTTAAGTGGTCTTTGATACTTACCTAAGAATTGTAACCACATAGATTATCACATTTATGAAAAGAGAGACTTTTGGAATGAAAATGGTCAGTTGATTATGTGCACAGCTACAGGCCGGCAGTGAGACTCATGCGGCAATGGAGGCCAGGCGAGACCCCACAGGCGCAGCCGAATAGGCTTGCGGGTATCGCCGCGGAAAGCGAACGGACGGCATGAAGCGAAGCTTCTGTTCCATTATTCCAGGGTAGCATAACTAAAACAGCCGGTGGAGCTATTCCCCCGGCTGTTTCTTCTGCTGTGAGATCTTCCGCCAATAATCGTTCTACATATTCATAAAGTACAAAAACCACACCGCACTGTTCTGATCGTCGGACGAAGCCCGCCGGTAGGAGCGTCGGACAAAAGGAATGTCTGCTTCCTCTGCGATGCGCAGATAAACCTCGACATTTTCCTGCTCATCGATAAAAGCCGCCCGGGAACCTTCACGGAAATCCTGCGGGCATTCGCGCATCATCTGCGGCTGATGCTGACGGTTAGTAATCATCGTATAAATCTCTGAAAACATTCGGTAATGCCTCATCTTGTCTTCGCGGATCCGCATAATCCGGTTGGCTGCATACTCATCCGGTGCCATCTGCATAAGGACTTCGTAACAGATCACTGCTGTGTATTCATCATCGATGGAACGGGCAATGTTTCTGATCATCTCTCTGTTAATGCCGTAAGGAAGCTGGGGGATGTCATTGTTCATACTTGTTGTTCCTCCTGTTAAATAAACGGATGTCATGGTTATTACGTTATGAAGAAATGGTGAGTTGGTGCATAACCTACTTCTGGAGAAGGAAATTCATTTTTTCTGCCGAATTATAGCAGGTGGAGAAAGTCACATATAAGGAAGAGGGATTACGATGAAGCTGGATAATGTACGCCTGCTCGTCACGAAATTTGAAGAATGCTACTCGTTTTATAAAGATATACTCGGTCTGACATGTACCTGGGGTGAACCAGATAGTGCCTACGCAAGTTTTACGGTCAGCGAATATGACACGATCGCGCTTTTTAAGCGGGAGTATATGGCGGTTTCACTCGGGAAAAGCCACCTCCCTTCCCAGTCTGTCTCACAGGATACGTTTGCCCTTATTATCCGGGTTGAAAATCTGGAGAGAGTTGCAGCTGACCTTAAAGCAAAGGGGGCAGACATCACACCTGTGACCGAGCAGACCGAATGGGGAATTGCAACAGCCCATGTCCGGGACCCGGAAGGGAATCTGATCGAACTGATGACCAGCCTGCCCAGGGAAAAATGGCACGATTCACTTGCGGAAGAAGATGAAAAGTACACAGCGGGTCCGGTCACAATCAGACAGGCAGAACCGGCCGACATCCCATTTATGTGGGACATGCTGTATGAATCCGTTTATGTTCACGAGGGAGAAGAAAAGCCTGTGAGAGCGATTCTTGAAATTAAGGAGATTGCGCTTTTTCTAAGTGACTGGGGAAGAAAAGGAGACCGGGGCTGGATCGCGGTTTCAGAGGAAAAGCCGGTCGGTGCGATCTGGATGAGGGAGATGACACCGGATACAAAAACGTACGGATGGATTGATGATCACGTGCCGGTTGTATCAGGTCTTGCCGTTTTGCCTGAGTTCAGGGGAAATGGAATCGGCAGGGCGCTTGTGGAGACCCTGATCGATGCAGCAAGGGCAGAGGGATTCAGCTCTCTATCCCTCAGTGTGGATCCCCGCAATCCGGCCCGTCTCCTTTACGAAGATTATGGTTTTACCAAGGCCGGCGAGGAAGGCACATCGTGGACAATGAGGACTGAATTATAATTATTAGATGATAATTTGCCTTTGTCTTGTTAAAATGGCAGAGGACCGTCAAAATTACTTAAGTATGCATCAAAAAAGGAGTCTGAATACGATGGCAAACGAAAAAGTACTGATTTTTGGACATAGAAACCCGGACACAGATACGATCTGCTCGGCGATTGCCTATGCTGAGCTGAAAAAAGCCCTCGGCTGGGAGGCGGAGGCCGTAAGACTCGGTGAGGTTGCTGATGAAACACAGTATGCCCTCGACCAGTTTAAAGTGGACGCTCCACGACGGATTGAAACAGCCGGAAGCGAAGTCGACAAGGTCATTCTCGTTGACCACAACGAGCGTCAGCAGAGTGTGGACGATCTTGATGCAGTACAGATTATTGAAGTCATTGATCACCACAAAGTGGCGAACTTTGAAACGAAGGATCCCCTATATTTCCGTGCAGAGCCGGTAGGCTGTACCGCCACTATTCTGAACAAGCTTTACAAGGAAAACGGGGTAGAGGTGAAGCCGGAGATTGCCGGTCTGATGCTGTCGGCGATTGTGTCCGATTCCCTTCTATTCAAGTCGCCAACATGTACGGATGAAGATGTAGCTGCAGCGAAGGAAATGGCTGAAATTGCAGGGACAGACGCTGAAAAGTACGGCCTGGACATGCTTAAAGCCGGTGCAAATCTGGATAACAAATCTGCTGAACAGCTGATTACCCTTGATGCAAAGGAATTTTCCATGGGAAACCTGAAAGTAGAGATTGCTCAGGTGAATACAGTGGACACAGACGAAGTATTTGCCCGTCGGAGTGAATTAGAGGAAGCAATATCCGGTACGGTTTCCGATAAGGGACTTGACCTGTTCATCCTGGTCGTGACAGATATTCTCTCTAACAACAGCACGGTTCTTGTTGAAGGTGAGGCATCGGAGAATGTGGAGAAAGCATTTGACGTAAAACTCGAGAATAAAACTGCCGTTCTCGAAGGGGTTGTCTCCCGGAAAAAACAGATTGTCCCGCCACTTAACAAAGTGACGGGATAATAAAAAGCAGGCTTTCCGATTCAGGAGAGCCTGTTTTTTTTGGCTTAATGAGTGAGAAAGGTAAATAGATGAAGAACTACTCTTCCGTTCCTCTCTTCATTTCATGATTAATACCAATGGTTTCTTCCACCGGCAGGATGAAAGCGATGCCCTTGCCCGGCTGATTGAGATTCGCTTCCTCTTCGATGCTGTGAAGCACTTTTTTGACATTTTCCCGCGTCACGAGTGTTAAAACGATTTCTTTTTCCGGTTCAATGATCATGGAGAGAAGCTTCGCCTGTTCGTGGATTCCAGAGCCGCGGCCGGATAAAATGGTTCCCCCTTCTGCACCGCCTTTTTTTGAAGCATCGATAACGATTCCCGCATCTCCTTTGTTTACGATCGTAACGATCAGTTCAAACTGTGCATGATCTGTAGTCATATCAAGTGCCTCCTCATCGAGATCAAGGTCAAGCCGGCTGTGGACAATGCCGCGGACTGCCACAACATCGAGTACAAGGCCGAGGCCGGTTCCTTTTTTATATAGTTTGGCCGACTGGTTAATCTGATCGAGCACCGCGGATACACGATCCTCTGGAATAAGAGTGAGAACGATTTCCTTTTCGTACATCAGGTCAATGCCGAAAAATGACTCCTTTTCCCGGATCCCGAGACCGGATCCGAGCAGGATTGTGCCGCCTTCTGCGCCGCCCCGCTTGGCAGCAGCGACGACTTTATTGGCTTGTTTCTTTTTCACGATCGTGATGACGAGTTTGTAATGCTTTTTTTGAGGTGTCATGGCCGGTGCTCTCCTTTCTGCTGTATAAAAGTCCAAGACATAAAACGGAGAGAATAGGTGTCAGTGCCACTGTGGCAATCATACCAAATCCGTCAAGCAGCGGGTCGCGTCCTTCTGTCACATTGGCTACTCCGACTGCAATCGCCATGATAAACGTGACGGTCATTGGACCCGTAGCAACCCCGCCTGCATCAAATGCGATCGAAACAAATCTCTTTTTCGAATAGCGGATCATAATAAGTGCTGCAATATAGCCCGGAAGCAGAATTGTCCAGAGCGGAATACCTGTCAGAATCCGGATCATAGATAAAGCGATGGATATGGCCACACCAATGGATAAAGTAAGAAGGAGTACTTTACCGGGAATCGAGCCGGCTGTTACTTTTTCCACTTCATGGTTTAAAATACGGATTGCAGGCTCTGCAAAGGTTGCTACAAAGCCGAGAATCAGTCCGACGAGAGGCAGGTAAACCCAGACGTGCTCACGGGCACCGAGAATCGCGCCAATTTCAAGTCCGGCGGGAAAAAAGCCGATGCTCACACCCTGAAGAAAGAAAGAAAGGCCGATAAACGTAAGGACAATACCAAACATCATTGTCCATACCTTTTTCATCGGAAGGCGCAGAAAGGCAACCTGAAACACGATGAAAAAAAGGACGAGTGGAAAGACCGCGAGAGCCACTTCGATAAGGATGTGGCTGAATCCTGCAAAAGCAGTGGTGATCATCCAAAAATCACCCCCAGGATCATGACGGCGAGAATCGGACCGATCGAGGCCAAGGCCACGAACCCGAAGCCGTCACTCGTCCGGCTGCCGTCTTTTGCCCGGAGCACGGAAGCAACGCCAACGCCGAGGGCGAGGATAAAGGGAACGGTCATGGGCCCTGTGGTGACGCCTCCTGCATCAAAGCTGATAGGCAGAAAATGTGCCGGTGTGAAAATCGCCAGAAGAAAGACAAGTCCGTAGCCTCCGATAAGCAAATGAACGAAGGACAGATTCAGCATCATTTTTATCATGGCGAGTGCCACGAACAGAGCAACGCCGATCGCTACGGTGTATACGAGCAGATGATTTGAAATCGCACCATCGGATACCTGGTCAATCTGGAAGGCCAGGACCCGGACATCCGGTTCGGCAATCGTCACTACAAGCCCGAGGAAGAAACCAACAGCTACAATCAGCCATGTTTTCTTAATTTTAGGCAGAGTTGAACCAATCATTTCCCCGATGGGCAAAAGTCCGATATGAACGCCGACGAGAAAAAGGAAAAGGCCGATTCCGACAAACAGGACACCGATAAGAAACTGGATAAAAATATCGTGAGGGAGACCGATGAGCGTGTACTGGAGGACAGTTACTACGAGAACCATGGGAAGAATAGCCATGCTGACTTCTTTAAACTGCTCAAAGAAATGGCTCATCTGTTCTCTCCTTTCTATTATTAAGGTGAACGGGGGTAGGGATAGATTCTGTAAATCTCTAAAATGCACAGCTGACGTCAGCTGCGGGACTCCTGCGGCAGTGGGGGCCAGGCTATCCGGCACCACCGCGGAAAGCGAGAAGATGGCGTCAGCGGAGCTTTGAAATACTGAAGGAAGGGTATATTCATTTTCTGTGTATGTATATGAATCAGAGGGGAAAGGGTATGCATGGCTGTTTTACCAGAATAGGGGAAACAGGAAGAGAAGTCCCGGGAAATTTGTCGAAGGTATTCACAAAAAAGAGAGACTTCCGTTTTTCCGGTAAGTCTCTCTTTCTACGTAAAAGCGAAATGTTCCTTTCAGCCGGCAAAGTAACCGACGACTGAAAAGAAAAGAATTGAAGCAAGTGTCAGGAATGTCAAACGCATGATGAACCCTCCTTGATGATAATCAAGAAATAAACATGATATAGAGCTGAATAGCGTGATTAAACAGGTTTATCTCTGTCTATCTCTTTATAACCCTATTTTAAACCATAATAGAACGTTTAAAAAGGTTTATGCTTACCATTTTTCCGTTTTTCTTCAATGTAAAACATGGGATTTTCTCTAAATAAGAACGCAGTCCTCGCAGTGATGGTATTTTATGTTAAAGTAAGAAAATACAGAAAAATGAGGGGAAATACGGACGACTTCCATGGGCATATACATAAGACAGCACATTTTCCACACTTGTCTCCATCAAATAAAAAGGGAGTGGCGGATTATGAGATGGCAGGGGCTGGGGACTTCAGCTGCCTTCATTGTTGTTGGTGTGTATGCGGTTCTTGGAATGACCGGACAGATGAGCAGAGAGCCGGGAACTGAGTTTCTTTATCCGGCAATTGTCTGGACGCTTGGCTTTTTTATTCAACAGATGCCTGTGGGGTGGATTAAAACAGCCGGCCTGCTTATGGCGGTATTGAGTGCGTTCTACAGTCTGGCCCAGATTGTCGCCCATTTTTTCTGACAAATGCCCTTAAATGCAGATGATCTCAATGGCAGGAAAAAGCTCTTCAGGGCTAAGCAGTTTTAATGTCTGGCGCTGAGCTGTTTGCCCGGGAGCTTATTCCTGTATAAAGAAGTAAGGAAGGATTATGGTACTATGAAATCGAATACAAAGAGTAAGAACTTTAAAAAAAGGGAGGGAGCTTCCATGCGGATGATCTGGCTCCTCGTACCGTTTCTTCTGGTGATCATCGCATGCTCGAGTGAGGTTGGATCTGAAATGAATCCGGACATGCTGGATGAGGAAGTGGATTTTCCGTACGCGATTCCCGAGCTTGACGATTATCTTATTACTGCTGTGGACGTAGCACCGCGACACGGAACCGCAGAGCGTGTGGATCTTTACTATGTGCACGAGGAAGAAGTGGGACGAAACCGTCAGTTGATGGAAATGGAAGAAGGATTTGAAGCGGAATTTGATATTCGGCGGGTTTACGGTCCGTATGATGATTTCAGCGAGTTCAGCCTCGTCATGATTCAGAGCCCTGAACCTTTTCATGAGCCTTATAAAAATGAAGTGGAAGTGGACGGGCAGATGTTTCAGTACACCATAAGTGCAAGCGGTGAAAAAGGAATGCTCACATTCCAGACTGCCAAAGACGGAATTTATCTTGATGTGTCAATTAAGCAGGAAGAAGATCATATGCCCGAATCGGAAGTAATCGAGAAAATCAGCAGATTTTACAGTGAGTTTGCTGATCAGTTCGAGTAAGGCACTCCCCTGATGGTGATTAAGTAAGTTTAGTCTAGGAGGCTGTGACAAAACTCAGTTTAATAGAAAGGACCCTCACCGTCGGTGAGGGTCCTTTGCTTTGGGCAGTATTATAATGGCTGATTGTTCAAAAATACACTCGCTTGCCGCGGGCAAGGCTTCAGCTAACCGGGGGAAGATCGCCCCGGTGGATCTTCAGCTCTTGCTTTTCCCGCAGGCGTCTCGTAATTTTTGAACAATCAACTAATATGTACACATTGTTCCCGCCTCCTGTCTGGTGTTTGGTTTCTCATATTATCCCTCCAGATGTTAAGGCAAATCGGGGTCGTAGGTCTGTTCAAGAACAGGTACATCGTTTTCTTCCAGGGCAGACATGATCCTGTTCCGCTGCTGAGAGAAATCCTGCGTGTAAGGCATGAGATAATACTCCCCATTCTTACTTGTGAAAAGGTAATAGGCGATGTAGCGATCGTCTTCCCCTACTGGCTGTACGGTTTCAATTTCATACCAGTGGAATGTGGTTTCACTAATGGTTGTAAGACCACTGAAATGAATACCCGATTCGTCAATATAATAATAGTTTGCAATCCCTGCAGTGATCATTGGAATCATGAACAGGGAAGCAGTGAGAAAAGCCCATTTATGAGGGACGTCACGATCCTTACGGTCTCGGATATGATAAATCACAATGTAAGCGAGGATCAATGCGGCAAACCAGATCAATCCGCCCCCGATCGCATAGAAAGCGGATGTCGGGGCAAGAAACAGCCAGTGATGCTCGGAGAAATACAGGGCATCCTGGACAAAAGCAATAAGGACGAACGGAAGAAAAAAACTCCCAATAAGGGCAAGGATCAGAACAGAAATAAGAAGTTTATTCAGTTTATCAGGGTCCACTCGGCCCCGGTGAAAAAGAATGCTCATTTTTGACAGACTCCTTTAATAACTTTCTGATACAAGTACGGTTTAAACTGGTAAGAAGTTTCGATCTTCCTTTTTGCTGACTCGTGTTAAAAAGTCATCATTTATTCACAAAACCAAACATTATGATATTGTGATGGGAACAGCGGGAGGCTATAATTTAAACGGAACCGGTTACATAGCTTTGCAGGAGGGGATAATTGTGCTGCCTGATCAGCGAAAAAAACAGATTCTCGATTGGCTCGAGAAAGAAAACCAATTGCGCGTAACAGACCTGAGTAAAAGACTCGGGGTCTCTGAGATGACAGTCTACCGTGATATTCAGCAGCTGACAGAGAGCGGTGAGCTGGTGAGGACAAGCCGCGGAGTATCAAAAAAGACTTCGTCATCTTCCGAAATGGCAGGAAGGGGGTCATGTACTTACTGTCATAAACCCAATGCTGGCCGTCAGCAGATTCAGTTGATTGATGAAAATAACCATGTGGAGCATCTGTGCTGCGCCCATTGCGGCATTCTAAGATATGATGATCTGCAGAATGGTGTTTCACAGTTTATCTGTAAGGATTTTCTCACAGATACCACGATCAGCGCAAAGATGGCGTACTTTCTTATAGGGGCAGATCCGGTTATGCAATGCTGCCAGCCTCAAGTAATTCCGTTTGCGTCTAAAGACCAGGCGGTCAAATTTCAAAAGGGCTTCGGTGGTTCACTTTATACTCTTGCAGAAGCAATTGATGAGCTGAACAGCCAGATGAATGTGTCCGGCTGCTGTAAGAAACATTAACGGGGCTTTTTAAGCCGAAAGGGAGAGAAAAAATGAAAAAGGTACTTTCTATTTTAATTGGAGCAGCACTTCTGGCTGCTGCATGCGGTCAGGATGAAGAGGAGAATAGCGGTGCAGATAATACTGACCAGTTTGGACCGATTGATGTTGAAGTGCTGATGGATGAAGAGGGCGATCCGGGTGAGTGGACGCTGGAAACTGAAGTCACACAGGAAGGCAATCCGGTGGATGACGCTGATGAAGTCGTCTTTGAAGTCTGGATTCAGGGCAATCAGGAGGACAGTGACATGGTGGACTACGAAAATGTAGAAGAAGGTGTATATACAGCACCATACACGTTTGAAGAAGACGGTATTTATTATGTTGTTCCCCATGTGACCGCCCGCGGGCAGCACGTCATGCCCCGGCACGAGATTGCGGTAGGGGATGTGGAAGAGTCAGACTACATTGAGGAAGAAGAGGATCACAGTCATGACCACGACCATGGCGAAGATGACGAAAATGGCGGTCACGGAGACGGGAACGGGCACCACCATCATCATTCCGACCTTGTAGAGGTCGAGTCCAACTTTGATTCCCTGAATGGGGACAGCCGCATCGAAATCACAGTGACTAAAAATGGGGAACCTCTTGAGGATGGAGAAGTAACGCTTGAAATGTGGCAGCACGGTGATGAAGTGCGCGAGTGGGTCGACATGGAGTATGAAGGCGAGGGCCTGTACATCCTTGATCATGAGTTTGAGGAAACAGGAGATTACCACGTGGTAATCCACATTGAAAACGATGAGATTCATGAACATTTATCTGAGGATTTTACAATTGAATAAGACAAAGACAGTCCGGTTTCTGCTTAGGCAGGAGCCGGCTTTTTTAAAGGGGGCAGTAAACCCGCCAAATGACAGCCGTTACATTCAAAAAAAGCGCATAATCGTTCAAAAACAGGGGTAAACACCTAAAATAACGCACCTCTGTCTGCAGCAGACGAAAGCCTCCTTCATCATGACAGCGAAGCCCGAATGCCTTGCCGGGTGCCATTTGTAAACGGATGGAAACTTCCGTATACTGTTTCACAGACTCACAGACAAACCTACAGGAGTGACTTTAATAAAATGTGTGGCATTTTTGCAACAACCAGACCAGTAGATGAAAAAATGATGGACAGCGTGCTGGAAAGCATGAAGCACCGCGGCCCCGATGAAGGGAAACACGTCGAAGTAAACGCCTTTCACCTCGGGCATCAGCGACTCTCAATTGTAGGACTGGACGATGGCATTCAGCCGATTACAAATGCCGAAGAAAATAAATGGCTCGTCTGTAACGGTGAGATCTATAATCATCTCCGCCTCAGAAATGAAGATCTTTATGGCGAACAATTTCTTACACACTCAGACAGTGAAGCCGTTCTTAAACTTTACGAAAAAGAAGGAGCAGAAAGCATAGAGAAACTGGATGGCATGTTCGGGTACTTTATTGCAGATGTAGAAAACAATACTTTTGTGGCGGGACGTGACACGCTAGGAATCAAGCCTCTTTACTACGGCCGGGACGAGGAAGGGCACTACTATTTTTCCTCAGAACTTAAGACGCTCTATCTTCTGATTGATGATGCCCATGAGTTCCCGCACGGGCATTACTTTACGCCGGAAAAAGGATTTGTTTCCTACCGTAAGATCGAAGCCCCTCACATTGAAAAACCTGATCATGACGTGGATGCCCACCTTGTGACGATACGTGAAAACCTTGTGGGATCGGTTAAGAAGCGCCTTATGGCGGATGTTGAAGTTGGGGTGCTTCTCAGCGGAGGGCTGGACAGCAGTCTGATTGCAGCCATTGCAAATGAGCACACAGACAAACCGATCAAATCATTCTGCGTTGGATCCGAAGGCAGTGCGGACATCCTCCGTGCCCGCGAAGTGGCGGAATACCTCGGCACCGAGCACTATGAATATATTTACACTGAAGAAGAACTTGTCGAAGCAATGGAAAACGTGATTTATCATCTTGAATCATATGAGCCCTCACTTGTACGCAGCGCGGTTCCGAACTATTTCGTTTCAAAGCTCGCCGCCAGCAAAGTGAAGGTCATTCTCTCAGGTGAAGGGGCTGACGAGCTTTTCGCCGGCTATCAGTACCTGAGCGAGTATCAGGACACGAACAAGCTCAATGAGGAAATTGTCCGCATGCTCAACGTGCTGCACTACGTGAACCTGCAGCGTGCCGACCGGATGAGCATGGCGCACTCCCTTGAACTGCGGGTGCCGTTTCTCGATCTCGAAGTGATCAAGGACGCACTGAAAATTCCCGCGGATCTGAAGGTGCACAAAAAAGACCGTATGGAAAAATGGCTTCTCAGAAAAGCGTTTGACGGCTGGATTCCGGAGAACGTGCTTTGGAGAACGAAAGAGGAGTTCTCAGAAGGAAGCGGAGCACTGGACGTTCTCGACGCCTATGCGAATGAAGTTTTCTCGGATCAGGAATTTGAGCGGATCCAGAAAGAGTCCAATGTGCCGATCAGAAGCAAGCAGGAAGCCCTTTACTACCGCATCTTTAAGAAACATTTTCCTCAGCAGTCCGCACTGGACAGCGTTGGAAAATGGGCAACCGCATAGAAAAAAAGGACCAGCTGACACGTTAAGTTGTCGGTCGGTCCTTTTTTGTGTTCTGCAGAGAACTAGAGTCCGAAGAGAATCTGACCGTAAAACAGCCAGGAAATAACAGCTCCTCCGACGATTCCGATGAGTACGACGAGCCAGGCCGGCATTTTCCAGTAAACGAGAAGACCGAAAAGGCCGGCGGCAAAAGCAAAATCGACTGCTGTATCAATAGCGCTTGTGAAAATCGGATTATAAAGGGCTGCCGCGAGAATTCCAACGACCGCGGCATTCACACCGAGTACAGCAGGCTGAATGACCGGGTGTTTACGAATCCGGCTCCAGAACGGCAGGGTGCCGAGAATCAGAAGAAACGCCGGCAGGAAGATTGCTGCGGTCGCGATCAGCCCCCCGCTGATCCCGCCGGCAACCGTTCCCAGGTACGAGGCGAAAGTAAACAGCGGCCCGGGAACAGCCTGGGTGGCCCCGTAACCGGCAAGAAATTCATCCGCGCCAACAAGTCCGGAAGGCACAACTTCCCGCTCGAGAAGAGGCAGCACAACGTGCCCGCCGCCAAACACGAGTGCGCCTGCACGGTAAAAGCTGTCGAAGAGGGCAAGCCACTGGGCTTCAAACATCTGACGCGCCAGCGGCAGAAGAGCGAGCAGCGTAAAGAACAGTCCGAGACAGCCGGCCGCAAAGCGGTAACTGAGCCCGGTCAGAATGTCGGGTGTGTCTTCCGGCTTCTGGTGCCTGTAAACAAAGTACCCCGCCACTCCGGCAAGAACGATAAAGGCGACCTGACTGTAAACGGTCTGCCATAAAAGAACAAGAATAAGTGTCACGATGGCAATCGAAGCCCGTTCACGATCAGGGGCGAGCTTTTTTCCCATGCCCATAATGGCCTGGGCCACGACCGCTACCGCCACGATTTTCAATCCATAGATCCAGCCGGCGTCCGTAAGATCATAGGTCTGGATCATAAAGGCAAAGCCGATCAGAACAGCCACAGAGGGAAGTGTAAAGCCAATAAACGATGCCACCGCGCCTGGGAGGCCAGCTCTCATTAATCCGATCCCGATCCCGACCTGACTGCTTGCCGGTCCCGGAATAAACTGGGAAAGGGCAACAAGATCGGCGTAAGCTTTATCATCGAGCCATTTCCGTCGCTTGACGTATTCATTGTGAAAGTAACCAAGGTGAGCAACCGGGCCTCCGAAAGAAGTGAGTCCGAGCCTGAGTGAAACAAAGAAAATCTCAAGAACATTTTTGAACATGTGAAAACTCCTGACTGTTATTTATTACTTCAATGATTTTATCATACTGGCAGGAGGTACTTTGTAAAAAGCATGTAAAGAAGGTTTGAATAATCCAGTAATCGCCGGAAAAGATGAAGAGACTGATTTCAGGTGGGAGCCACTGGAATCAGCCTTTTTTGAGTATTATTGAAACCGCCGTACCTTCCTCTTTATGAAAACAGAAGTTTATACGTGCCGATCACAATGAGCACGAGAGACGGCAGTACTTTGTTGTTACGAGTCAGAAAACGAAAACGTTCGGAACTTCCGGTAATCATCCCGATCACAAACAGCATAAAAAAAGCCGCTGCCACAAACAGACTGGTCAGAGGGTGAACTTCCTGAACGCCTGATAAGACGCCGTAGCCGATGTTATCAATATTTACAATGATAAACAGATTGCGCACCAGGCGGGCAAAGAGAAATTGCCCGGAGTGAGTAAGCTGGAGAAGACCGACGGCGAGGAACACCATGCCGCTCAGCCGATTTAACAGCGAAGTGGAGATTTCCACACCCACAGCGGAACCGACCAGATAAGTTGAAAAGAAAATGAGCCCGACACCGGCTGAAAGGAGAAGAAGCTGACCGAATGGGAAATAGACGCGTTTATACCCGATAATCGCGCCCCAGAGCAGGCCGTCAAAGCCAATAAGCATACAGAATAAAAGCGTAGTAAGCACCATATCCCCTCACGCACCTTTACTCTAGCTTATTAGGAGGTGAGGGGAGTTAGGACAGAAAAAACCTGATATGAACAAGTCACATCAGGTCATTCTGCTTTATTTATTTTCCAGCTTACGGGTTGTCTTACGTGTAAGTTTCTGATCCAGGCGTTCTTCGATTTTATTGAGTTCGCGTTCACTGCGGAGGATCTCTTCTTTATTCTTATTAATGAGCATTGTCATTGACTGCTTAAGCATCGTTACCATCCTTTCGTGATCGTTTCTGAATCCAAAAGAATCGATATAGGTTGTGAAGAATGTTACATTATAAATATAAATGAAAACGATTTTCACGGTCAATAAAGATGCACCTTTTTTGAAAATCTCACACAACTTTTCGTAAATGTACCAGATATTCGCGGTTGATTATATAAGCGGATGATTATATAATGAAACCGGATTAAAAATGATGTATTTAAAGGAGCTTGATGAAGATGACAAAGCCGGTAATCTATTTTCTCTGTACAGGTAATTCCTGCCGAAGCCAGATGGCGGAAGCGTGGGGGAAGCATTACCTCAACGACAAATATGAGGTCTATTCTGCCGGAATTGAAGCACACGGCGTAAATCCGAAAGCCGTTAAAGCGATGAACGAAGTGGATATCGATATTACCGATCAGACTTCCGACACGATTGATAAAGATCTCCTTGATCGTGCGGACCTTGTTGTCACACTCTGTGGACATGCAAACGACGTCTGCCCGGCAACGCCGCCAAACAAAGAACGCGTTCACTGGGGCTTTGACGATCCGGCAAAAGCAGAAGGAACAGACGAAGAAAAATGGGCAGTATTCCAGCGTGTCCGAGACGAGATCGGAAGCCGCATTAAACGCTTTGCCGAGACCGGAGAATAAACTGTGAGCCGGGAGCAATCCCGGTTTTTTTCGTAATTAAAGCAGATTTTTCCAGAAAAAATGAGGTGATGTAAACATGGATGCAGTCATTCGAATCTTTGATCCCGCTATGTGCTGTGAAACAGGTGTTTGCGGTCCAACCGTTGATCCTGAACTTACCAGAATGGCGAATGCCGTTTTTCTGCTTGAAAAAAAAGGTATCAATATCCGGCGTTTTAATCTCGGGAGTGAGCCTCAGGCCTTTGTGGATGATGAAACGGTAAAGAAGGCTCTCGAGGAAAAGGGAACAGAGGCACTTCCTCTTATTCTTGTAAATGGCAGGATCGAAAAATCAGGGTCCTATCCGTCATACGAGGAACTGGCGGGCTGGGCCGGTATGGACCGATCTGTTCTCACAGTGCCGGAAAAAAAGAAAGACAAACGGACACTTATCTGACCGGAAAGGAAGGTGCAGACGATGACTGATATTTTCACCAGAGACACGATCCCTGAGACCCCTTTTTTATTTTTCACAGGAAAAGGAGGTGTCGGGAAAACGTCGGCTGCCTGTGCGGTGTCAACGGCACTTGCCGATGCAGGCAGAAAAGTTCTTCTTGTAAGTACCGACCCGGCTTCAAATCTGGATGATGTATTCGGGATCCCGGTAGGTTCCTTACCGGCTCCTGTCGAGGGAGTCTCAGGGCTTGATGCGGTGAACATTGATCCGGAAGCAGCTGCAGAAGCCTATCGTGATAAAGTAGTAGGCCCTTACCGGGATCAGCTGCCGGCGCCGGTCGTTAACCAGATGGAGGAGCAGCTTTCAGGTGCCTGTACCGTTGAAATTGCAGCATTTGATCAGTTTGCAGCTCTCGTATCTGACGAACGGCTGCTCAGCTCCTACGATCATATTGTGTTTGATACAGCCCCGACTGGGCATACGCTAAGACTGCTTCAACTGCCGGCAGCATGGTCCGGCTTTCTTGATGAAAGCACGCACGGTGCCTCCTGCCTTGGGCCGCTTGCCGGTCTGGAGGCTAAAAAGGCATTGTATAAAAAGACGGTGAATGTGCTGGCAGACGGGGAGCAGACGAGCCTGATTCTCGTTGCCCGCCCCGATCAATCGTCATTAAAGGAAGCTGCCCGTGCAGGCACAGAGCTGGCTGGTACAGGTCTGAAAAACCAGGTGCTTCTATTAAACGGTGTGTTTGAACCGGCTGACAGACATGATCCTGTGGCCGGAGCGCTTTATGAGCAGCAGAGGGAGGCTGTTAAGAGTATTGATCGTCACCTTGCGACGCTGCCGCAATTTACGCTGCCCCTGGTTTCCTATTCCCTGACGGGGGCGGAGGCTCTGCGTTCCCTCCTTCGTCACGAAGTGAATGGGCAGAGGGTGGCTGCCCGTCAAGATGACAAGGTGGAACTGCCTGGTGTGGAGCAGATTCTTAATGAGCTTAGAACCCGTTCCTCCGGCGTTATTATGACAATGGGGAAAGGCGGAGTTGGAAAAACGGTGACGGCTGCCGCAATTGCAGCGGGACTCGTTCGTGCTGGAAAAAAGGTTCACCTGACTACAACCGACCCGGCGGATCATATTTCACATACTGTATTGAACCACGAAGAAAAAGAACGGATGACCGTCAGTGCCATCGATCCTGAAAAAGTAACAGAAGCCTATAAACAGAATGTACTTGCCCGTTCAGCGGACAGTCTGGATGAAGCTGGACTGAAGTACCTGCAGGAGGATCTTGAGTCACCCTGCACAGAGGAGATTGCCGTTTTCCAGGCTTTTGCAGATGTGGTGGGAAAAGCGGATGACCAGTTTGTGGTGATCGATACAGCACCGACCGGACACACGCTGCTGTTACTGGATGCCTCCCAGTCGTACCAGAAGGAAGTTGCCCGCTCATCGGGAGACGTGCCGAAGTCTGTGGAAAAGCTTCTGCCCCGACTGCGAAATGCGGAAGAGACCTTCGTTGCCATTGTTACTTTGCCTGAGGCAACACCGGTACTTGAAGCGGAACGCCTGGAAAAAGACTTGAAGAGGGCAGGAATGATGCCCGCATGGTGGATTGTAAATCAAAGTATGGCAGCAACTGAAACGACAGATGCGCTAATGAGGGAACGGGCTTCGTATGAGTGGAAATGGATCGACCTTGTTATGAAGCGTTATGCTGGAAGGACCCTTGTTGTACCGTGGCTGACAAATGTAACAAAGCTGCAGGAGCTTTTTACTGAAACCGTAAAGTAGTGAAATAAGGAGGAGATGACCATGACCATTACAGATGAAGCTAGAGCTTTTCTTGAGGAAATGCTGGAGGAGACACAAGTTGATGCTGTCCGGTTCTTCTTTGCGGGAATGGGATGCGGGAGTCCGCAGCTCGGTGTCCGTCTTGAAGATGCACAGGACCGGGATGAAGTGATGGAAATAAACGGGATTCGGGTTGCCGTTGATCCTGTTATTCAAGAACAGACCGAAAGTATTTCACTTGATGTGGAGATCCGTGAAGGACAGCGGAGCATCGTGATGCATGGCCTGGATTCGTGCTGCTGACAAAAAGAGAGGGCCCCTTTGCGGGTTCCCTCTCTTTTATTTTGGCTCTTTTCAAAAAAGATTGTTGCTTTAACCAGCTTTAATTTCGTAGCGAAAGGCCGCGTCTCCTGCGGGAAAAGCAATAACGAGCAACTACATCAAGAATAGGCTGCGAGTTGCTTCGACGCATGTACCTCGGAGCTGGACTGGAAGAGGAAGAAGCAGAAAAGCTCCCGAGGAGGCTGAGGCGTTGCCCGCGGAAAGCGTCGGCCTGCGCAGAAAACAACAATCTATCCGAAAACAGCCTTTATTTATTATCAGGCTTCTTTTCTCCATGCAGAATCCACGGAGACGGCAGTGTAAACGGGTGCTCAGACGGAAGCGCATCAACAGCCTCTCTGCTCATGTCCATCCACACATACGTTTCCTCATCTGTATATTGTTCCGAAAGGACGCGGTAGTCATTCGTAATCGTTTCCCAGAGTCCGTTCTGCTCCTTGAAGTCCTGCCACGGGTAAATCGCATGCAGGTAATGATATTTTTTCTGATCGTGCTTTGTAATAAGCACCCGGCTCTGATCCGGGTTCTCATAGAATTGCCAGTCCCTGACGGCATCTTCTGCAAAAAGATCTTCAGAAGCTGGAAACGGGTAATAGCACTCGTATGGGAACACCGCTTCTGATTCAGTAAACACGCGCTCAAGCCACTGCTTCCTTTCCCTGGAGTTCCTGACCGGGGCCCATGGTTTTGCACCGGTTTCCAGGGCAGAGGTATTCTTGGTAATCGCTCCGTGGAGGATAGCGCATGGTGTGAGACCGGCCTTTTCGAGAACACGGCGTGCTGCAGTATTTTCTTCCTGTGTATTCGCTCCGGCCCAGCGGATATCTTCAAGCCTGAATGCTTCTTCTTTTATATGGCGAAGCAGTTCTGTTGTATGATTCATTCCTCTGTAATTCCGGTCGCTCCTAAGGCGTCCAAGCATAGCGTAACTGCGGGCAAAAATGGAATACCCGCCTACACTTACAAGGCGGTCACCAAGAAACATCCCGTACAGCTTGTGTGGACCGCTTGTAAGTCTCTCAAAAATCCGTTTAATATAATCGTCCTCAACTGCTGTGTCCATCGCTTCCATATAAGGGTAGTCCTCAAACTGCAGCATCCGGATCGTTTTCGTCATGTCATGTCCCTCCAAATTAACAGGTTCTCTGTTTCCCATTTTATATGATTACGCTTTTATAAGCGAAAATATGGTACTGGAAAAAGCCCGCCTCGAGTTTCACAGGGAGTAAAAGATCTGAATAGCTGCCAGTAAATTTACGAGCGTCCGTCATGGTGACAGGCTGTGACGTGATATACTTATAAAGAAAAAAGATTCCGGGACGGGGAGATTTTCCGGTTGTTTAAGTATGAAAGGATGAGACTGTGGAGTTTCTATTCGTTGCCGCAAGTATCGGGTATATGATTTGCTTTTATTTTCTATTTTCGCGCGTGATGAAACCCCTGGCGGAAGGAAAGCAAGGTGCGGAGCATGCAGGAAAGGAGCAGGGCCCCTTTTTTGTAAGAGCCGCCCTGCTTGAATCACCTTTTATTCTCGCTGTAGTGGTTCTGTATTTTTACATGGAGGGTCGGGGAACGATTGATCCGGTAACCCCGGTTGTACTTATTGCCGCCGCTGCCGCCCTCATGAAAATATGGATGTTTAAGCTTGGAGGCGATGCGTCCAGAAAAGCCGGGAACGACAAAAAACTCAAAGAAACGGCGCAGCTGATTCTCGTAGGCGGTTTTGCACTTGTGACAGCAGTACCGATCGTGTCGATTGTATTCCTGCTCATCCTTGGTGATATGGCTTCATTCAGATAACAGGAGTGGTACGCATGGGGAAAACAGATGTTTTCATACCTGTTTATGTGATTGCCGGAATGTGCTTTCTGACAGCTCTTGCGGCAGCATATATGTACGATTCAGAAGTGCTTCATCTCACAGGAAGAATCGGACTGATCGGCCTTCTGATTGTTCTTTTGTTCCGCAGGAAAACAAGAAGACGGAGCGGACGATAAAGAGTGGAGCACATAAAGAAACCCGGCATCCCAATCGGGATACCGGGTTTTTATGCTGAATGATTAATCAAGAACTTCAACTGTTACTGTCTGGCGGCCGAATTCAAGTGCTTCTTCTTTTGTTGCCATGTGAAGATCGATTCGGTTACCCTGGATCGCACCGCCGATGTCGCCGGCAATGGCTTCGCCGTAGCCTTCAACGTATACAGTGGATCCGAGTGGGATCACGTCAGGGTCTACAGCTATTACCTTTTTGTCAGGGTTGGCACGCAGGTCCTGGCCAGTGTAAGTGATGCCTGTGCATCCGTCACAGTAGGCAGTGTAAGCTGTTGCTTCCATTTCCATTACTGTACCGGATTCGCTGCTTTCAGAAGATCCTTCGCTGCTCTCGGAAGAGCTGGATTCATCTGAGCTGCTTTCGCTCTCTGATGAGCTTCCCTCATCTGAGCTGCTGCTTTCTTCAGAAGAGCTGCTTTCACTTTCAGAGGAAGAATCAGATGAAGATTCTACTCGTGTTTCACCGGTAAGAGCGGCATGCAGTGTACCGTAAGTCTCAGGACCGGCAATACCGTCTACTAAAATATCTTTAGCAGTCTGGAAATCTACCACCGCATCATGAGTGGCACGGTCGAAGTCCCCGTCTGCTGTGTTGTCATAGTAACCTAGTTCCTTCAGGCTTTCCTGCAGTGCTTCAACGGGAGCACCTTCGTCACCTTCGCGCAGAAGTGAGAGTGCACCGATTGTCTGAACGCCGGCAAGACCGTCAACCAGTATGTTGGCATCCTCCTGAAACGCTGTTACAGCGTCACGGGTACCACGATCAAAGAATCCATCTATTGCATTCTCTTCTAAGTATCCGCGATCAGCGAGCAGTTCCTGAAGTTCCTCCACCTGTGCATTGTCTTTGCCTTCAAGTAGAAGGCGATCTCCTAGGGAAACATCGTCTGCTGCGTCAGTGACCATTGGTGCAGCGAAGAAAAATGCGCCTGCAGCAATAATTGGTAAACTCAGCTTTTTCAGTTTTGATAGTCCAAAACTTTTCATATGTCAGCCTCCTTAAAATTTCAGTAGTGTTCGCTAACGAGTCTAATACTACCAACCTGGTTCACCTTAAAGCAATGGAAATCCGGCAACTTAAAGGAATTGAAATATAGTTGTAACTGATGTCATTTCCTTTAACATAAATGCGGTTTTTGTCACATTGGATCCGTCAAATAATGCGTTTATCTGCGCTTTTATTGGGGTAAGAGGGAACTTTATACTCTATTACCAAAAAAGTATAGTGTTATATTTATATAATTTTCCTGCTAATGACATATACGATGGCTATTAATGATCCTTTATTATTTCTAGAAGACTACTCGTGTACATACAGAGGTTGGGACTCCTGCTCCTGATCCTTAAACGGTGATCCTGGATCAGGCTGAAGTGACGCCCTCTGACAGCATCCGGCTGCCCATAAGAAAAAGAAGGAAGCTTGGGAACGGCGGACCGGTCAGCTTCCTTCTTCATTTTTTATGCAGATTTTTGTAATCAGGAGCAAGCATACTCATTTCATACATATCCCAGTATTCATTTCCGACCCGTCTGAAATCGCGGAAATAACCTTCCTGTTTAAACCCCATTTTTTTATACAGCTCATAAGCCGAGGTATTAAACGCGAAAACACCAAGAGCAAGCCGGTGGATCTCTTCCCGTTCAAAAGCAATCTTCAGCGCTTCTTCTATCATAGGAACCGCAAAACCCCGGCCTCTCCATCTAGGAGCTACAATTACTTTGCCGAGACGGGCACCTTTATGGAATCGGTCGACCTTTCTGACTGCCAGATGGCCGACAGTTTCTCCAGTCTTTTCATAAATCGCCTTGAATATAAAATCTGCGGCGCCTGGTTTGTTCGCGCCATATATGTAATCAGCCAGCTGCTCCCTGGTAAGAGGGTACGTAAAAGTCGGACCGCTCCACTGCATAAAAAAGCGGCCGGACGTATCATTTACCCAGCCCATTAGCTGGTCAAAATCGTTCTCTGTAAAATAATCCAGTTTAATCATGCATGTCAGCTCCTTGGAACGTCAGCTGTATTTTATCACTAAAACAGATTTTCCCCCCGGAAGAGCTTCTGCAATTCCGAGGGAATAAGAGCTAAATCCGGTAATATCTCTGGGTGAGCAGCTGATGATAGTGTTGCGTTTCAAAAGGTTTTTTATTGGTATCAAATGAACGGGCAGTGGATTTACGGATGGAAGTGAAGATACTGATCAGTGTTTTAAACATTGAAAACACCCTTTCTTTTTCAATCTGAATGTTTTTCTTTCTACATTCAGTATAGGAAGGAAAGGGTGATGATTCTTCCGTACAGCGGTTGATTTTATCGTGGCGGGCAGGATGATTTTTTCTCAGACTCTGGTCGGAAAAAGCGGACAGCCTTAAGACGAGGGAATCCCGCTGGAAAGTTAACCGCCTTTAAGCAGACTTTTATTGCGGAGTGCCAGAAGAGCGGCCTGCGTCCGGTCTTCAACTGGAAGTTTGGCAAAAAGGTTCGTTATATGTGTTTTTACAGTCTTTTCCGAAACAAACAGCCTCCCGGCTATTTGGGTGTTGGTCCGCCCTTCAGCGATCTCCAGCAGAACTTCACACTCACGGCGGGTAAGCGAGCGGAGTGCGCTGACCTCCTCGGATTCGTCTTTATGGACGTGCTGGAACAGGTGCGGCGCGACCTTCGGATCAATATTCTTGGAGCCGCCGGCAACCTGCTGGATGGCCTTAAGAAGATCTTCAGGTTCCGTATCTTTCAGGCAGTAACCGTCTGCTCCGGCCCGAATCGCTGTAATTACATGATCCTCGTCCTCGAAGCTGGTCAGCACGAGAATGTTAACGTAGGGCTTTGTTTTTTTAACAATGCGGATGACATCCGTCCCATTCATGCCAGGCATATTCAGGTCGAGGAGAATGACATCCGGCTTAAGGCCATTTTCAAGCATGGCAACAGCTTCACGTCCGTCCGCTGCCTCGCCTGCAATGTGTATGGACTGTTCACCTTTAAAAAAGTAAACGAGCCCCTTTCGTACGACCTGGTGATCGTCTACAATCATAATGGATATTTTATTCACGGTTTTCACCTTCTTTTTTTACAGTTACAGTAATCTTTGTGCCTTTTTCCGGAGAACTGGAAATTGAAAAGCGGCCATTCATAAGAGCCGCCCGCTCCTGCATACTGAGAAGACCGAGGCAGCCGGAGCGGGGGTTCTCAGTCTGGAAGCCCTTGCCGTAATCCTGTACATTCAACTGATAACAGCCGTCTTTTTCTGAAAGTGTGACATGAACGTCACTGGTCCCTGCGTGTTTTTTGACATTATTCAGGGCTTCTCTTGTGATTTTCCAGAAACCTGTCCGGACCGGATCGGGAATGTCACCTGCAGACGACCGGTACATAACATGAAGCCCCTGTTCTTTTCCGTAGCCACAAATATTGGACTCGAGTCCCTCCTCAATCCGGTCAGGACGGAGCTGCCAGATGAGGGATTTCATCTGGGCAAGTGCCTGTTTTGACATAGCATGCACCTCCCGAAGACCGGATAATGTCTCAGGATCTGCCACATGCCGCTCAAGTCCTTTGGCAGTGTACATAATTGAAAAAAGCTGTTGATTCACTGAGTCGTGAAGGTCTCTTGCAAGGCGGTTCCGTTCTTCCAGAATCCGGTTTGCCTTTTCCCGTTCAGACAGGCGGATTCGTTCCCATGCGGTTCCGATTTGAAGCGCGACGGATTCAAGGATTGTCAACTCGACTGTTGAAAATTTCTTTTTATCAGGCGAGGCGATATTTAACAGACCAAACGTTTCGTTCCCTGTTTTAAGGGGGATGCTGGCGTGATGGGTGATCCCCTCAATATCTCCCCGTTCGAATCTGAGTGCATCCTCGATACGTTTGCATTCAATGATGTTGGCTGCTTCATTCAGCCTTCCGTCTGCACATCTGTTTATGCAGTAACACCCGCCCTCGTTCATATACTTCCTGTTTTCACAAGCGAGTGCTTCCGGAAGGCTGGCCGAAGCGGCCAGTGTATACGACCGGTCAGAATTAATGAGAAAGATCCACCCTGACTGAAGGTTTGTCAGTTTCAAAATCTGCTGAAGTACAACTTTAAACATGCTGTCAGCGGAAGTTTCCTTGTTTAGGCGTTCTGCAATTGATTTGATGAGGAAGAGTTCATCGCGGCGGTTCATAGTGGTTCACTCCTCTGGCATTCTTCTTTAAGTGTACCAAAAAACTGAAAATTCGTGTGAGGAGTGATGCAGGTTGAAATCCAAATTTAAACATTGGTATGATTATACCGGTAACAGGCATACGATGATTGACATTTATTATGAATAGAAATCGGCAGGAAGGGGCGGTCACTGTGATTACACTAAAATCAGAGCGCGAAATTGCGCTCATGCATGAAGCGGGAAAACTGCTGGCAAGGTGCCACCGGGAAGTGGCAAAGCGGATCAACCCCGGTGTGACCACGTTGGAGATTGATTCGTTTGTGGAGAACTATCTGAAAAAGAATGGAGCAACACCCGAACAAAAAGGCTATCAGGGCTATGAATTTGCTACCTGTGCCTCGATTAACGATGAAATCTGCCATGGTTTTCCGAGAAAAGAACCGCTTAAAAACGGCGATCTGGTTACGATCGATTTTGTCGTTAACCTGAACGGCGGCCTGGCTGATTCAGCCTGGACCTATCTGGTCGGTGATGCATCGGAGGAGGCAAAAGAACTCTGTAAAGTTACGAAACAGTGTCTTTACCGGGCAATCCGGCAGGCAAAACCGGGCAAAAGACTAGGTGATATCGGCCATGCGATCCAGTCTTATGCTGAAACAAAGGGGTACTCGGTTGTAAGGGATTTCGCCGGACACGGACTTGGACCTACGATTCATGAGGAGCCGAACATTCCACACTACGGGAATCCCGGACGCGGGCCCCGATTGAAAGAAGGCATGGTAATTACGATTGAGCCGATGATCAACATCGGTCTGTGGGGATCACAGATGGATGCAAACGGCTGGACCGCCAGAACAGTGGATGGTACTCTTTCTGCCCAGTATGAACATACACTTGCCATCACGAAAGACGGCCCGATTATTTTAACGGAGCAGGACGACGTCTAAGTAACAGGAGTGGAGCACCCGGAGATCCAAAATCGGATCTGCGGGTGTTTTTCTGCGTTTGTATGGAAATGATTGTATATATATCGAAGAATGGACAGAAGGTGACAAGATGGGAGCAGAAATAACTGAGGTGGTTCTGCGGAGTTTCGGTGCTTATACGCTTCTGATGATTATTAATTACTGTCTCGGCAAGCAGACCCTTTCCCAGATGACGAACCATGATTTTATAACAGCGGTAATGATGGGGGCGATCGGAGCCAACCTGGCGTTTGATCTGCAGGTGAGCTACTGGTATTCGTTTACAGCCCTTCTTGTGATCGGTGGTATCGGCTACGGTACCACCTGGATGTCCCTTAAAAACAGGGGGATGAGAGGCTGGTTTTCCGGGACGCCGACCGTGTTTATTGAGGACGGGCGGATTCTAGAGAAAAACCTGAAAAAACAGAAATACAACATGGATTCCCTTAATCAGTCACTCAGGGAAAAGGACGTGTTTGACATCACCGAAGTGGAGTATGCCGTTCTGGAGCCGGACGGGCATCTTTCTGTTATGAAGCGTGAGAAGAGCACGGATGGTGATAACAGGCGTTTCCCGGTGGAGCTTATTATGGATGGAAAAATCATTGAACGGAATCTCAGAAGTCTGAAGCTCTCGGAGCGGTGGCTTTATGAGCAGCTTAAGCGGCGGAATGCTGTCCTTGAAGAGGTTTTTTACTGCGTCAGAGGACCAGATGGAACGCTGGCGTTTGACTTTTATGAGGACCACATAACCAATCCTGTTGATAAAGAAAGATAGGTTTTTAAATTGGGCAGGCACTTTGGGGGTTTTTTCCTCATAGGCTGTAAAGAGTGTATGAGAAAGGAGCGTCAAAATGGACAACGATCAAAGACAGTTTTCTGTCGGAGGCTTTACGTTCGGTCTGCCTGGTGCAGGTCAGCAGGGGTTTGGTTTTCAACCGTACGGGCAGCAGACCGGTTTTGGACAGCAGACCGGATTCGGTCCTGGAGGTCAGCAGGGAGGGTTTAGTCCGCCGCCGGGCCCGCCGCCTGGAGGTCAGGGAGGTCCCTTTGGACCAGGGGGAGCTGGTCAGCAGCAGGGTTTTGCCGGCCCACCATCGTCGCCGCCCCCATCGTCACCGCCGTCAGCCCAGTCGTTTACAGCGGGTCCTGCAGCCGTGTCTGCAGCAGGTGGGCCGACTGCGCTTGCGGTTGATCCTGGCGCATTATTCGGCTGCCTGTTCCGGTACACCTACATCATTCTTGAAACCGGACAGCGGTTCTGGTTCTACCCAGTCTTTATAGGACGTACGTCCGTAGCCGGCTGGCGTTGGCGTCCAAGACAATTCCGCTGGGTGTACACCGGATTTGATACTAGACTGATTCGTTCGTTTTCGTGCTGAAAAAAACCAGGTGTCCATATAGGGCACTTGGTTTTTTTGGTTCCGGCAGATTCGGGGACATCTACTTTAAAAAACATTCGCTGGAAAAAAGTAAGCAGTTGATTCTCATAACATACTTAGATTAAAATTATCTAGTAAAAATGGTTTAGAATATATTATTTTGTGGTATCTGCATACAAGGTTTAAATATAAACATTTAGATTTTTATATGGGGGAGGAAAGGGAAATGATGAGCGAAAACCATATGATTAGAATTGGGGAAGCTATAAAGGCAAACAGCCGTACCATGGCTCACCAGCTTTTCAGTGAATACGATGAGAAATATCATTTTAATCATAATTTCGGCAGATCCGAAGAAGATGTGGCTGCATCTCGTGTGGAGTTATTCACCCTGCTGGGTAAGGCATTGACAGATGAAGATGATAATTTAATGGATGAAGTGTACAAATGGGGTAAAAATGCCGGAAAGGCAGCTGTCAGTCATGGTATTTCTGCAGATATGGCGCTGCTTGCTCTTTCGCCAGCCAGAAGGGTCATTTACCGGACACTAAAAGAAGAACTTATTAAATCCGATCTTGGTTTTGACGCATTTTTTGATGTATCTGACCGCGTAAATGCGGTTCTTGATCAGGCAATTTACGCATTTACCCAGGCGTATGTGGAGTATCATGATGAAACATTCTCCCAGGCGCAGGAAGAGCTGCTGGAACTTAGTGTGCCGGTCGTTCCGCTGACAAGTACAGTGGCCATTCTTCCTGTGATCGGCACAATAGATACACATCGCTCAAAGAAAATGCTTAATCAGGCACTGGAGCGGGGAAGTGAACTCAGTTTAAACTATCTGATTATAGACCTTTCAGGGGTTCATATTATTGATACGGCTGTCGCTCATAACCTCTTCCAGCTCAATGATGCACTGAAGGTAACAGGCATAACAGCTATAATCAGCGGCTTACGGCCTGAGCTTGCCCAGACGATCGTCAATCTCGGAATTTCATTTAATCATATGACAGTAACCAGCCGCCTGGAGCAGGCACTTGAGAAAACAGGACTTGTCATCAAGACAGAAGAGGAAGCAGCAACCGAAACGAAATTCGATACGGCCACATTGAAAAAATTGACCATGTGAAGACTGCCTGATTCAAAACCCGTCCACTGGGGCGGGTTTTTTAAGGGCTCTGTTAAAGCTTATGATGTTTTTCTATCGTTGTTGATTGAAGGGAGCGCAGTGAGCGGAAATCAACAACAGACTTTAACAGAGCC
Organism: Alteribacter lacisalsi; assembly: GCF_003226345.1. Lineage (GTDB taxonomy): Bacteria > Bacillota > Bacilli > Bacillales > Salisediminibacteriaceae > Alteribacter > Alteribacter lacisalsi. The sequence goes on along the minus strand of NZ_PDOF01000001.1, from coordinate 2,046,448 downwards.
TTTAAGATAAAAAGCTTATGCAGGGAGGGCTTTTACAAACAGCGCAATGAGGAAAAATCACCATATGAAGGGGATCTGTATTTCCAAGCGTTACGTTTATTGCGGCAGGTTTACGGTTTTGTTGGAAATGTAACAAGCGGTATTTTTGTGTCCGGTGCATAGGGTCTGTTTTATATGGTAATTTATGGAATACAATTCTAAACATTGGCATGTTTCTCAGACTTTAGCGCGATTTCTATGTTTTACTCACTGGAAAGATCTTCCCTATGCCCACATCGCCGTTTTTTTATGGCATAATGTTGCCCGTGGAGGTGTTGAGTACATGTTAAAAAAACTCATTTACTCAGTATTGGCTGTAGCGTTTGCTGCTCCGCTCGTGTTTTCAGATGCGGCAGAAGCAAGCAGTACGCACACAGTCGAGTCAGGAGACACACTGTTCCAAATTTCTCAACAGTACGGTGTAAGTCTTTCTGATATCATTGATGCAAACAGCGACATCCAGGATCCCAATATGATTTATCCTGGCCAGGTAGTCACACTGCCGTCTTCTGATTCTGCCCAGCAGTCACGTCAGACTTCCGAGCAGACGTCAAGTGAACTTTCCCAGTTTGAACAGGAAGTTGTCCGTCTGACAAACGAAGAACGTGCACAGCACGGTCTGCCTGAGCTTGAAATTGCAGAAGACGTATCAGAAGTTGCACGCGACAAATCAGCTGATATGAGAGATCAAGGCTACTTCTCTCACGACAGCCCGACTCACGGAAGCCCATTTGATATGCTCCGCAACTACGGCGTGAGCTACAACGCTGCAGGTGAAAACATTGCTGCAGGCCAGCAGACTCCTGAACAGGTTGTAGATGCATGGATGAACTCTCAGGGTCACCGTGAAAACATTCTCAGCAGCAACTACACTGAAATTGGTGTAGGTCACGTTGAAGGCGGTCAGTACGGTCACTTCTGGACGCAGATGTTTATTTCCAGATAAGCAGTTTATATAAGGCGTTTCATGTATTAATAGATTTAATTTACCGGACTCTCTAACAGGGGGTCCGGTTTTTTATTGGGCTGCTTCTTTGGGGTCTGCTTCATCCCTGATATTTTGGAAATATCCGTGATTCTTTGAAATTATCCGCTAAAATCACTGTATTTCCGCTAAAATGACGATATATCCGCGAACCACTGTGCCTCCTGCGCATCCTTATGACGGGAAAGCAGTAGGATGTGCAAACCGGACAAAGTCTATGTCACCTACAGCAGGAAGAAACCATGCTATACTCTAATTGGCAGAGCAATTACATATATGGAATTAAAGGAGATTCATGTGATGATCAGCGAATACTATGACCGGACGTCCAGGAAACTGATCTGGCTTGGCGGTGTTATGACAGCTTTAACAGCCGTTTTTACAGGCTGGCACCTGTTTACTTCCTTTGCTCATTTCCGCTTCAACGGCGGCATGGAGCTTTTCGTCTATGGCTGGGTAGTGGGGCCGGGCCTGCTCATTACAGGCATTGTGAAGAAAAAACTGGCCGTAAAAAAGCTGCAAAAACCGCCAGTTACGGACGCGGACCGTGACCTTTTTTCTGCACGCCGGACGATGATTCTGACCCATATGCACTGGCTGAGAGAATATGAGATTTATGCTATGGATGGAACCAGGCTTATCCACGTGAAAGAAAAGGGGGGAAGGGGTCACAAAGCTGCTTCATTCGTTTTACAACTCGTTGGGGTGCGCTCATTCCTGAAAAAACGGCTGGTTGTGGAGAATAATGGTGACATCATTTTTTATATTGAAAAAGAACGAGGCATCAATGCGCCATATTACCTGCTGGACCGGAACAGAAATACTGCAGCCAGCTATAAGATGAACCTCTTAAATCCGATGAAGCAATTTGCCGTGATCCGGGATGGTTCGGGAAATGTTATCGGAGAAAATGACGGGAAGTTTTCAGGCATTCATTTTAAAGTAAGAAATAAAGAAGGCGAACAGCTGATCGAACTTTTTCATCAGGGCATCCCTTCTGAGGCAATTAACATGTTCGGCTGGTCCAATGGTGATATGCTGGTTACGAACCAGTCCCGCCTCTCAGAAGATACGAGGCCAGCCTTTATTCTGGCCCCTGTAATCGTAAAACTCCACTTTTCCTAAGGGGGAAGCTGGAGCTTTTTTAATCGAAATAATTTCCGAATTTTACAAAAAATACGTAACTTAAGGAAGAAATATGTGGTAGGATGAAAAACATAATCTGTTTTTTAAGTCTTGCATGAAAGCGCTGCCGATTAATCTCAGCCTAACCTCGCATTATGATAGCGGCCACTCAAAAAAAGAACGTAAAGCAGGTGATTCGATGACATTTTCGGGATTTTCCCGCGCAAAAGAACTGCTCTTGCATGCCGGACCATGGCTGGAGAAGGAAGAAGCCAAGCATAATCTTCCTCTCGGCCTGCTTGCGTATCTGGCAGAAAAAGAAAACACAGCCGGTCAGGGAGAGACCGAACGTCCTTTCCTTGCATCCAACAAAGAGGGGACCATGGTGATGATTCAGACACCGCCAATGAACCTGATTGTGGCGGGAAAACCTCAAGTGGCTTCAGCAGCGGCAAAGTGGCTTGAAAAGGAAGGGTACACCTTTCCTGGTATAACCGGGGAGAATGAACTGGTGAACGCATTTTTAAAGGAAATGAACGCCGGAGAAAGTGAAGTGTTCATGCGCCAGCGGATTTACCGTCTCGATCAGGTGGAACCGGTTCCTGCACAGGCAGGGACATTCGATCTTGCACAGGAGAGCGATCTGGATCTGATAACTGGCTGGGTCATGGAGTTTCACGCGGAGGCACTCAGCCCCACGACCGAAGAGGAGGCACGCACCTTTGCTGAACGATCGCTCAGTGAACAGCGGATCTACTTATGGAAAGATATAGAGGGAATTCCTGTGTCCATGGCGAAACGGGCAAGAGAAACGCGGAACGGTGCGTCGGTCAACCTTGTTTTTACACCTGATAAGTATAAAAGAAAAGGCTATGCCACAAGCTGCGTTGCTGCGCTCAGTAGCCTTTTACTGGAGGAAGGATACCTGTTCTGCTGTCTGTACACAGATCTCGATAATCCTACTTCCAACAGTATCTATACGAAAATCGGCTACAGACCGGTTGCCGATTCATTGGACTGCCGGTTCAGGCAGTAAGGGAAATGGTTTTCATGGAAAGAGACGGCTGACTCCAGTTCTGCCGGATTAGCTGTGTGTTTTTGTTCAAATCAGTACCAGACATTTGAGGAGGAACAGTGGATGAAAACGATTGGGATGATAGGCGGAATGAGCTGGGAATCAACACAGATTTACTACCGGATGCTCAATGAACTGACGCGGCGTAAACTCGGCGGACTGCATTCAGCTTCCTGCATTATTCACAGTGTCGACTTTGCCCCCGTGGAAACGATGCAGCGTGAGGGTAAATGGCGGGAGGCCGGGGAGCTGCTCGCTGCAATAGCACAGAACCTTGAAAAAGCCGGAGCAGAAGCGGTTGTAGTTACGTCGAATACCATGCATAAACTTGCACCGCAGATTGAGGGATCGGTAAATATACCACTTCTCCATATCGGGGACGCGGTGGCAGAAAACGTTAAAAAGCGGGAAATCGGCCGGATTGCCCTGCTGGGCACTCGCTATACGATGGAAGAATCGTTTATGACGGAACGCCTGGAGAATCACAACCTTGAGGTAATTACCCCTGATTCCGGCGACCGGGAACTGCTCAATCACATCATTTTTGAAGAACTTTGTGTAGGGAAAGTAAGGGACGTTTCAAGGCGGAGAGTGCTGGCGGTCATAGAAAAACTGTATGATGAAGGCGTACACGGGATCGTCCTTGGCTGCACAGAACTTCATATGCTTGTCAGGCAGGAAGAGCTTAATCTTCCACTTTTTGATTCCACCCAGCTTCACGTGGAAAGCATTGCCGAGCACATGCTCGAAGGCGTATATGCAGGCTGACGAATCGTCATGCTGGTATGTATTGCCGCATAATGAGAAAATACGAGGGTATCACCCGGCTGAAAGATCATCGGGGATACCCTCTATTAATTACACGGCTCTGTTAAAGCTTATTGTTGATATTTTCTTATCATTGCTGATTGAAGCGAGCGCGCGACACTCCTGCGGGAACAGCACCGGCTGAAGACCCCGCAGGGACGAGCGGTTCCTTCACGAATATGCTTCGAGTTGCTTCGACGCATACGCTCCGAAGCTTAACTTGCAGAGGAAGAAGCACGTTTGTTTTTCCCGAGGAGGCTGAAGCGGTGCCCGCGGAAAGGGAGCGCAGTGAACGGAAATCAACAACAGAATATAACAGAGCTAATTACATAGACAGCATAAAGGTGTGATCAATTATGAGCGATACGTTCAGACTCCTTCATTCTGAAGAACTCACTAAGGTTAGTGAACGTACAGGGCGGGAAAAGGATCAGCTGTTTTACACTTATTTGACTGCCAGAAGAAGCCGGTGTTCATTTGCCGCACAGTTTGACAGAAACTGCCGGCTGACACATAGTGCTGGATACCTTTCAGGCATGCCGTTTCAGGCGTTTGCTTTCCTGTTTGGTGATGAGCTGGAAACGGCAAGGCCGGACGAACTTGTGAAACTGCTTGCCGACCACCACGGTCTTACAGGAACCGGCACCACAATGGTTCAGCCTCATGAACTGCCGGTTGCCATGAATGAACTTGAAATCGTCTCTCCGCCAAGAAGGCAGTTTCATATGAGACTCACAAGTCCGGAGAGGCTTGTCAGAGAACCTGCAGCAAGGCGCCTTACTAACGGACACCGGTTCTACACAGAGCAGTTTGCAGAGGAACTGGACATGATTGCTTTTACAAAAGAGCAGAGTGCCAGAAACCCGCTTTACGGGATTTTCAGAGGTGGGGAGCTGGCGGCACTTGGCGGCTTCCACGTCTATGATGAACGATTGATGGAAATTGGCAATATAGGAACACTGCCTGACTACAGGAGCCAGGGGCTTGCCAGGGATGTAACGAGTGCGCTGGCACTGGAAGCGCTGCAGTATTCGCATGCGGTGTACCTCTACGTTTTTGCCGATAACTCATCTGCCGTCGCCCTTTATGAAAGCCTCGGTTTTGAGACAACAGGAGAGCGTTTCTTTACCGAATTTAAAATCCAGTAGATCGACTGGCGGGGTCAAACTTAATTTGAAAGAGCTGTTACTGATGAGTGCTGCTTTTTGATAAATTAAAGCGTCTGCCTGCAGCATTTCTAAAAACATTCTTTACAAATAGAGTCAATTAAATAAAGGAGTGCGAAAATTTTGCAAAACCACATTGAAATTGAAAGAACGTTTGAAAAGAAAACGGCTTTCCGATACGTGCTGGACCTTCCGGAGAACTATGAAAAGAGCAGCGAGAGATTTCCGCTGATTCTTTTTCTCCATGGTATGGGGCAGCGGGGGGAAAGCTTTGATGACATGAAGGTTTACGGGATGCCGAAAGTGGCAGCCGAGCGTGATATTCCGGCTGTTGTAGTCTCACCTGTCTGTCCTGAGACAACTACGTGGATTGAGGAGCTTGATGCCCTGCACTCCCTTATTATTCATGCGGTAAGGGAGTACCGCGTGGATCCGGAGTGTATTTATCTGACCGGTCTCAGTATGGGCGGTTTCGGCACCTGGCATCTGGCGGAAAAGTACCCTTACCTGTTTGCTGCAGCTGCTCCGATTTGCGGGGGAGCACTACACGAATTCGGATTTCTTGACCGGATTCACCGAATTGCTCATCTGCCTGTCTGGACATTCCACGGAGCAAAAGATGATGTAGTGCCGATTGAGCGCACGCAGATCCTTGTTGATCGTCTCAGACAGGAGGGGGGAAACGTGGAATTCACTGTTTATCCCGAAGCAGACCACGACTCATGGACTGAGACTTACGACGACCCCAGGCTGATGGACTGGCTTTTCCGTCACCGAAATACAGAGGTGGACTTGTACCGGAAAGGATGATGGCAAGTGACAAAGCATTTGTTTTTATACGGCGGTGACCCTACCCTTGAAGAGCCCGGACGAGAGTTTGCAAAGCTCGCAGGCGGTGAGGACGGCAGTGTGGTTCTCCTCATCCTGAGGAGGGAAGGCTGGGAATCCTATCTGCCACGGTACACAGAAGTGTGGAAGAAAGAAGGCCTGACCCAGATTGACGTCGTTATGGACCGTGAGGACGGCAGGCTGGATGTTGAGGAGGCGGTCCGGCTTATCAAAAAAGCCACAGGTATTTTTATTGGCGGCGGGGATACCGGGCGTTATCATGAGCTTTATACGCAGTCCAGAGTGAAAGAGGCAATCCGCTCGCAAGTGTCGGATGGCATACCGTTTGGAGGGAATTCTGCCGGTGCTCTGATTGCTCCGGAAAAGTGCCTGATCTCCCCAAACGACTCGGAAGACGGCGAACCGAAACAACTCGAAGGACTTGGCCTCATTACCAGTCTAGGGGTAGCTGTACATTACACCGAGTGGGATGAGGAAAAACCATTTCGAGAAGCTTTGGACAGAGCAAAGCTCTCAGACGGGATTGGAATCGACGAACAGGCCTGCGCCTATTTGAAAAATGGACGTATTGAACGAACATACGGCGAAAACGTACATACGGTTTCAGGGAGAGATCTGTTCAGATTTTAAGTTAAATTACCGAGGGAATTTGATATAATTGAATAAATTGTTATCAAAGGTGAAGGGACATAATCATGTCCCGCAGCGATCCGGAAAAATAGGCGAATAGATTTTTCCAAGGGGGCAGCGAACGTGAAAAAAAGTGTCTGGCTTGTTTTGGCCGCAGGTATACTGCTGGCAGGCTGTAATGATGCTGAACAATCGGCTGGCGATAAGGAGCAGCAGAGCGGAAACGGGGAAGAGCACACAGACGCTGACGGGGGCAATGAAGCAGAGGAGAACGGTTCTGATAACGAAGCTGATGCAGCAGAGCGGGAAGAGCAGGAAGCGGAACTGCTGGCAGAGCAGGAGCGGATCGCAGAACTGGAAGCGGAAATTGAGCGCCTGACTGAGGAAGCGGAGACCGGGAGTGATTCGGAAGAAACAAGTGAAAACGGCAGCACAACTGGTGAAGAAAATGAATACGGAAGATCGGCGCCGAGAATGACTCCGGATGAAGACTTCTTTACACAGTTCTGGTTCATTGAAGAACAGTCACCTGAAGAGGAAGAGATGGGCTTTGAGCCATCCCTCACAGACTGGCAGGATTACCGCGGTGAAATCAGTAATAGGTACAGTGCTGAGGAAAGCGGCTATATGACTGCTGAAGTGCTGGCCATGGATTGGATCCGAGAGCGGGAAACAGAAATGATGATGGATACTCAGGAAGAACTGGCAATGCGGACGTACTATGAAGAAGACGGGGAATCTGCGATGATTCTTATTCTCCACTGGGGACTCAAGGATGACGCCATTGCTGGAGAGGACCTTCTCCTTCACTTGACGAGAAACGGTGACATATGGTCCCTGGATAACATCGAAGAGCGATACTACTGCAGGCGCGGGATGGATGAGGATGCCTCGATTTGTCATTAATCAGCGTGGATGGCCGCCGGCACTCGGTGGTCTTTATTTTGGTTATTAAATTGCCTGCTCGAAGCGAAGTGAAACCACTATCTTTTGCCCGCGGAAAGGGAGCGCAGTGAGCATAAATCAATCAACAATACTCTTTAACAGAGCCATTGAAAAAGGAAAAATAAAGCCTGCACGGCTGCAAAGAGACCAAGGGGGAAACTGAGACAATGTTTTACAGAGAAATCAATGAGCATACAAAACTTGAAATTCTGCAGGATAAGCATACAGAAGGGCTTTATCAACTGACAGAAGAGGGGCGTGACTATTTGTCACACTGGATGCCGTGGGCGCCTGCAATTAAAACTGCTGATGATACGAAAGGATACATACGCTCTACTTTGAAAGAATTTGCAGAAGGCAGAAGTCTTGCCTGCGCGATCCTTTATAAAGGAGAGGTAGCCGGGACAGCTGCGTACCATGTGATCGACTACGGGAACAGAAAAACGAGCATCGGCTACTGGCTCGGGGAGAATTATCAGGGAAAAGGTCTTATGACTGTTGCGGTTCGTGAGCTCGTTAATTATGCTTTTGAAGAATTGGGACTGAACAGAATCGAAATCAAAGCAGGGGTGGAAAACTCGAAAAGCCGGGCCATTGCCGAGCGTCTTGGATTCGAGCTTGAGGGAATCCAGCGCGAGTCAGAAATTGTTGCCGGACGGTTCGTGGACCATGCCGCTTACAGTCTTCTAAAAAGCAAGTGGGAAAAGAACAGACCGTAACCGTCCGTTCCCCTGTGGTAAAATAGCACACAGACGCTTAAAACAGGAAGGACGATTACAGCATGAATGACCGTAAGGAACGAATGCGGGCCCTTGTGGATGAAGGCCGGTGGACGTTTATCTGGAAAGAGGGCATCCTGAACTTTGCCCTGAAGATCTGGCTGATTTATCTCGCTGTGAGCTTTGTGGTTTTTTATAACTTTGATTTCCGCATGTTTCTCATGCCAGAAGAGTGGCTGAGGCTGCTCGTCTGGCTCGGCATTTTCCTTGTCATGGGCATATACTGGGGTTTCATCTGGTTCAGCGTGCACAGCTCCGACAAAAAACGGGAGGCAGCCGCACGTGAGCGTAAGGAAGCGGAGCAAAAGAGCACTGTTGGAGGAACAAGGAAAAAGAAGAAATGGAAATCATAAACATTCGCGGTCCTGCTGGCGCCAGCCTGCAGGCCTGCCTGTTTACAAATTCACCTGTTTGCCGTTACAATAAGGGCACAACATCATACACGTGTTCGCACTAGGGGTGCTATAAGCTGAGATTCAGGTGAAATTCCTGTTAACCCTTCGGACCCGAACTGGATAATACCAGCGTGGGGAAGTGCAGGTGACGTCATTTTGCGCACGGTCGTGTGCTTTTTTAAAAGACTCAGACTGCATCTTTTCCCTATAGGGAGAAGATGCTTTTTTAATTGACCCGGAGAATTGCGGACCGGATGTTGAAAAAAGATAATACTGAGGAGGAGTAACAAAATGCAGGGACTAAGCTGTGGAACAAGCCGAATCGTAGGATGCCGTTTTTCGGTCTATCCGATGGCGGACAATTTTGTGGAAATCATTAAAGGTGCTTTGGAGGAAGTGAATACAGCCAAGGTATGGATGAAGACTGATGACGTAAGTACGTGTGTGCGGGGTCGCAGTGAGCATGTATTTGATGTAACAAAAGCGATTTTTACCAATGCTGCAAAAACAGGCGTGCACGTTGTGTTTAACGGCACATTTTCAATTGGATGCCCTGGGGATTCCGATGGGGACACGTACATGAGTGAAGATGATGTACGCCTGAACGAAGAGAAAGTGCAGCAGGAGCGTGTGGAAGTTGCCACGCAGTTTTCCCTTTACCCGCTCAACAATCCTGACTACATGCAGATTATTGCCGATCAGGTGGCAGTTGCAGACGGGCACGGCACCTTTACAAAAGGGGTTCATTACGCGAGCCGACTTGATGGAGATGTGAATAATGTCTTCCGTACGCTGGAGGAAGCGTTCTACAACGCGGCCCAGACCGATGAGCGCAGCCACGTGACAATGACTGCTGCCGTATCTGCAAACAGTCCGTCCACGAAAGATAAGTAAGGGGGACTGCAAAATGAAAAACAGAATCATTGAATTTAAAGAGATGCTCAATTCATGGAAGCTGAAAGAAATTGTTCTCATGTCCCTTCTGGGCGTTGTGTTTGCGGTTATATACCTGATGTTTTACTTCTTTGGTATGGGACTTACAAATGTACTGACGCCGTTTGGGCTGGCCCCGTTCGGCTATGAATTGATCTTCGGAATCTGGTTTATCGTATCCATCATTGCCGCCTATATTATCCGAAAGCCCGGGGCTGCACTCGTATCCGAAACCATTGCAGCGACCGTACAGGTACTTCTCGGAAGTCCGGCGGGACCTCGTCTGATTATCTCGGGGATTATCCAGGGCCTCGGCGCGGAAATGGCGTTCGCAGCCACACGCTGGAAAAACTACACACTGAGTGTCCTCGTTCTTGCCGGGGTGTCGGCAGCAGTGTTCAGTTTCGTGTGGGGCTGGTTCATTTCCGGTTTTGCTGCCCTGTCACCCTCGCTTGTAGTTGCAATGTTTATTGTGCGATGCCTCAGCGGTGCTCTTCTGGCAGGTCTGCTCGGTAAATATGTAAGTGACCAGCTTGCCAACACCGGGGTTCTCCGCGGCTATGCACTCGGAAAGGAGCGGCAGGAGAAGCGTGAAAAAAAATCAGCGTAACGATGACACCAGGCCACTCGTGGATGTTTCGTCATTTTCGTTCGGTTTTGATAAAAAAGAAGCACCTGTCCTGAACGAACTGTCATTTTCAATCAGCGAAGAAGAAACAGTCATGCTGATGGGGCCGAGCGGATCTGGAAAAAGCACGCTGGCCCTTTGTTTGAACCGGCTTTATCCAGCCGCTGTAGAAGGATGGACAGAAGGGAGCATCCTCTTTAAGGGGACGGATATCTCATCTTTTCATGACGGGGAGCTGAATCAGCAGATTGGTGTGGTGTTTCAGGACCCGGAAAGCCAGTTCTGTATGATTACGGTGGAAAACGAACTGGCATTTACACTGGAGAATCTGAAGGTTCAAAGGGAGGAAATGGACCGGCGGATTGGTGAAGTGCTTGAGGCAACCGGGATGACAAAGTACCGTGAACGAAACATTCACGAGCTTTCCGGCGGGGAAAAACAGAAGATCGCACTCGCTTCTGTGCTTCTTCTGAATCCGCAATTGCTCATTCTGGATGAGCCGACTGCCAATCTGGACCCGGCTTCGAGAAAATCGTTTATTACCATGATTGCCCGCCTTAAACAGGAGTGGGGGATGAGCGTGCTTGTCATCGAGCATCAGCTCGACGACTGGATTGAACTCACTGACCGTGTTCTTGCTGTCAACCGTGAAGGGCGCCTGTTTCTTGAAGGGGCGCCGGAGCAGGTATTCTACAGCCGGTATAACGACCTGAAGCAGGAAGGTATTCATTTGCCTCGCGTAGTAAGAACCGCAATTGAAAAAGGGATCGAAGCATGCCCGCTCAGTGAAGAAGCCCTGGCCGCTGCTGCCGGGCCTGATGAAATCACTTACCTGGATCGCTCACCGGTTGTGCCCGGCAGAACAAAGCAGGTGCTTACCTTTGACCGGGTCAGTTTTTCCCGTAAGCGGAAACAGCAGCCTGTTCTTTCAGAGGTTTCGTTAGAACTGAAGCAGGGAGAATTTCTTGCAATCGTTGGGGAGAATGGTGCAGGTAAATCAACGCTTCTGCAGCTGATGGCCGGTCTGTTAAAACCGTCAGCGGGCAAAGGGATATTTCTTGACCGTCCACTGGAAAAGTGGGATGAAAGAGAACTGCGCCGGCAGCTCGGCTTTGTTTTTCAGAATCCGGAGCATCAATTTATTACCGACACGGTTTATGATGAACTGACCTTTGGTATGAAGCTGAACGGGGCTGGTGAAAAGATGATGAAATTCCGTGTAGCTGAACTCATGGATAAATTTCATCTTACTCATAAGCGGCTGAGCAATCCCTTTTCCCTGAGCGGCGGCCAGAAACGCCGGCTTAGTGTAGCTGCCATGCTTGATGACACTCCAAGTGTACTTTTGTTTGATGAGCCGACGTTCGGTCAGGATGCAAAAACCACGGATGAGTTGATGGCAATGATCAGTGGGCTCCAGCAGTCCGGCACCGCGATCGTATTTGTTACTCATGATATGGATCTGGTGGATCGCTACTGTGAACGAGTCTGCGTCCTGAATGAAGGTACGATTGCCTTCAGCGGTCCGCCGGAAGAACTGTGGCAGAAGCCGGAACTTATAGAGAAAGCCAGACTCCGTATGCCGTTTCATTCGCGCCTTCAGAAACTGAGAAGCAGGGGCAGTAAGGAGGAGACGGGTCATGCTCTCGTCTATTAATCCGTCAATAAAAGCACTCACCATCCTCATTCCCGGCGTACTGCTGGCGTTCATGTTCGATATTTTCACGCCGCTTGTGTATCTGATTTTCACGATCGCCGTTACGTTTTTGCTTAGTGACATATCAGTCAAACGATATCTAGCCATTTTTTCACCGTTTATCCTTGTGGCGCTGGGCTTTTCCTGGATGACGATGCTCTATACGAGTGATCGATTTGCCGGGGGGGAGGTTGTCTTTTCATTTCTCTGGTTTGATGTGACTGAAGGGGCGATTGTAACAGCGGTCAGCCTGGGGGTCCGTTCCCTTTGTATCGTGGCCCTGTCACTTATGTTTGTTTTGACGACTGATTCCACCAAATTCATGCTGAGCCTGATGCAGCAGGCCAAGCTGCCTCCAAAACTTACTTTCGGCATACTTGCCGGGTACCGTTTTCTGCCTACGTTCAGGCACGAATTCGAAGTGCTCAGACAGGCCCACCGTGTGAGAGGTGTCGGCAGGGCAAAAGGAATAAAGGGGCGAATCCGGCAGTTCAGGCGTTACGCTATACCTCTGATGGCAAATGCGATACGAAAGGCTGAACGTGTGGCGATTGCAATGGAGTCCAAAGGATTTACAGGTGAAACAGAGCGTACACATTATCATAAAATGACGGTTGGCAGACGGGACTGGATGTTTTTGTCCACCTTTGTGTTTGCGTTTGCCGCCACGATTCTCGCTTCGTACGTTTTCGGTTACCTGAACATTTTTGGGTATCAGTTTTAAAGGTTTTAGAAAGCCTCCTCTTCATAAAGAGGAGGCTTTTTGTTTTTTGATTTGAGGAAAATAGTGCTATTCTTTTAACAAAATGGTTAAGGGGAGATACGGATGAGTCTGACAGAGAGGGACAGGCAGATCCCGCGGAAACGGGAGGATTTGAAGCGGGCATTGGAAGAAGATCTGCAGCGTATGCCCGGTGTGATCGGGCTTTTTTACGGAGGCTCTGTGGCTTCAGGCAGTATGGATTTCTATTCCGATCTGGATGTAAGGGTCGTGACAGAGGACGAGGCGTTCGAGCGTGTTGTCAACAAGAAAAAGATTTTCCCGGACAGGTGGGGGAAGGTGCTGTTTTATGAAGATATCGGACCTTCTGCACCGTACACGATTGCCCATTACGACGGTTTTTTTAAGGTGGACGTATTTATCTACCGTGTCAGTGACCTGCAGCCGGGTATCTGGCTGAAAGACCTTGAGATTGTGTATGATCCTTCTGGCAGGCTGCAAGGTATACGTGAGGAATCGATCGCTTTGAGCACTGAACTCAATCAGAGCCAGGTGGAGAAATGGCGGGGAAAAACGCTGGCCTATGTACACGAAGCATACAGGAGAGCCGCAAGAGAGGAGTGGTACTATGCGCTGCAGTGTGTGGATGCGATCCGGTGGTCCATTGCTGCCGGCTGGCAGATGGAGCAGGGCATGGAGCCGAACAACCCTCTGGATTGGGCAAAACTTGAAGGGTCACGCAGCCCGCTTTCAAAAGAACAGCAGCAGCTTCTGGCAGGCTGGTGGGTAAAAGAAAGAATCACTGCGGACGTTAACCGGGTGCTCTTGGAAATGAAGGAGCCTTACATTTCGGTTGAAACGGTGCTTGCAAAAAGAAGCGGGCTGAAGGTAACAGCTGAGGACACGAGGCGGATCTGGGAGATGGCGGTGAGCGAGCAGGATTGAGCCGGCTTAGTGGATAGGGGGATCGGGTTTTATGTGGATCTTAGGTTTTGTTTAGGGGTCTTAGGTTTTGTTTAGGGGTCTTAGATTTTGTTTAGGGGTCTTAGATTTTAATTAGGGGTCTTAGGTTTTACTTGGGTCTCTCAGGTCTTCTTTAAGCAGATCTCATGTTCTTGAAATTTCTTAACTGGCGCAGTCAAAATCATAATGAAAAGCCATCCTGCAAAACCAGGATGGCTTCTTTTTCACGTGAAATATTCAAGTTTGGAGTCTGGAAAGTATTTCTCAATATAACCCTGAAGGGTCTCTTTAAGATCGTCCTGTTCATCCTTCTGGTAAATGTACTTGCCGATTCCGTATTTTCCCCACTTGTATTTTCGCTTTTCCTCATCGAGTTCGAGCTTGGTCATCGGATAGTTTTTCTGGATGACTCTTTTGGCAGGCTTGGTGAAGCGGTGTTGAATCAGCTCAAACGTGAGGTCCTCCCGAGCTTTATCCGTTAATTTCGCGTCCAGTTTTTTAAACATCTCCTCATAGCCTTCTTTCCACCCTTCATGAATGTAAAGGGGGGCTACGATAAAGCCGAGGGGGTAGTCGGCATCGGCTACTTTGGCTGCGGCTCCGATTCGGTAATCAAGAGGGGAGGTGCCGTGTTCAAAATTCTTAATTACATAATCAGCGTTAATACTGAACCGGAAACGGGTTTTGCCCTTATGATCCGCATCAAGCAGATGATCCACGTGATGATACTTGGTCACAAACCGAAGCTTGCCGTTTTCCGAATTCCCGAAGTACTCGATCGCTTTTTTCAGGGAATGGGTCAGGTGGTCAATGCCGACGATGTCAGACGTACATGATGCTTCAAAACGGGTATCCTGAGGGTCCCGTTCGTCCATGTATTTCTGTGCCTGATCAAAAATTTCCTCCAGATTTACATACGTCCGGATATACGGCTTGCTGCCCATGGTCGTCTGCAGGTAGCAGTACTGGCAGTGACCCATACAGCCGGTGGCAAGGGGGATCGCATATTCGGCAGATGGTTTGGAAGTATCGAACTTAAGCGTCTTCCGGACCCCAATGACCAGCGTTGATTTTGCATTGCGGTATTTCTGCAGGTGGTTTTCACCCGGAATATTCCGCACCTGATTGTGGGAAGTGGTTTTTCGTATTTCCACACCAAGATCCTCGAACTTGCTTTTAAGCTGCGCGCCGAGAGGATACTCAAGAGCTCCGGGTTCAATGTAGACGAGCTGAGGCATAAACGGCTTGATCATATGAGTCCTCCTCTAGTAAAGGTCTTCGTCCTGAGGAAGGTCGAAGTACTGATTGTATTCGTGTTCGGCTTCCTGGAAGCTTCGGTAAATGGCGTATTCATCTGTCAGTGGATAGTACTCTTCAAATAAAAACAGGCTCATTTGTCCGGGATGAAAGGGATCCTCGACAACGGCTGCCTCCTGTATCTGGGCAACATTCTGGGTGTGTGGATTCCGATAGATCACAAAAACCTGATCTCCGGACGTAAGTTCCGAAATATTCATACACGGCTCCTCCTAAAAATCTGTGGCTACCGTTAGGTTTAGTAAAGCCTTATTGTTTATTCAGGACGAGCTGTGTAAGATTCTGGATAGAAAAAAACGCCCCCGGCAAACGGGAGCGTTTTAAAATGATTATTCGTTTTTATCTGGATCCTTGTATGGAACCGGATCGTTTTCAAGATCCGTATCCGTTTCCGGTGCACCGGCATCTGCTTGAGGGTGAAGAGCGGACAGGCGGGTTTCCAGTTCGTTGATTCTTGCTTCAAGAGCCGCAACTTCGGTCTTTGTCGCAATGTCCATATCTGAGAAAAACTGCTGGGCTTTTTCCTTTGAACGACGGTTCCACTGCTCGTTTGTTTCGTTGCCTTTTTTCTCAAACGCATCAAACATTTCGTTTGCTTCATCAGGTGTAACTTTGCCTTTGACAATCAGCTCATTAAAATACTTTTCTGCTTTTTCCTTACTTGTTACAGCGGCACCAAGGCCAATTAAAAATCCTTTTTTCAGCAAATCACTCATGTTCTCCACTCCTTAATCATTAGGTTCGTCTGAATCGGCCTGCCTGAAGCCGGTAACCCAGCGTTTATGAAGGGTTAAAAAGATACAAGCGGCGGTGAGACTGGCAACGGAGACAGCTGCACTTGTGATCATCAGCAGTTCAGCTTCCTGCAGCAGACCGGTAAACAGGAACGTGAGACTGATAAAAAACGTGACCGACGCAAGAGTCACAAACATAATGTAGCGGTGGTGGTCGTAATTGCGCCATTCCTTTCGCCTGGATGCCCGTCTTGCATATTTAGGACCCTGCAGCCATTCATTAAAGTTACGGGGAACTGCAAGCAAAGGTTTCGCCGAATCCCGTAAAACCTGCAATTTCAGGCTTCCTTCTTCTTCCTCGGTTTCCTCCAGCCATTCCTGAACGATCGGCTTGCCGAGAGCAATAAAATCGATATCCGGATCGATGAGGGTCAGAAGCCCGAGTGCGATCGAGCCGGCCCGGCCGAGAAAGGCGAACTCGGCCGGAAGCTGAATCGGCTGCTCCTGAACAAGTTCCTGCAGATCCTGAAAGATTTCACCGACCAGATCCTGATCGAGTTTGCCGATCCCCTGATCGAGATACGCCTCAACCGACTGCCTGAGGATCATCTGCAGTTTGTATTTATTGGCGTGAGGAAGAAGGAAACCCATTTCCCCAAGCTGCTTAACGACAAGAGCGTAATCCTCAAGTACAAATCCCTGTGCAATCTTCCTTAATTTCAAGGCATCCTCACGCTTCAGGGAACCGACCATCCCGAAGTCAAGTATGACCAGCGTCCCGTCGGCTTTTACAAGAATGTTTCCCGGATGTGGGTCGGCATGAAACATGCCATCATCGAGAAGCTGCTCCATAAAGAGCTTAAAAACACGTGATGCCAGTTCTTTACGGTCGATTTTATTTTTCTGCAGAAAGGATGTATTGTTCACCCGTTCAGCATCAATCCATTCCATTACCAGCACACGCCGGGTGGAAAAATCCTCATAATACTGGGGGATCTTTAAACCGTCCTGCCCGTGAAACCGTTTCTGAAAGTATTCCCCGTTTTTCAGTTCTTTTGAGAAATTTAATTCGTCACTCATGGTTTTAACAAGCTCTTTATGAAGGGCGCCGAGATCCGCCTGTCTGCCGAAACGGGTGAAACGGCCGGCAATCCAGAGTACAATTCGGAGAGCTTTAAAATCAGTATTGATGATTTTTTCCACGTTATGACGCTGCACTTTAATGGCTACTTCATCCCCATTATGTAAGCGCCCCTTATATACTTCCCCGATGGAAGCGGATGCTACCGGCTGATCGCTCATCTCATCCAGCCAGTCCCAGATACTTCGCCCCCATTCCTTTTCAAGAAGCTGACGGGACACTCTTGCAGGAACCGGCGGCACCCGGTCAATTAAATCATCCAGTTCCTTTAAAAACACTTCAGGAAAAATGTCAGCGCGGGTGCTAAGAAACTGCCCGCCTTTGATCATCAGGCCTTCCAGCTTAATCGCTTTTTCCCGGTACTCTGCTGCCTGTTTTCTCAGCAGGTCCTCCCACTTTTCACGTGCATCGGAATCCCAGTGCCTGTGTCGTTTATTAAATATATAGAGCTGAAGCAGAAACTTAATAAACATAAAGACAATAACTGAAATCCGGTAGATCGAATTGTTCTTCATCCGTGTCCTCCCCTCCACTGCACAGCACATCTAAATCTACCTATTCCCGTAAAGAAAAAGAATTATGTCACGGATTTTGACCATATAAAAAACCCGGCTGACTGAACAGCCGGGATCTGGAGCTTATTATTTTTTAAATTCGTCTGAAGCCAGCTTGGCATAAAGGTAGGTGAGTGCAAACGGAATGATAATGGCTATAGCCATACCGATTGCAAAGGAAGTCCAATAGCCGGGAATGATCGAGAAGATACCAGGCAGTCCGCCTACCCCGATTGAATTTGCAAGTACACCGTTAATGGTAATAAACATACCAGCAGTAGAAGCACCGATAATCGCACAGATAAACGGAAACTTAAAGCGCAGGTTGACCCCGAACAGGGCTGGTTCCGTCACCCCAAGGTAAGCTGAAACAGAAGACGTAGCTGACAGGCCTCGCAGGTTTTCGTTTCGGCTTGCAAAATAAATGGCAAGTGCGGCAGAGCCCTGTGCGATGTTGGACATAACCAGGATCGGCCACAGGAATGTACCGTTTCCGGTACCTACGAGCTGAAGGTCCACGGCGAGAAACGCATGGTGCATACCTGTAATAACAAGAGGGGCATAAACAGCACCGTAAACGAGTCCGCCAATCGCCGGAAGTGTGGAGAACATCCATACAAATCCGCCTGTAATGGCGTTGGCAATAGCGAATGTAATCGGTCCGATAATGATAAAGGCAAGAAAACCGGTCACGAGCAGAGCGACTGGTGCAACAACAAGCATCTGAATTGAATCAGGAATTCGTTTTCTTAAGTATATGTCAATCTTGGCAAGCACCCAGGCAGATACAAGAACGGGTAATACCTGCCCCTGATAGCCAATTGCTTCAATCTGCAACCCGAACAGGTTCCAGGTTGGTACTTCTCCTGCTTCCTGTGCTTCCGCATATGCCCAGGCATTGAGCAGGTCGGGGTGGACGAGAAACAGACCGAGAACAATACCAAGCAGTTCACTTCCGCCGAACCGTTTAACGGCGGACCAGCCGATCAGGGCGGGGAGAAAGACGAAGGCGGCACTTGCAATAATATTGATCATTTCAGCCAGGCCGGCCCACTGAGGGTATTCAGCTACCACGGAAGAGCCGTCAAAAAAGATATCCTCTCCTGTCAGAATGTTATTGATTCCGAGAAGAAGACCGGCAGTTACGATGGCCGGAAGGATTGGAATAAAGATGTCGGCGAGCATTTTTACGCCCCGCTGCAGCCAATTCTGGTTCTTGGCTGACGATTCTTTTACGTCATCCTTGGTGGATTCGCCAATCCCGGTCATTGCGACCAGTTCCTTGTAGACCTTATCCACCGTTCCCTGGCCGATAATAATCTGAAACTGGCCGTTAGTGGAAAAAGATCCTTTAACGATGTCGATGCTTTCGAGTTTCTCCGAATCCACTTTCGATTCGTCTTTCAGTGCCATTCTAAGGCGAGTGACGCAGTGGGTGGCTTTTTCAATGTTTTCCTCGCCGCCGATGGCTTCCAATATTTCTTTGACCTGCTTTTCATACTGAGCCATAGTATGACCTCCTGTCATTTGTAGTACGGGTATTATTACATGTCTGAGGGGAGAGTAATCGTTTTCATAAAAAGGGAAAAGAGCATAGATGGTAATAGATTCCCCTGCTGTTCAAATGATTATGAGCCTCGTGAAGGCTCGCTCCTTTATACCTCTGAATGGGAAAAGTTAAACCTGGAAACAAGTAATAATGTATATACAAGTATTAATCGATTTTTATTTTATCCTGTATATACACGTTTTGCAAGCGTTTTACACAGGAAAAAAGAATGGATTTTTCTTACATAATGAATCGATTCCATATAAACAAACGGAATGAAAAAAAGCCCTTCCCGAAGATTCGGAAAGGGCAATCGTCAGCGGTTTTTAACTGTCAGGTTCATACTCAGGAGTCTTTTCGCAATCAGGTAGCTGAAAAAGCCGAAGACAAGGTAGCCAAACCAGAAAGCTCCAATCCGTCCGGGAGCGGCACCCATAAAGAGGGAGGCGATGATTGTACCCCCGAGGAGGGAAAAGCAGATCACAATTCCGATCAGAAAAACCGGGGTCAGCTGTTTGAAAATAAGAAACTCGCCGTTATGTTCAACTTTTGTCCGTTCATAAAGCAGCGTACCTGCAGCAAGAAAGAGGATGATTCCTAGACCAATCAGGAAAAAAGGATAGACATCACTACCTGTTCCCATATGGTCAAAGGGAAAGGTCAGAACGCTCATGTAAGTCAGTACCTGTTCAACGTTATAGTCGAGCGGATAAATAAAACGTCCGCCGTGAGACTGGAAAAAACCGAGAAAGAGAAACCAGGCACCGATCGGGAATAATCCGAAAATGACGGTGAGCACAACCTGTGAAATCATTTCACCTGCAATCGTGCCGATAAAAAGAGCAAAAGTGTAAACAAGAATAAAGGAAAGAACCGGCGACAGGTAGAGTGTCAGCCACGAATACTCGGTGAGGAGATGACTGAATTCTGATGATTGGAACATAAAAAAGGCCGGCAGAAAATTGAGCAGATGAAATGTAAAAATGACGCCCGCACCCAAAAGCCATTTCGCTAAGAACATGTCCCTTCTCCGAATAGGAAGAGAGAATGTAAAATCGTTCCGGCGTGTATTACGCTCCAGTCCAACCAGGAGGGCAGCAAGAACGACAGCAGCTCCTGTCATTAAAATACTCAGGAATCCGCCAGAGAAAATATTGAAAACATGAATCTCCGAAACGTAATACTGATAAGGCTGCGCTTCGCGTGCCCGCCAGTTGGAGAGGGTCATCATCGTATAGAGCGGCAGGTGAATAAACAAAATCATAAAAATAATCCACACAAACAGCTTGGACTGTTTGTAATTCTGCATCCAAAGGGATTTATGAAACAAACTCTTCACCCCCCAGTCTGGCAACGAACACATCTTCGAGGCTCATGGACAGTTCTTCATAGAGAAGCGGCTCATTTTGGCGAATCTGCTCCTCAATCTTTTCCATGTTTCTATCGACAATGAGGGTGTACACCCGCCCGGTCTGATTAAGTATGTTTACATGCGCCTTTAGTTCCTCAGGTAAGTATTCCTTAAACACGACCTGAATCTTTTTGTACTGGGCTTTCATCGTATCCAGATCATAAAAGCTGTCCGGACGTCCGTCCTTAATAACGAGGATATCGTTGGCCATAAACTCGAGTTCGTCCAGGCGGTGGGAGGAAATGAGCACAGAAACGTCGTTGCCGGCTACCTCCTCAACTAGAGTGCGCAAAATCCGCCGTTTCACAATGACATCAAGTCCGTCAGTAGGTTCGTCAAGAATCACATAACGTGCCCGTGCTGCAAAAGCCACGACCAGACTGAAGAGTGCTTTCATCCCTTTAGAGTAGTTTTTAATCTTTTTTGTTGCAGGCAGATTAAATCGTTTCATAAGCTGATGAAAGTAGGCTTCATCAAATCGGGGATAAACTGTTTTATACAGCCGTACAAGTTCTTTAGTGGAATAGTTTTTCATCGCTTCTGATGAGTCCGGCACAAAGATGATGTTCTGCTTAATTTCAGGCACGTCAAAAATGCTCTGTCCGTCGATCCGTACATCACCTTCGGTAGGATCGATGATTCCCGTAAGGATGCGAAGGAGGGTCGTTTTACCGGCACCATTCCGGCCGATGATGCCTACGATACTGCCGGGCTTTACTTCAAACGTAATATCTTTAAGGACGGTGGTTCCCTGAATTGTCTTTGAGACCTGTTCAACGTTCATCGTTCTTTCCCCCTAAATCAGTGTAAAAGTTCTCAATCCATTTCAGAAGCGTCTGCTTTTCAATACCGGCGTAGTGGCTGTCAATAACGAGCTGGCTGAGAGCCTCACGGATCGCTTCCGTCTTTTTTGGGTCGTTACTCTGAACAACAGCATCGTTAATAAATGTGCCGCGCCCCCGAATTGTAACAATGACTTCCTGGCGCTCCAGCTCCTGATAGGCTTTGCTCACTGTGTTCGGATTGATCACAATCTGGGAGCTTAATTCCCTGACGGAGGGGAGCTTTTCGTTCGGCTGAAGAATCCCTTTTGCAACCATCTCTTTTACCTGCTGGATAATCTGTTCATACAGCGGAACGTTTTTTTTCGGATCAATATTAAAGTACATCGCTTCACCACCTTGGCGTCAGGCTGAAATCTATGTGACACATGTGTATTATTGTTAGTAGTACACTTCATTTTAGTCCTTCAGTATCTTGTTTGTCAACTTTGTTCTCCTTCGGGGAACGAGAAGGACTTTCAGGCGATGGTGAAGAAGTTACAAAAAGGAAGAGGTGATCAGGCAATGACGATGAGTAAAATGAAAAGAGATGTCCTCGTGCTTGGGGGCAGTCGGTTTTTCGGCCGGCGACTTGTAAGTAAACTGATTGATAACGGGGACCGGGTGACAATTGCAACGCGCGGCAATAAAGAGGACGGCTTCGGGGAAAAAGTGAACCGGATCCACGTTGACCGATCAGACAGAGTGGCAATGGAAGAAGCGTTCAGGGATTCCCGATGGGATGTGGTGTACGACCAGATCTGTTTTTCACCGGATGATGCCGCGATTACGTGTGATGTATTCAAGGAGAGGACCGGGCATTATGTGCTTACCTCCACACTTTCGGTTTATGAGTTTAACGATAAGCCCCTGAAGGAAGAGAAAGATTTTGATCCCTACAGTTACCCCATTCAGAAAGGCACAAGAGACGATTTCAGTTACGGAGAAGGAAAGCGTCTGGCAGAGGCCGTCTTCTTTCAGGAGGCAGGTTTTCCGGTCACAGCGGTACGTCCGCCAATCGTACTCGGGGAGGATGACTACACGGAAAGACTCCATTACCACGTACGTAAAGTGAACAGTGGCGAGATGATCCGGATCACAAACCCTGATACGGCACTTTCCTTTGTAGAGGCAGGAGATCTGGCTGAATTTCTGTTCTGGGCCGGCAGCCAGGAAATCTACGGGCCGGTAAACGCTTCATCGCCTGATCATATCCGCCTTAAGGAGCTTATAGGAATAATTGAAGAAACGACAGGCAGAACGGCCGTCACTGAAAGCCCTGTAAATGACAGCGAACAGTCTCCGTTTAATTTTCCTTCCTCTGCCTATCAGGACGTTTCCCTGGCAGAAGCATCTGGCTATAAGTTTATGCAGCTGAACAAGTGGCTTCGGTCCCTGGTGGAACGAATCAAGCAGACAGAATAATAGATGTCAGCTCATTTTGTATAACCTTAATAAACTAAATGAAAAACTTTTGTGCAAGCAGGACGTTTGCACTATCATTTCGTAATCCGAAGCATTTACTGTAGTATAGAAGTAATCATTTTTATGGACGGACTTTATTATTTGACGGTCTTTACTACCGGATTCAGAAAAGCCCTTGCATGCTTCTAACACTATATTGTAAGGGGAAGAAAACATGAAAGAGCATACAGAATGTGTATTCTGCGGCATGCCTGTGGACTATGAAATCCGCCTTTTTAAAGACGGAAATCATGGTGAACCATGCTGTAACAGACCCGAGTGCTGCAGCGAACGGGAACTGGACGTTATATCTGACGATGAAAATTCCAGTGAAAGAGGCGAGCGGTAATGGTCATTCCGATTCGACTGAACCGCCCTGTCCGGATTTTCATTGATCCTGGTCACGGAGGATCTGATCCCGGCGCGGTTGCGAACGGGCTAAGGGAAAAAGACATTAACCTTGATATTGCCCTCCGCCTGAGAGATATCCTTGAGGGACAATATACCAATGTTCAGGTGAGAATGAGCCGCACATCGGATATTTTTGTGAGCCTTGCTGCAAGGGCAGAAGCGGCAAACAACTGGAATGCGGACCTGTTTATATCCATCCATCAAAATGCTGCAGGAGGAACATCAGCAAGAGGCTTTGAGTCGTTCCGGTTCACAAATGCACCTAACCGGACTAGGCAGATTCACAGTGAATTCCACCGCACCGCATATAACGTGGCTTGGCGAGGCAGAAAACCGGACAGGGGAACCAAAACTGCAGGGTTTTACGTCCTGCGCTTTACGTCCATGGCTGCCGTGTTAACGGAAGGCGGGTTTTTAACCAATACACAGGATGCGAACCTGCTCCGGTCCAGTGCATTTCTGCAGGAAGCAGCCGAAGCACATGCGGAGGCGATTGCCGCAGTTTTTGCTGATATCGGACGACGCAGGGACATGGAGTGGACAGGGCAGATCCTGCGAAACGGTGACAGAGGTCCGCTCGTCCGGAGCCTGCAGGAAAAACTGCTGAACTTAAATTACGATCTCGGCTCTTTCGGTGCCGACGGGGTGTTTGGCGACATTACAGAAACAGCCGTTCGTGAATTTCAGCAGAGCTCACGAATTACTGTTGACGGTGTAGCGGGACCTCAGACGTACCAGGCAGTGCTGAACGCAAGCCCGACTGGACTTCTTGTTATTGTGGACGTAGCCACACTGAATGTTAGAAACCGGCCTTCCTGGGAGCCGAGTGCCATTGCAGGGACCGTGAGAAGAGGCGAAGCCTTCACCATAACAGACAGAGTCAATGTACAGGGAAGCAGTACAGATATGTATCGCCTCAGAAGCGGTTTGTATATCACAACAAGTGAGAATTTCGTCCGCACAAGACGAGTGTAGCAGGAGAATAATGATTAAATTTTGAGACCGCCGGCCGGTCTTTTATTTTGCTTTTTTCGTAAAGATTGTTACTAATGTTCACAATATTAATGGAGTGGAAGGCGGTGACTCCTGCGGGAATAGCATCTGCTGAAGACCCCGCAGGGTGATTTTGCCGAGGAGGCTGAAGTGATGCCCGCTGACAGCATCCGCCTGCAGCGCAATAAAACAACAATCTATTCGAAAACAGTTTTTATTTTTGCTTGTTTCAGATGGATAGCGGCTTATGACCGAGTTAAATAAAGAGCGGAAAGCGAATGGACGGCGTGAAGCGAAGCTTCTGTTCCGTCATTTTCAGGACAGCTTTTACTTTTACCTTTGCTTGCAGCAAAAAAAGACCCTCACCAAAGTGAGAGCCATTTTTATCAGCTGTATTTATGCCAGCTTTATGTTTATTGGTTTCTATCAATTACGTTCAGTCTTTTCCTTTTGCTCCCCAGATAAAGACAACTGCTACGGCAGCGATCAGAACAAGGGGAGGGGCGATCATGATCAGAAAGTACGTGAGATCCACGTCCAAACCCCCTTTTTATTTTCTGCCTTCAAGATATTCTGCATCGAAGAGAAACAGCCTCATCAAAAGATACAGAGAAGGAATAAGCATGAGGAGTCCTCCAATAAAGGCTGCAATCAGAGCTATTGCCATGCTTTCATTCGTAAACCCGTCATAGATCGTCAGGTACGGATAGAGAAGGTACGGCAGGTGCGACGCCCCGTATGCAAAAAAGGCTGTGAAGAACTGGACCATAACGAAAATAAAAGCCAGACCGTAATTTTGCCGTTTCCAGATCAGCCACACCGATGCAGCAAACGATGCCAGTGAGAGGGCAAACATCCACCATAGATCCATCATGTTGGAAAAGTGCAGCTCGTTCCGCTCACCGAGTAGGAAGAACACGATGAAAGCCATAGTAATGGTCGGGAATGCCCAGGAGAGAGCGTATTTCCGGACAACTTCCAGAGCCTGCTGGTCTTTAGCCTTCGCTGCATAATAGGTAAGAAATGCAGCAGAAATGAACAGCACACTGAAGACAGCGAGAAATACAACGCCCCAGGAATACGGGCTTGTAAACAGTTCACCGTAGAGAAGGGTAACATTCCCGTTATCAACAGCCAGATACCCTCCTTCTGAGATGGTCAGGACTGTTGTGAGGGAAGCCGGAATTAATAGACCCGTTGCTCCATAAAGAAGCGAGTACAAATGGCTGTCTTTCGCCCCGTATGTGGCAAAGGCATAATAGGAGCCGCGCAGGGCCAGAAGAATAATCGAAATACTTCCTGGAATCAGAAGGGCTGTTCCGTAATAATAGGCTGTATCCGGAAAAAAGCCGATAATTCCAACGAAGAAGAATACGAGAAAGACATTGGTTACCTCCCACACAGGGGAAAGATAACGCTGGATAATATGATGAAGGGCGTGTTTCTTTTTTGTAATCCGGCTGTAATAGCTGAAGAAGCCGGCGCCGAAATCAATCGACGCCACGATCAGATAGCCGTACAAAAAGATCCACAGGACGGTAATCCCAATTAATTCATAGCTCAACGCCGGTACCTCCTTTATTCATTGCTGACCCGCTTCGGCTGCTCGATTCCCCGTTTTTCAAGTTCGTGCTCCACTGGATTCTGCTTGAACATTCTCCGGAGTACAACAGCACAGGTAACACCGAGAATGGTGTAAAGGACAATGAAGAGAGCCAGCATCAGGCCTACGTGATCCGATGTTGTCGCACCTTCCTCTACGCGCATAATGCCGTTTATGAGCCACGGCTGACGGCCGACTTCGGCAAAAATCCATCCCGCTTCGATTGCAACCATACTGAGCGGACCTCCGGCAGCCACCATAATCAGCAGTGGTTTATTATACGGATTCCAGTTTTTCTTCCAGCTCATCACTGCAAAAAGAGTGGACACAAACGCCAGATACATTCCGATAAACACCATCATATCAAAGGCGTAGTGAACCCAGAGGGGCGGAAGTTCATCTTCGGGGAACTCATTGAGCCCCACGACTTCCGAATCGGGCAGGCCGCCTGCGAGAATACTGAGAGCGTATGGAATTTCCAATGCATATTTGACTTCGTTGTCTTCTGTCAACACACCGCCCAAGATCAGCGGGGCATGTGTTTCTGTTTCAAAATGCCACTCGGCTGCTGCAAGTTTTTCCGGCTGGTACTCGTGGAGGTACTTACCGGAAAGGTCGCCGATGACAGCAGTAGCGATTGCAAAGACTGCACCGGAAACCATCGTCAGCTTGAGTGCTTTTTTGTGGTACTCATGTTTGCTTCCTTTAAGAAGGTGAATAGCTGCTATTGTACCGAGAATAAACGCTGCAGTTAGGTAGCAGGTAATGATAACGTGCGATACTTTCGTCGGCGTGGCAGGGTTAAACATAGCCTCAAGCGGACTGACGTTTGCAATCACACCATTTGCCATGTCAAATCCCTGTGGGAAATTCATAAATGCGTTGGCAGTTGTAATGAAAAATGCAGACGCTGATGCGCCGATTACAACAGGGATAATGAGCAGGAAGTGACGCATTTTGCTCTTGAACCGGTCCCATGTGTACAGGTAAATCCCAAGGAAGATCGCTTCAAAGAAAAATGCGAATATCTCCATAAACAATGGCAGACCGATCGTATGGCCGGCTGCCTGCATAAAATTCGGCCATAATAGACTTAATTGGAGACCAATCGCTGTACCGGTAACAACGCCTACTGCTACGGTTACAACGAAGCCTCTGGCCCACCGGCGTGCCATCAGGGTGTAATGAGGATCGTTCCGCTTGATTCCCATCCATTCAGCAATGGCTATCATTAGAGGAACCCCGACCCCGATGGTCGCGAATATAACATGAAAGCCCAGTGTCAGAGCAGTCAGAAGCCGACTCAGAAGCACCGGATCGTTTTCAATTCCGAACATTCTGTTCCCTCACTTTCGGTGTTGGCTCTTTAGTGGGTTTTTAGTCACAACTGTAAGTATACTTATCATAAATTATGTGAAATAATAAACATATAGATGATTTCACCCAATAATGTGTGAACATGTGAGCAAAATTTGAACGATTTTCGAACGGATTGTGACAAGGAAAAAGGAGAAATTAAGGACACTGTCAGGACAGTCTGTTCTGCCGTGATCACGATAATGGAAAGGATGAAACTCACATGCCCTGGATCAAACCGGTAAAAATGAGTGAAATGAAAAAAATTCAAAAGGAAGATGCTTCACAGCCGACAGTTTTTCACAGACTGATGGGTCATACACCAGAGTTGTTAGAAGCCTTTACCCCTTTGCAGAACGCTGTTAAACAAGTATCCATCAGTGATTTAATGAGAGAGCAGATCATTACTTATGTCTCACGTTTAAACGGCTGCGAATATTGTACTGCCAGTCATGCAGAGATGCTGCGTAGTCTGGGGGAAACAGAAGATCAAATCGAAAATCTGCTTGAAGACAGGATGTCTTCTTTTGACGATGAAACAAAGGCCGTGTTAACGTATGCAAAACACCTTGCAAAGGAAAGACAAGCGCTCTCCAGAGACGATATCGAACTCTTGCGCAGCTTTGGAATGTCAGATAGGAAAATTGCAGAAGTCAATCATCTGATTGCTTACACAAGCTATACAAATCAACTTTCTATTGGATTGGGGCTGTAATATTTTTTCTGCAGGGATGAGGGAGCGGGGTCGAAGAAAGGAGAACGGCATTGAAAATCCTATTGAATGAAAAGCACGATATGATTCGCTACGGTTTTCTTCAGCTGCTCAATGATTTATTTCCCGTGGAATACATTTTGGAAGCAGAAGACCTTAACAAAACGAAAGCATTACTGGAAAGCTATCTATTTGATTACCTTCTGCTTAATTCCGAAAGCTTTGCCAGGCATGAAACAGCAGAACTTATCCGGATGGCAAGAAGCAGAAATGAAAAGGTAAAAGTGGTGCTCATTAAAAGCAAAGGCCGCCAGGCGGACCCGTCGTTTCTTGAGAGATATGGAATAAACGGTGTAATCGGCAGGGATGAGCCAATCGAAGATCTGATGAACGCTTTTCAGGAAATTGACAGGGGGCAAATCAGATACAGCTTTGTGAGTATCAGGAAAAACGGTGAAGGGAAAGGAGATAACGTTCTTCTTTCCTCGCTTTTAACGCAGAGGGAAAACGAAGTATTCAAGCATCTCGTAAGAGGATATTCCGTACTCGAATCGGCCAGGGAACTGGGAGTGTCCAGTAAAACCATTGAAAATCACCGGCATAATCTGAGGAGTAAGCTGAATGTTTCCTCGCACCGGGAATTGATAAAAGCAGCAGAAGAAACGGGATATATTCGTTTTAAAGATTAGAAAACAAATCAGCCGGGGAGTGGTTACAGCTCACCCGGCTTATTTAGGGGCTGCCCGCTGGGAAGCATATTTCTATTCTGCAATTCCTACCCGCTTGTATAAAAAGGCAGAGTTAAAAAACTCACGAAATACAAATGCGGCAGTGTCACCGGTTGTAATTCTTGAGCCTCCTTCAGGCAGAACCTCGGCTTCGGCCCGGATGCGGCCCGAAGCAGTTCCTTCAGGCAGGTAGGTAGGACAGACAATCGTCCAGTCAAGCTTGGATGCACGGAGTATCTTAAAGGCTGCCAGATGATCTTCTGCGGCCGTAGTTGTTTTTCTTCTCGACTCTGATGATTCAAACCGGAAGAGATGGGGCTCTGCCCGGGATTGAAGGATACCGGCTGTACCAATAGTCACAACTCTCGTGATTCCGAACTCAGTCATTGCTTCTTTCAGGATCGGTGTAAAAGCCTGAAGCAGATTCTGTTTATCCGTGGACAGACAGGAAATCACCCCATCTTTACCGGAAACGGCGCTTCTGACGTCCTGTATGCTTCGTGCATCTCCCTGTACGATCCGGACATTGGCCGGAAGAGGGGATGGTAGCTTGTGGGTGGACCGGACAAAAACGGTATAGGTATGTGGCGTTTCACCGGCAAGGCGGAGCAGGTGCGAACCTGTTCTGCCGGTCGCGCCAAAAAGAAGAATGTTCATTGAATGTGTGTTCCCTCCTGTCTGGTCACAGTATACCTTTTTTTCCGGCAAGCCGTACATGATTGTGTACGACAAGAGACCCGGGCTATTCTATCTGATAAAATGAAGGAAAACGGTTAAGAAAGTGTGTTTGCGATGTTTGAAACTGTTGAAGCCATCAGTTCATGGCTGCGGGGGCCGTTTATGAACGCTGCTGAAAGTGCGGAGTCATGGCCGGTTCTT
This sequence comes from Alteribacter lacisalsi, assembly GCF_003226345.1. Classification (GTDB taxonomy): domain Bacteria; phylum Bacillota; class Bacilli; order Bacillales; family Salisediminibacteriaceae; genus Alteribacter; species Alteribacter lacisalsi. Next base: position 2,017,039 of record NZ_PDOF01000001.1, on the reverse strand, counting down.
TTTGCATTCCTTCTCGGGGTCACAGGCGCGCTTGCCCCGTGTCAGTTTTCAGGGAATTTGAGCGCGATTACATTATACGGTACCAAATCAATAAAGAACGGCGTATCCTGGGCTGATGCTTTGTTTTACACTTTAGGCAAGACAGCTGCCTTTATGCTCGTTGGCGGTATTGTGCTGCTGCTCGGACAGGAGTTTCAGCAGCAGCTCACAGTTTATTTTCCGTGGTTCCGCAGACTTCTCGGTCCTCTTCTAATCGTAGTTGGACTCTATATGCTGGGCGCTTTTGCGATGAGGTGGAATCTCAATTTTTGGAGAAGCAGGAACGGGAAGCAAACAGAAAAAAGAGGCAGATGGGGTGCTTTCATGCTGGGGTTCAGCTTTTCGCTCGGGTTTTGCCCAACCATGTTCCTGCTGTTCTTCATGCTCCTGATGCCAGCCGCCTTTACGAGCACTACCGGATTTATGCTGCCGGCCGTGTTCGCTGTGGGTACAGCGGTCCCGTTTCTGATTGTGATCGGTCTGATCTGGTATCTCGGTGCAGGAGGAGCGGTCATGCGAAAAGGCAGAAAAGTTGGTCTTCTGGTACAGCGGACAGCCGGATCGGTCATGATTCTGATCGGTGTCCTCGATATTCTCACATTCTGGTAAATAGAAAAGGCTGTGTCGTGTAAATGGTTGCTAATGACCAAATTCATTACGGAGCGGAAAGAGGCGTCATAAAACTACAATCTTTTCGAAAACAGACACTCATAGGGATTAATTTCACATCATGACTCATGAAAATGGGCAGGGTTACGTGCGGAGCTTCCCGCCGGTAGTGAGACTCCTGCGGCAATGGAAGTCAGGCGAGACCCCACAGGCGCAGCCGAGGAGGCTTGCCGGCATCGCCGTGGAATGCGAACGGACAGCGGGAAGCGAAGCTTCCGTTTAATCATTTTAAGCATAGCTAGCGAAAAAGAACGGCTCCGTCATGGAGGCCGTTCTTTTTTATTCTGTCACGAGGAAGCCAGCTTCCTGAAGGGCGTTTACGCCTTCATCAAGGAGGTCTTCTGAGGACGCTTGAATTGTATGAAGATGGACGCCGTCTGTTAGTTCAGAAAGGTAGGCTGCTTTCTGATTGTCAATTCTTTCAATAAAGCGCTCTACTTCTTTACGGTTCGAAACCATAATTGAGGCAGTAAGATCGCCGTACACAGGATGCTCAATTTTCACATCACGGACGGTAATTCCATGATCAACGAGAAGAAAAAGTTCTTCTTTTGCCTCTGAAGGTTCGTGTCTGCAGGCGATGACCCTTGTGCTGCCGTTCTGAAAATCTCCTTCTCTGGGAATGAGCACATATCCCTCGGAAGTTGCCATCACAGGAACTCCCTTTGCCTTAAGGAGGGAAACATCCTGAACAATCACCTGCCGGCTGACGTTCAGCATTTTTCCCAGAGCTGTTCCTGTCAGAGGGGATTTGTCTTTTAAGAGGGCTGTAATTTCCTGCCTTCGTTCTTCTCCACGCCATTTTTTTGCAGCGGCTGTCAATGTCTACGCCTCCTTTTTAAACGCTTTGGCCAGTGTTTTAAGATGCTGCACTGTCTCGGAAAGTTCCTTATAAGTGGTATTTCTGCCTGTGGATATCCGGACGAATTCACGGGCTTCCTGATCGCTTTTTCCTAATGAAGATAATACATGGGATGCTTCCTGTTTGGCAACCTGGCAGGCGCTGCCGGTTGACACGCAAATGCCGTACCTGTCGAGAGTAAGCATCACATACTGCCCTTCAACACCTGGAATGCGAAAGCCTGTAATATGAGGGGCATGCCGTTTGGGGTGACCTTCAATGACAGCATCAGGAATTTCGTTTTTCAGCATTTTGATAAAGAAACGGCGTAACGTGTACATGTGAGATGCCGTTTTGTCCAGCTGTTCCACAGCCTGAGAAAGAGCTGTGCAAAAAGCAGCGATACCAGGTGTATTCACCGTACCGGGCTGGAACCCTTTCTCATGGGAAGGTGAGGTGAGCGGGTCCGGACACTTCCATGGTGTGCCTTTCCGTATGTAGACAGCACCTGCCCCCTTAGGACCGTTAACTTTATGAGCAGAGAATGTGAGGCTGTCAACATTCATCACAGAAGGGTTAACCGGTATTTTCCCCAGTGACTGAACGGCGTCACTGTGAAAAGGAATGCTGCTGAAACGGCAGCGTGCCCCGATTTCTTCTATAGTCTGGATCGTTCCTGTTTCGGAGTTTACGTGCTGAATAGTGACAAGTGCGGTCTCCTGCCTGATCGCATGATCCAGATCGCTGATCGAAATTAGGCCGGTTGAATCTACCGGAAGATAGGTGATTTCATACCCCCGTTCCTCAAGCTCACGGCAGACAGACAGTACGGAAGGGTGTTCGACAGAACTTGTAATAATGTGTTTCTTCTCAGAAGGACGGGCAAGGACCAGTGAGAGAATAGCTCTTCGGTTTCCTTCGGTTCCCCCGTTCGTAAAATAGATTTCTTCCGGAAGTACATCTAAGGCCTGAGCTGCTTCCATTCTCGCAGCCTCCGTTAATTTTGCAGCAGAAAATCCGTACTCATGCAGACTTCCGGTGTTGCCGTAATATCGTTTTGCCGCTTCTGTATAAACATTAAGCGCTTTTTCACTCATTGGTGACGTCGAGGCGTGATCAAGAAATATCATGCAGTCCAATCCCCCAGTTCAAAAAACAGTTGTGTTTAGTTTAAATCTATGTAAATATATGTGTCAAGACACCTGTAAACTTACAGGAGGGGTGAGGATGGACAAAAATACGGTCGTAGTGATCGGAAGCGGTCTGGCGGCACTTACGGCTGCCAGGGAACTGAGCGGGCATTTCAATGTGATGATTTTCACAAAAAACCCTCTTGGTGCCAGTTCCTGGAAAGCCCAGGGGGGCATTGCAGCTGCCATTCATGAAACTGACAATGGGAAACAGCATTACATGGATACGATGGATGCCGGCCTTAATCATAATGATCCCGAGGCGGTGTCTGTCCTGGTTAAAGAAGGAAAGGATGCTGTTGCGGGCCTGATTGCTTCAGGTATGAAATTTGATCAAGGGCTGGGTCTGGAAGGCGCCCACTCGGTGAGACGGATTTTTCATGCAGGCGGCGACCGGACTGGAAAGAAAATGATGGAACACGTTTTGAGTGACTGCTCCGATCTGATGATCGACGAACAGAGAAGAGTCATCGATCTCGCCGTTTCAGGCGGGGTTTGTAAAGGAGTCATTGTAAAAGACATCCACACTGGTGCTCTGGAGTATGTAGCAGCTTCTGCTGTCATAATTGCCACTGGCGGATGCGGAGGCCTTTACGACGTGACCTCTAACGATCCCGCCCTTATTGGCGACGGTCTGGCAATGGCGTATCGTGCAGGTGCCGCCCTCACTGATATGGAATTTGTCCAGTTTCATCCGACACTTTTATATAAGAATAACACTGCGTACGGACTGATTTCAGAAGCTGTCCGGGGAGAAGGGGCTGTTCTTGTAAACGGCCGCGGTGAAAGAATGATGGGATGGCATCCCCGAAAGGATCTGGCGCCAAGAGATGTGATTTCAAGAACGCTGGCTTCTTTTGCTGCAAATAGAGAGGATATCTGGCTTGACGTCACTAAGGTAAAAAAATTCCGGGAACGGTTTCCAGGAGCCGCTGCTCTCTGCACGCAGGCGGGTGTCCGTCTGGAAGATGGAAGAATTCCTGTCCGCCCTGGAGCCCATTTTTCTATCGGCGGTATAGAAACATCGCTTAACGGGGAATCCACACTTCTCGGGCTATATGCAGTGGGAGAAGCTGCCTGCACTGGTGTCCATGGGGCGAACCGGCTTGCCAGCAACTCCCTGCTGGAAACACTCGTTTTCGGGAAAAAGGCAGCCCGGCATATTATTTTTCAATATGCAAAAGCATTCGAGCACGCTGGGATAACCGGACATTGGAAAGAAGAGGCACCACCGGCAGCTCTGCCGTCAATAAGTATGATCAGACAGATGGTAACCCGGTGCGCAGGAATTGAAAAAGATGAGAACGGGCTGAAAGAGCTGCTCGCCTGGCTGAAAGACTGCCGGATTGAATCCCATTTTCACAGTTTCCGAGGTTACTGGCCTCTTGAAGCGATTGAGGTGAGTAACGGGCTGATTACTGCAGACCTTCTTGCTTCTTCCTCATTGGCAAGATCAGAATCGAGAGGCACCCATTTCCGGCGGGATCTTCCTAATACAGAAAATGTGAAATGGCGCCGGCGGAGAATCCGTCAGCAGCTAACACAACAAACACAGGGCGAGGTGCAGACGAAATGAACCAATGGATACTCAAACAGGCACTGGAAAACTGGCTGATCGAAGACAACGGTTTTCAGGATATTACAACGGAAGCTATTTTTCCAAAAGGAGAGAAAGGGGAAGCAAGGTACATAGCCAAGGAGCCCGGAATCTTCTTTGGCAGGGAGGTACTGGAGACCGGATACAGTGCTCTAGGTCTGGAAACAGAGTTTGAATGCGGCGTGCAGGACGGAGACGAACTGAAAAAAGGGGATACGATTGCTTCTGTCTCAGGGGAGGTCAGGGATATCCTCACCTCAGAGCGTGTGTTTTTAAATCTCGTTCAGAGGCTGAGCGGCATTGCTACCGCTGCTCACCAGGCTGTTAAGGAAGTTAACGGGTTTCCGGTCCGGATTGCCGACACCCGCAAAACGACACCTGGACTGCGTATGCTTGAAAAAGCGGCGGTACGTGCAGGGGGAGCGTCCAACCATCGTTTCCGGCTTGATGACGGAGTGATGATTAAGGACAATCATATATCCGCTTGCGGTTCAATTGCTGAGGCAGTCTCGAGAGTTCGCGGCGCTGCCGGCCATATGGTGAAAATTGAAGTTGAAGCTGAAACCGAACAGCAGGTGGTGGAGGCAGTAGAAGCAGGTGCTGACGTAATTATGTTCGATAATGCAGACCCGGAAACGGTGAAAAACTGGCTCAGACACGTCCCAAGCTCCGTTGTGACCGAAGTGTCAGGCGGCATTAACTCTGAAACACTCAGGGATTATGCTGCCTCCGGTGTGAGTGTCATTTCCATGGGCGCCCTTACACACACGGTGAAATCCCTTGATATCAGCCTCGCATTTGTAGAAAAAGGAGGACAAACAAATGAGCGCGATTGATGCACTGTTAAGAGAAGAGTCTCTTCTTCCGGAAACATATAAACAAATGACGGACCGTGAGCTGATTGAAAGGATCAGCTTCGTGAAAAACAGCCTCGGCCGTGATCTTTACCTTCCCGGTCACCATTATCAGAAGGACGACATTATCCGGTTTGCCGATGACACCGGGGATTCACTGCAGCTGGCAAAGTTATCGGCAGCAAACAGAGAAGCCGGGTTTGTGGTATTTTGCGGTGTTCACTTTATGGCAGAAACGGCAGATATTCTGACCGATCCCGACCAGCAGGTGATTCTTCCCGATATGAGGGCAGGATGTTCGATGGCCGATATGGCTGATTACGATCAGACAGAGCGGGCATGGGAGGCTCTAACGCATCGTTTCGGTAACACGATTATTCCGCTCACATATGTGAACTCCACTGCGGCCATCAAAGCATTTGTCGGCCGGCACGGCGGGACTTGCGTGACGTCTTCAAACGCCCGCAGAATCGTTACGTGGGCCCTTGAACAGAAAAAGCGTATTCTGTTTCTTCCTGATCAGCACCTGGGAAGAAACACCGCTTACGATCTGGGAATTCCCCTTGATGAAATGCTCGTTTGGGACCCGATTTCCGATGTGCTGGAGGAAAGCGTGAAGACAGACGAATGCCGCGTGATCCTCTGGAAGGGTCACTGTTCGGTCCATGAAAATTTTCGTATGCCCCACATAGAAAACCTTCGTAAAACTGAGCCGGACAGAAGAATTCTTGTCCATCCCGAGTGTACGTGGGAAGTAGTACAGGCCAGTGATGATGCAGGATCCACAAGCTACATTATTGAGCAGATTGAAAAGGCGCCGGGAGAAAGCAAATGGGCAATTGGAACCGAAATGAACCTTGTAAACAGGCTGATCCAGTCGAATCCGCACCTGGATATCGTTTCCCTGAACCCGTTTATGTGCCCTTGCCTCACGATGAACCGGATCGACCTCCCGCACCTTGCCTGGTCTCTTGACCGTATTGATGCCGGGAAACCGGTAAATGTGGTCCGGGTTCCAGACCAGATTGCCGAAGATGCCCGAAAAGCCCTGGACCGTATGCTTGAACTTGTTTAGATGAATTAGAAAGTGCAGTCAGCAGTCTCCCGGGGAGGCTGCTTTTTGCCCTTGGACATACACGGAATAGTTTAGGCAGGTACGCGATGAAGTGTTTAAGCAGTTGAAGAACGTTCCGGCCAGTTTAATGGAGCACTCAAGAAACGTTCAGCTTTTCACAAAATGTCAAAATACTATAAATTTATTTACAATTCGAAAAGTGTTGCCTATAATAAAACTGAACGATTGCTCAGTCAGACTGTCCCGCCACGACTGTTTTCTTTTTTTTTAAAATGAAAGCCTTTACATAAGGCTGGACCAGAACGAAGTACATCGTTACAGCAGGGGAACATACAGCCGGAAAATCAGATGGAGAATGGCAGATCAAGAAGTAAAATCAGGCGCGGCGCCTGCATTATAAAACAGGGAGAGGATCAAATGAATTTTTCACTCACGAAAGAACAGCAGATGATTAAAGAGATGGTAAGGGATTTCGCCAAGAAGGAGATCGAACCGAAAGCAGACGAAGTTGACCGTACGAGTCGTTTTCCGGAAGAGACGTTCAAACGGATCGGTGAGCTCGGCCTTCTCGGTATTCCGTTTCCAGAGAAGTACGGCGGGTCCGGGGGTGACACGATTTCCTACGCTCTTGCAGTTGAGGAAATCGGAAAAGCGTGTGGTGGAACAGGACTAAGCTATGCGGCAGCAGTATCGCTTGGTGCCTCGCCGCTTTACTATTTCGGAACCGAGCAGCAGAAGCAGGAATACCTCATTCCGATTACAACCGGGGAAACACTCGGTGCATTTGGGCTTACTGAGCCGAGTGCAGGATCGGATGCCGGCGGAACACGTACCCGTGCCGAACTTGTTGGTGACCACTACGTCATTAACGGCGAAAAATGCTGGATCACAAACACAGAGTATTCCCGCATCGTTATTGTTACCGCTGTAAACGGAAAAGACGACCGCGGCAGAAACAAAATTTCCGCATTTATCGTGCCGACTGATTCACCGGGCGTGACAATTCGAAGCGACTACGAGAAGTTCGGTGTTAGAGGTTCCAATACGTGTGAAATTCACCTTGAGGATGTCAAAGTGCCAAAAGAGAACATTCTCGGCGATCCGGATAAAGGATTCGGTCAGTTTCTTTACACACTTGATGGTGGACGAATCTCGATTGCCGCACTTGCTGTAGGAATCGGGCAGGCAGCATACGAAGCAGCACTTTCCTACTCGAAGGAACGTAAACAGTTCGGTCAGGCAATCGGAAGCTTTCAGGCAATTCAATTTAAGCTGAGCGACATGGCAATGGAACTTGAACTTGCGAGAAACATGGTTCATAAAGCAGCCTGGCTGAAGGATCAGAATAAGCCATTCAAAAAAGAATCTGCCATGGCAAAGCTGTTTGCTTCTGAAGCAGCAACCCGTGCATGCAACCAGGCGATCCAGATTCACGGCGGATACGGGTATATGCGCGAGTACAAAGTGGAAAGGTTCCTCCGCGATGCCAAACTGATGGAAATCGGCGAAGGAACATCAGAAATCCAACGTCTCGTCATTGCCCGTGAAATCGGCTGTCCGCGTACAGAATCCGGGGAAAAACAAAAGGCAGGACGCTCGTAAACAAGGAACCGAATACTTTCTGACAGACCGGCCAGGTGCCCTGGGCTCCGTTCGGGAAGCAAAGGGCACTGAGCCTGTAAAAAGACTTTTCGCACACAGTACTGCATAACGTTAGCCCCTGCCTGCAGAAATAAAAGACATCGTAAAAAAACGAATTGAAAACGGAGGAGATTCGATGATTAAGAAACTGCTCGTAGCCAACCGAGGCGAGATTGCCGTACGCATCTTCAGAACGTGTGAACGCCTGGGAATTCAGACAGTAGCCGTATTTTCAGATGCCGACGAGCAGGCTGTCCACACAAGAGCGGCCGATGAGGCACGGTGGATCGGTCCCTCACGGGTGAAAGAAAGCTATTTGAATATGGATAAAATCCTAGAGGTCGCCAAAGAAACCGGCGCTGATGCGATCCACCCGGGCTATGGCTTTCTCTCCGAAAACGCTGAATTCAGCAAGCGCGTGAAAGAAGCCGGCATCACCTTTATCGGCCCGGCAGAAAGCATTATGGAAACGATGGGAAATAAAATTGCAGCAAGAGAAGCGATGATCAAGGCAGGGGTTCCAGTGGTTCCGGGTCAAACTCTTGAATCAGAGGAAGAAAAAGCCGTCGCCAGAGCGTGTGCTGAAATCGGCTATCCTGTTATGATTAAAGCTGCTTCCGGCGGCGGCGGAATCGGTATGCAGCGGGTCGATCATAAAGAAGAGCTTGTTAAAGTTCTCCCATCCGTCATTAAAAAAGCGGAGACGTTTTTCGGTTCAGCTGAACTTTACGTTGAGAAATTTATCGAAAACCCTCGTCATATCGAAGCCCAGGTGTTTGGCGATCATCATGGGAACGTGATCTGTCTCGGGGAGCGTGACTGCTCGATTCAGCGGCGCAATCAGAAAATTATTGAAGAAGCACCGGCACCAAAACTCAGCGAGGACACCAGAAAGTCCCTTTTTGCCTACGCCGAAAAAGCAGCAGGCAACATCGGCTACACCAATGCCGGTACGATCGAATTTCTTGTGGATGAAGAGGAAAACATCTATTTCCTTGAAATGAATACACGCCTTCAGGTGGAGCATCCGGTCACAGAGGAAGTAACCGGTATTGATCTTGTCGAATGGCAGATCCGAATTGCAGAGGAAAAGAGGATTTCCGAGCTTGAAGAGCGAAATATGTCATACGGGCATGCGGTTGAAGTCCGTATTTATGCCGAGGATCCGGTTACGTTTTTCCCTTCACCAGGGAAACTGAAGCGCTGGTCCTTTCCGGAAATGGACGGGATCCGCTACGACTCCGGAGTGGAAGAAGGCGTCCAGGTGACACCTTATTATGATCCGATGCTGGCGAAAATCATTTCCCGGGGCACCACCAGACAGGATGCGATAGACAAAATGTCCGCCTGCCTGGAGCAGGCCGAGGTGGAAGGCATAAAAACGAACATCCCCATGCTTATAGAAACACTGAAGCACCAGGTATTTAAAGAAGGCAGCGCCACGACTCAGTTCGTACAGAAGTATGTAATTGAGAAGAAAAGCTCACAAGTCTAAGCACAGGAGTGAACAATCATGAAGGAAGTTAAAACATCGATGGCAGGAAACGTATGGAAAGTACAAGTTGCACCAGGAGATCAGATAACAGCAGGGCAAGAGGTCGTCATTCTGGAATCCATGAAAATGGAGATTCCGATCACTGCTGAAGAAGACGGCGTTGTTGAAGAATTGAAAGTTGAAGAAGGCAGTTTTGTGAATGAAGACGACGTTCTTCTTACACTGAAATAAGTTCCGGCAGCGGCGGGGGAGCTCTTTACGAAACAGTAGGGCTCCTTTTGTCCCTGTCGTTAAAACCGTTACAGGAGGACATGCGAATGGCTTATCCTGATCACGTTCTGATAAAAGAGGTAGGTCCCCGGGATGGACTGCAGAACGAAAAATCATTTTTACCTACAGAAAAAAAAGTGGAGTGGATCAACGAGCTTTCTGAAAGCGGTCTCAACTATATTGAAATCACGTCTTTTGTGAATCCGAAGTGGATTCCAGCTCTTGCTGACTGCTATGAGGTGGCAACGCAGATCAAGCGAAAACCAGGTGTAACGTATGCCGCCCTCGTACCCAATATGAAAGGCCTCGAGAAAGCCATGGAGGCTGACGTTGACGAAGTTGCCGTTTTCATGTCTGCAAGTGACACCCACAGTAAAAAAAATATAAATAAAACAATTGATGAAACACTGCCTGTATTGTCAGAAACTGTGCGGGAAGCGAGAAGTGCAGGTAAAAAAGTAAGGGGATACCTGAGCACCGTGTTCGGCTGCCCCTACGAAGGGGACGTTTCCGGTGAGGAAGTACTCCGTATAACAGACCGTCTTCTGGAAATGGGTGTTTATGAAGTCTCCCTCGGTGACACGATCGGGGTGGGAAATCCTGTTCAGGTGGAAACAAGTCTGAATCACTGGACAAGCCGGATCAATCCTGAGTATCTGGCCCTTCATTTTCACAACACCAGAGGTATGGCTCTGGCAAACACACTCGTGGGACTGAAAGCAGGCATTCATACATACGACGGGGCTCTTGGTGGACTTGGGGGCTGTCCGTATGCCAAAGGCGCATCCGGTAATGTAGCTACTGATGATCTTGTGTATATGCTTCATGAGATGGGCATTCAGACAGGTGCAGATCTTTCCCGGCTTGCCCAGGCAGGGCGGTTTATTGAAGAAGCTCTCGGAAAACCGCTTGACAGTCATTATATGGAAGTAATCCGGGCAGGGGAGTAACTTAATTCCTGCCCAGAATGGAGGCTTTTATGGATTTTATTCGTACACACGTGAAAAATCATACGGCCTGGCTGACCATTGACCGGCCTGAAGCAGCCAATGCCCTGTCCAGACAGGTGCTTGAGGAAATAACAGACACACTTGAGTCCCTTGCGATAGATCAGGATATACGCGCCCTGGTCATTACCGGTGCAGGAGAAAAAGTGTTCAGTGCAGGTGCTGACCTGAAAGAGCGGCGGGAACTTCCGGTGGAGGAGGTTCCGTTTGCGGTAAAGCGGATCCGTGAAACGATAGACGCTGTTGCAGCTTTTCCGGTCCCAACTGTATGTGCTCTGAATGGCCCGGCTTTTGGCGGCGGATTCGAACTTGCGCTTGCATGTGACATCAGACTTTGCACGAAAGAAACAACATTTGCTTTAACAGAAACGACACTGGCCATCATTCCAGGTGCCGGCGGAACGCAGCGCCTGCCCAGAGAAATTGGTCCTGCCCGGGCAAAGGAAATGATCTTTACCGGAAAGAAAATTGATGCAGAAAAGGCGCTGGACTGGGGCCTTGTCACGGCAGTGTGTGACAAGGATTCCCTAACAGTAGAGGTTGAAGCCCTTACAGATAAAATGGTTTCAAACGGTCCTGTCGCACTTAAGCAGGCAAAATATGCGATTAATCAGGGCGTACAGACAGATCTCACTACCGGGATTGCCATTGAGGCAAAAGCGTACGAAGTGACGATCCCGACACGGGACCGACTTGAAGGTCTTGAGGCATTTAAGGAAAAACGCAAGCCTGAATATACCGGAAAATAACTTTTGTGGTTTGTGAAAGGAGCCAGCTATGAGTAATGAAGCGCAGTGGCAGGAAAAAGTAGAGCAGATTTACCGCGGAGGCGGCGAAAAATATCATCAGAAGAATGCTGAAAAAGGCAAAATGTTCGTACGGGACCGTCTCAAAATGCTTTTTGATGAAGGTTCGTGGGCAGAGGACGGCCTGTTTGCAAATTCCGAAAACGAAGGTCTTCCGGCAGATGGTGTTGTTACTGCAACTGGAAAAATTAACGGTCAGACAGTTTGTGTTATGGCAAATGATTCGACGGTAAAAGCCGGCTCATGGGGAGCTCGCACGGTCGAGAAAATCATTCGAATTCAAGAGACAGCCGAAAAACTTGAAGTGCCTCTTCTGTATCTCGTAGACTCTGCAGGCGCCAGAATTACGGACCAGATTGAGATGTTTCCAAACCGGCGCGGAGCTGGGAAAATCTTTTACAACCAGGTGAAACTGAGCGGGAAAGTACCGCAGATCTGTCTCCTTTTCGGACCTTCAGCAGCAGGCGGAGCTTATATCCCGGCTTTCTGTGACGTGGTCATGATGGTAGATGGCAACGCCTCTATGTACCTCGGTTCTCCGCGGATGGCTGAAATGGTTATTGGAGAAAAAGTATCGCTGGAGGAAATGGGCGGAGCCAAAATGCACTGCTCCACTTCCGGATGCGGGGACATACTTGTCGCCTCCGAAGAAGAAGCGATCGAAAAAGCGAAGCAGTACCTGTCCTATTTCCCGAGCAATTACAAGCAGAAAACCAAACCGATGGAAGCCGTTCCGGTTCCTGACTTTGAAAAGTCACTCGAAGAGATCGTCCCGAAAAACCAGAACGCTCCATTTGATATGCAGGAACTCATTGCACGTATTACTGATGAGGGAAGCTTCTTTGAAATGAAAGCCCTGTTTGCAAAGGAACTGATTACTGGTTTTGCCCGCATCAACGGTGAGCCTGTCGGTCTTGTGGCGAATCAGCCCCGTCAGAAGGGCGGAGTACTGTTCCATGATTCAGCCGATAAAGCAGCCCGTTTCATCACGCTTTGTGACGCGTACCATATTCCGCTCATTTTCCTTGCTGATGTACCGGGCTTTATGATTGGCACAAAGGTGGAAAAAGCAGGGATCATTCGCCACGGTGCAAAAATGATCTCAGCCATGTCGGAGGCAACCGTGCCGAAGATCAGCGTTGTCGTGCGAAAAGCATACGGAGCAGGCCTTTATGCCATGGCAGGCCCTGCCTTTGAACCGGACTGCTGTATTGCCCTGCCGACTGCCCAGATAGCCGTTATGGGACCTGAAGCTGCGGTGAACGCCGTTTATGCAAATAAAATTAGTGAACTGCCGCCGGAAGAACGGGCAGCATTCATTCAGGAAAAGCGGAAAGAGTATCAGGAAAACATCGATATTTACCGTTTGGCATCAGAGCTGATTGTCGATGAAGTAGTCCCGGCAAATCATCTCCGAAAAGAACTCGAAGAGCGTCTTGATCTTTACCGGTCAAAAAACCAGGTGTTTACCGACCGTAAACATCCAGTCTATCCGGTTTAAAGCCTAACCGCCCGAATGGAGCGCAACGAGCGGTAATCAACAAATAATCCAACCAAAAAGTTTGAAGGAGGGGAAAGCAGTGAAACAGATTTATTCATCTTTTGAAGAAGCAGTGAGTGAAATTAAAGATGGCGCTACGATCATGGTCGGAGGATTCGGTCTTTGCGGCATCCCCGAAAACCTGATCAAAGCGCTGCGTGAGACAGGTGTAAGAAACCTGACGATCATTTCCAACAACTGCGGTGTCGATGACTGGGGTCTCGGCCTTCTTCTGGAAAACAAACAGATTGATAAAATTTACGCTTCCTACGTAGGGGAAAACAAGGAATTCGAACGCCAGGTGCTTAACGGTGAACTTGAAGTCGAACTCGTTCCCCAGGGAACACTGGCAGAACGGATCCGTGCAGGCGGCGCCGGAATTCCGGCCTTTTACACGCCTGCAGGTGTCGGAACGAAAGTCGCCGAGGGGAAAGAAGTACGTACGTTTAACGGCAGGGAATATCTCCTGGAGGAAGCCTTTCAGGCAGATTTCAGTCTCGTCAGAGCATTTAAAGGGGATCACCATGGAAACCTTGTCTACCGTAAAACTGCCCGCAACTTTAACCCGATGATTGCTGCCGCAGGAAAAGTAACCATTGCGGAATTAGAAGAGCTTGTTGAGACAGGCGACCTTGATCCCGAAGCCATTCATACACCGAGCATTTACGTAAATAAATTGATTGTCGGTGAACAGGAAAAACGAATCGAACGAAAAACACTGGCACAAAAAGCCTAGAGGGGAGGAACGTAACATGAGCGTTGTAGACCGTCATAAAATGCGGGAGCGTATTGCCCGCCGTGCAGAAAAGGAAATCCACGATGGTGACTATGTAAACCTCGGCATCGGTATGCCGACCATGGTGGCCAACTATATTACAGAAAACAAACAGGTGGTGCTTCAGTCGGAAAATGGTCTTCTCGGCATCGGACCCTATCCCGATGAAGAAGAACTGGATGCGGACCTGATCAACGCTGGTAAAGAGACCGTTACGGCAATCAAAGGCGCTTCTTATTTCAGCAGTGCTGAAAGCTTTGCCATGATCCGCGGCGGCCATATTGACGTTGCGATTCTCGGCGCGATGGAAGTTGCCGAAAACGGGGACCTTGCCAACTGGATGATTCCCGGGAAGATGATTAAAGGAATGGGTGGCGCGATGGACCTTGTTCACGGTGCCCAGAAGGTTGTCATCATCATGGAGCACGTAAACCGTGAAGGCGAACCGAAGATACTGAAAGAATGCCATCTTCCGCTTACAGGAAAGCAGGTAGTGGACAGAATTATTACAGACCGTGCTGTCATTGACGTAACAAGTGACGGGCTTCTCCTTCGGGAAATTATCGGAGACTACACGGTAGAGGACATTCAAAACGCTACAGAACCCGAACTTCAGATTGATCCTTCACTTAAATAACAGCGGAAAAAATCCGGTTTCAGAATGGATAGCTCCTGCCTTCGGGCGGGAGCTATTTTCGTTTTATGTGAATAATGATTATCCGCTAGATTTATCCGCGAAAGATGGGTTTTATCCGCTAAATTAACGATATATCCGATAACGTGAGGCCTAATAGCCCATTGCATCAAGACTGTCAAAAACTCTGTTTGCATTCCAGTCTAGATTTTGATATTATAATTTATTTTCTATTTTCCTAAAAATTACTAAGCAATCCTTGCACATATACACGTAGTTTTGAAACAAACTAGATGTACAAGGAGGTGAGAAACATGGCAAACAGCTCAAACAAACTTGTAGTACCAGGCGTACAACAGGCTCTTGATCAAATGAAGTACGAAATCGCACAGGAATTCGGGGTGGAACTTGGCCCGGACTCTACTGCACGCTCTAACGGATCTGTAGGTGGAGAGATCACTAAGCGTCTTGTGCAGCAGGCTGAAAAGCAATACGGTGGTCAGTAAGCAGAAAAAGTGAATAACATGGCTGTAAAGAGGGAGGGCAACCTTCCTCTTTTTATGTGAAAGGCACTGTAAATTTCAAGACTCAGATAAAACCAGTGTGCATGAAAACTTCGGTCTGAAAGGAGTGTAACCGGATGAGCAGTTTCTGCCCTGTATGCAATGGGATGAAAAGGATACAGAAGGGCATATGCCCGACGTGTTCTGGACCTATGGAGGACTGTGGAAAGTACACCGATTATTTTGATAAATACAGCGCTTACGAGGATATTGAGACCCTTAAACTGAGTAACGGCGTTTCTGATGATTACAAAAAACACCGATGTGCCCATATGATTTACTGTCAGAAATGCAGAACAGAAAAGATCGTGACAATAGACGAAACAGGAAACGAAAAAAGCGGAGAGGGTGCCCTGTAAGTGCGCGTGGCACATACTCCAGGACACCCTCTCCGTATATAAAGGGGGATTACACAAAATTAGCGGATGCGCTCTTCCGTTTCTGCATCGAAGAAGTGCGCTTTGTTCATGTCAAAAGCTAGCTGGATCATGTTGCCGCTTGTTACATCTGTACGGCTGTCGACACGGGCGATAAAGTCCTGCTCACCGATTTTGGAGTAGAGGAATGTCTCAGCACCCATAAGCTCGGCTACATCGATCTTCGCTTCGAGCTGAGTTTCTTTAGATGATTCAAGGAATACCGGCTCGTCATGGATATCCTCAGGACGTACACCGAGAATAAGTTCTTTATTTTTATAGGACTCAAGAAGCTTGAGCTTCCCTTCAGGAACTTTAATTTTCATGTTTTCAAGTTCAAAGTAACTGTCTACAAGCTTTCCTGATAGGAAGTTCATTGACGGAGACCCGATAAAGCCGCCGACAAAGACGTTTTCAGGGTAGTCATAGATGTCTTTCGGACGTCCTACCTGCTGAATCAGCCCGTCCTTCATAACGACGATTCGTGTTGCCATCGTCATCGCTTCTGTCTGGTCATGTGTTACATAAATGGTTGTTGTCTGCAGACGCTGGTGAAGCTTCGTAATTTCAGCACGCATCTGTACACGAAGTTTCGCATCAAGGTTGGATAATGGCTCATCCATAAGGAAAACTTTTGGATCCCGTACGATCGCACGGCCAAGGGCAACACGCTGGCGCTGTCCACCGGACATAGCTTTCGGTTTACGGTCGAGCATCTCTTCAAGACCGAGAATTTTGGCTGCTTCACGTACACGCTTATCGATATCTTCTTTCTTGAATTTACGAAGCTTAAGTCCAAACGCCATGTTCTCATAAACATTCATGTGCGGGTAGAGAGCGTAGTTCTGGAATACCATCGCAATGTCACGGTCTTTCGGCGCAACCTCATTGACGATGTTATCTCCGATGTAAAGTTCTCCTTTAGAAATATCCTCGAGTCCGGCAACCATTCGAAGCGTTGTGGATTTACCACAGCCGGATGGTCCAACGAAAACGATGAACTCCTTGTCCTGAATATCCAGATTAAAGTCAGTTACGGCTTGAACATCGCCATCGTAAATTTTATAAAGATTCTTAAATGTAATATCTGCCATATGATTACCTCCAGTAGATGCAACGCTGTGTGAAGCGCTTTCTTTTAACTGTACTAAGTGTACCTTGAACGCTTTCATCTGACTATTGTAAACGTGCACAAACCTTATGCATGTTTTTTGTGCAATGCGTGGAAACGGTTTCTTTTGAACAGGAGAAAAAACTGCAGCAGGTCCACAAAGATAAAAAGGCGGAGCAGGAACGCCGCCTTTTGAACCGGAAATATTTATGCTTTCTTTTTGGAATGCAGAGCAAGAATAGTAAGATAAGCGGCAACTGCATTTGGGAACTGCTTAATATCGAGTGCGGTCTTGTCAATAAACTTATCCACCCTGTACTGCAGGGTATTACGGTGGACAAACATTTTCTTCGCCGCCATCGAGGTGTTCATATTGCATTCGAGGTACACTCTGACGGAATAAAGCAGATCGTGATCGTTACGGACAGCCTCAAGCTGTTCCTTCAGAATCGATTCTGTTTCGTTGTCCAGGCTGTTGAGCAGCCAGTGTGAGAGGACTTCTTTTTCGTGATATACATGCTGGGAAGGTGAGTAGGTGCGGGCCGCTTTAAACATCCTTTGCTCCTGTTCAAACTGCTGTTTCAGCATGCCGCTTTCCGACTGCGGAGAACCGGAAAAAAATGAAAGCTGCACGTAAAAATCGCCCGTAAGAGCATCGAGTGTTCTCTGGTCAGGCTGGTCATCTTCAAAATTTTCATCCAGCCGCTGAACCAGGACGCCGTCAGATGAATTTGACCAGACAAGAGCTTCAGCTGAACTGAAAAGGCTGTTGACCGCTACGGTAAAGCCTTCGTGATCACTGAGTTCGCCCTTGAGAGAAAAATGAATAAAGCGTACGGGAAGAGAAAGACTTTTATGGTCAGGCAACTCACCGTTTAACAGCAGATCGGTCCAGCATTGGTCTGACTCTGTAACCGGCGCAGCTCTGTGCCCGGCTGATCCGCCGAAAAGGGTATTCAAAAGGGATTCTTCTTCCTCAGTCAGCGCACTCCGTTTTAATTTTATTTTTCTGCCGGCTTCATCCTGAAGTGTAAGGAGGGTGGCAGAAGCTTCATCACCGGTGCCGGCAAGTGCATGAGCGTATTTCTTTTCTATTTTATCAAGCATGCTTAACGGTATCCTTTCTGATGTCAGTCTGCTAAAGACTATTATAGAAAGACAGACAGGCTCTGGCAACCGAAGCTTCTGGAACTGTCGCAGGAAAAATACAGGAAAGGAGCACCTGCTGTGAGCTTAAACGCTCCAGGTGCCCCCGTTTGTCAGTCTTTTTTTCCGGATGAACGCGGCGCTTCTTCCTCGTGAATATCCTGTGATTCCTCAATCTGACGCTTTCCAAAAGCGATATGGTCCTTGCCACCGGCAAGACCTTCGTTGGTCATGCGGTCCACATCGAGATACGCTTCCTGCCGGCCCTGATTTTCGAGATCTTTTTTTTCACACATATGTTTTCCTCCCTGTCCGGACGCTGATGTTCTGCAGTCCTGTTTACAGGTAGTGTGCGTGATTGACCGCCGGGTCATGCTAGTGATCTTCATAAACGTGATAAAGCATCAGGTCGTGGACGCAGGACTCAAGAAATGTCTGCTCTTCCGGGCTCATTTTTCCCTTGTCCGGGCTTGTCCACTTAATTGAGCCGTCCTTATAGTACGAGCCTTTATACTGTTGCTGCTTATAATAAAACTCAAAGCTCCATTCCCGGTTGATCATGTTATTTTTGATTTCCCGGTAGTGAAAGTGTGAAAGCATACTGTTCCCGCCTTTACCTGAAGTTGTCTGATTTTCCTCACACCATCTTACCATAATCAGCTGGAGTTCAGCAGGCGCGCAAAAGAAAAGGCTCTTTTCGGAAGGATTGTAGCTATAGACGCTACAGGCGGACGCTTTCCGCGGGCATCGCTTCAGCCTCCTCGGGAAAGTTCCTGCTTCTTCCTCTGCCAGCATGCCCTTCGAAGCGGTCTGCGTCGAAGCAACTCGCAGCTTTTTCGAGAAGCAAACGCTCGTCGCTGGAGTCGCCGCCTTTCGCTCCATAATTAGATGTTAAAAAAGCAACAATCTATACAATCACAGCAAAAGAAAAAAGCCGGGCCATCAGGCAAAACCGGCCTTTTCATGACAGATGGACAAAAGATTGGAAGCTCCTTTGAGCCGAATGGCATGTTCGTCAAAAATCATCGGTTTACTGTTAATATCAAACAGCCAGAGCCGGTTATGCTCATCGCAGCCGATATCCATGGAAAGCTCGGTAAAAGAAGGTGAAAAAAGAGAGGCGGCACGAAGAGCAAGTTCTATAACAGGAGCAGGATCAATATCTGTATTTTCAGGCGTGAGCAGATCCCCTCCGTACATGGAATGGGTCGTTACCTGACCTTGTCCGGCCTGCCTAATCCCGACGCCGCTGCACATCCAGCCATTTTGGTTCTGATGCAGAAGAAGGCGGAAATCAAACTTGCGGCCCTGATGCTGTTTGAGGGCGATGTAATCCTGGAGCAGAAAGGTCCTGGATGAGATGGCAGATTCAATAAAACGCCAGCATCCTTTTGCAGAAACCGGCGCAAGCGTTCCTTTCCGTGATTGGAGGCTAAGAAAGCCTGACGCAGATTTCTTTATCAGATAAATGCCTCTGCCCCGGGATCCGCTGCTGATCTTCAGCAGAAAAGCATCGCGGGATTTCGCCCATCGCATAAACTGCTCCCGGCTTTCGAGCTTTTCGGTGCACGGGAGAAATTCTGCCAGCTCAGGATCGCCTCTTAATGTTTTGTCGATTATTAATTTTGTCAAAAACGCTTCATTGAAAAAGGGAATTTCTGCATCCCTGGCAGCCTGGCGGATAGTCAGAAAGGCTTCGCTTTTTTCGACCTTGCGTGCAGGGACACGATTGTAAATCACGTGGGGGGAGCCGATTGGTACAGGTGTCCATCCGCCGTTTTCCAAATGCACATAGCCTGTCATACTGTCAATTCCTGATATGTCCGAAATCGGGACTACAGCCACAACCCCCCCTTGAGCGCATGCTTCCTCGTGAAGGGTACGGTACAGAAGTTCATCACCGGAGAATGGTTTGGAGGGGTGGCCTCCTGTAAGAACAGCAATGACGGGGCCAGCTTCGTTACCGCGCATTCCGGTTAAAAATACTGTTCCTTCCGTGAGCGGCTTTTCTCCCGCCGGAAGCAGGGGAAGGGTACCCAGGGTAAGCCCTTCCTCTTGCGATTCGGTATACCATGCCTGTTTTTCCTGATCAAAATGAATGATCATCGGTAATAAACCGGAGTGTCCCGTCTGAGCATTTGTTTAAACAAATAGGTGCCGTAGGCAAAGGGAAGATGACGGGTATGGTAGTCGTCGCGTTTAAGACTCGGATGGCTGAAAATTGACCGTCCGGGCTTGGAATTGGCTTCAAACATCCATATCTGATCGTTTGTATCAATGCCGAAATCAAATCCGATTTCACCGATATGACCATCCATTTCACGATCGATCGTTTCACTGATCTCCAGAGCAGCCTGTTTCAATGCTTCGTATTGTCGATCTGTTATGACCGTGTCATGTTTAAGTTCCTGAAGTGACTTTACTTTACCACCGCTTTTAACATGGGTTGTAACACTGCCAATCCCGGCTATTTTTGCAGCGAAAGCACTGACCTGCCACTGTCCGTGCTCGTCTTTATTCGTATGGATTCTGAAATCCACCGGCTTCTGATCGGATGACAGGAGTTGGATCCCCTGCTGTACAACCATCTGCCTTAATCCGGAAGGAAACTGTTTCTTTAACAGGCGTTGAAGTGAACTATAGCGGCGCAGCCGGTTTTTATTATGATCACGGAATCGGCAGTAGTACATATTTTCTTCTGGAACGTAAAGGATCTGATGAATACCGATCCCGAGACTTCCTTTTGCCGGTTTGATGTAAACGTGGTGATGGGTATTAAGAAAAGCTTTCACTTTTGCTGTATCCGGTCCCAGGATGGTCTCAGGAAGAAAGCGTGAAGCGTCAGTCCCGCTTATGGACTGATGAACCTTCCATTTGTCAAAGAACCCTGGATTAAACCAGGGGATCTGATACTCATTTTGAAGGCGCTCCCTTACTTCAGAATAACCTGGATGGGCTTCGGTTTTCCGGTTCGGGATCCGGTCATACACAACATCGGGAAGAGGGAGAAGTGATTTTTTCCATCCCTCCTGATCATATACATAGCCTTCTACCAGTCCGTCTTCCCACTGAATATGGGGGGCGCCAAACAGAAAGCAGCTGATCCCGGCTTTACGGGCCGCAATAAGATATTTTGAAAATAAGAAGGAACGGTCTCCGGCAGGCCGCAGGAGAGACTGGGTAAACCCGGCCGTATAGATCCCGATATGCGGACCGGCTGCCAGAATCCGGCTCTGCCGGTCTGCATGAAGAGCGAGTGGAGCATGAACAGGCAGATAAAGGCGCTCTTTAACATCTTCACTCATTTCAAATTCATTTACAGCACTTTGACGAATAGTAATCGTCAATTCTTTTGTGCCGAACTGGAAGGTAAAGGGCTCCCCTTCCCTCAGGTTCTGCTCTTCCATAAAGGACGAAGGGAGAAATACTGAAGCTTTCGGATGATGGGTTATTTTCCACCGTTTAACGATTCTGTTCATGGGCGGCTCGTGCTCCTTTCCGGTGCTTTTTGTTCTTAGAGAGAAGCCATTTCCGGATATGCAAATAGGAAACGAGAGGGCCTTCATAAACCTGAATCCTTTCTTTCAGGCCGGTTGTATAAAGAACCGTCTGTAAACCAGGCTTTGAATTCACTTCAAGGATCCACAAATTCCCTTCAGCATCAATTCCAAAATCTACACCAAGTTCAAACAGGCGGTGGTGCGCGTCTTCCAGACAGGACCCAATTGTTCTGAGAATTGTATCAAGCTGCTCCTGCTGATCAGGTGTGAAGGTATATTCAGACGAAGGCACAATCGTGCCGCCTGCATTCAGGTTAGAAACAATTCCCCCGCTGCTTCCTTTCCGGATCCCTCTGCCGAGTTCATTCCAGACGCCACTCCGGTTCTTCCTGAGAACTACGCGCAGATCAAACGGTGCATCATTTTCGTTTTTCAAGGACAGAAACGGCTGGATCAGGTAGGCGAGGCCTCCGGTACGACGGACAAGCTCTTCGTGAAGCCCGTCAGGTGTGTAACGGTGGGAGGTCTGCTGACCTGTATGGGCGTCGGTCCATATAAACGCGCTTTTTGTACGTGTGACAGTATGAATCCCTTTGCCTCCTGAACCTGTGGCTGGTTTAATCAGAACTGTTTTGAACTTTTTTAGCATGGTAATCAGGTTAGACGGCTTCAGCAGTTTCGTTTCCGGCAGGTACTCTTGAAGTGTTGGATTCGCCGCAAGGGATTCATACACCTTCCACTTATCCGGCAGACCGTAACCGAGAAAAATGGTTCTTTCCTTCATTTGTCTGACGAGGGCCATTGCTTTTTTTGATTCATCTGAACGGTTGTAAAAGCAGCGGTCATAGATAATCTTGGGAAGTACAAACTCTTCCTCCTGAAAGGACAGGGAGGCCGGGTCGAATTTTCGGCCCTGAACAAGGTTCGTTTCAGGATCCCAGTCTGCAGGAGTAAACACATAGACAGGGGTCCGGCTGGCAGCGCCTCTGAGTGCGATCTGGGTAATATACTCTTTTTCCTGCTCGGAAGAGAGCTGTAATATGCCGAAAGCAATATTCATGAGTTATCATTCCTTTACTGTAACTTTTTGCTAATCAAAAACACCGCTCAGGCAGCGGGAAAAAGCGATCAGGGTTTTTACCGAAGGGCGGACAGAGGCTGTCTGATCATGGAATGGATCGGCGGATTTTGAAGGCTTCGTATTCACCTCCAGAATCCATGGCCGGCCATCGGCACTGATCCCGATATCAATCCCGAATTCACCGAAAACCCCGGTATTGCCAAGCTCGCTGTCGATTGCCGAAGCAATTTCCACGGCAAGTTCATTTAACAAACGCGCAAGATGAAAAGCGTATGGTTCACTGAATGTCTCGGTGAGAACATCGGCCGCATTTCTTTGTTCGCCTCCCTTGGCTACGTTGGAGACAATTTGATCCTTTACGCCGCAACGGGCGACTTTGGAGACTGCTTGCCACTCTCCGGCTTCGTTTTTTACAGTAAGGACACGGATATCCGTAAGTCCATCATCAACTGTGAAAAGAGGAATGCCCTGCTGAACAAGATACGGTTTCTTTTTCAGGCGGGGGCGCAATGCTTCGTAGAACTTATCAAAGGTTCTAAATATTCGAGGCTCTCGGCCGCTGTCCGATGGATACTCCGCACAAAGGCCTTCCGGTTCGCAAGTGAGACGGATGATCCCGTTTCCTTCACGGCCGCGTACCGGTTTTATATATAGCTGCCCGTGTTTTCTCGTCATGTTCAGTACACCATCTCTGTCGGAAGCAAGCACCGTCTCAGGAAGAAAAGGGTGAAGGTGCTCGTGTCTGGCGAGGAGTTCATGCATTTCCCATTTATAAATAAACCGTTCGTTGAAATAGGGAACGTGATTTTGTTTTAATAGAGAGAACAGGGATTTTCCAGCGTCTGACTGCTCTTTAGACGCTGTTGAAAGACGGTTGTAAATAACGTCCGGAAGCGGCGTATCCGTTGTAATCCAAGACACACCATCCCGGAAGAAGCCGGAACCTCCCGCTGGTGTCCAGATTTGGTTGAACGGGTAAACAAAAAAAAGAGTGTTCCGCTCGGCAGCATGACGGGCCATTTCCTCTGCGAACCCGCTCAATGCCCCGAAACTCAGAGGACTGCTGCCTGCATCGTTTACAAGCAGACCGACTACCGGGCCGATCCGCCACTCGTGTTTCAAATACCGTTCGAGACGAAATGGGGTATCGGTGCTTAACAGTTGCGGGAAAGGGAATAGTGATGAGTGAATGCCGAAACATAATGCAGGAAGGTCTTTTACAGGCATCAGTTGTAATTCTTTTTCCCACTTGCCAGCCCTGATGGTGACAGTGTCACCTTCCTTGTAATCGAACTCTTTTGCAAAGCTGTCCGGTATGAACAGCCGAAGCGCTGTACCGCTGTCATCCCGCTGGATGAAACGGATGCTGTGCTCTCGTCTTGTAAAATCAAGGGTCATGGACATCCCTCATTTGATACTCTATATGACATAAAAGGATAAACGATTCCTTTTACCCGCCTGCCGGCTGTTCCTGGTACGCTAAGACATGCTGATTACAAGGCTGGGCGGGCGGATACCGTATACTATGAAACGCTGAAGTTAATGGTGCAAATACTCCTTAGGGTGATGCTGATGCAAACGATAACTGTAATATTAATGATGATCCTGATCGGGGCATTCATAGGCGGCCTCACAAACCTCATTGCCATTCGTATGCTTTTCCGGCCTTTCAAACCGGTTTATATCGGGAGATGGAAGCTGCCATTTACCCCCGGACTGATCCCGAAACGAAGAGACGAAATTGCGGTCCAGCTTGGCAGCCTTGTTACCGGGCATTTGATTACGGTCGAAGGCGTACGGAGTAAATTATTCGACGAGACTCTCCTTGAAGAAGTGCGTACATGGTTCCGCAGAAAAGTAAAAGAAATCTCTTCGAGCGAGGAAACACTTGAAGGCTGGTGGTACAGCCAGTCAGGCGGGAACTGGTCTTCAGAAGACACACGTACACGTTTTACAGGTGCTGTTACGAGATCTATTTTGAAAACGGCGGATGAATACAAAAGTACGCCTCTTGATGAATGGCTGCCAAAACCATTACTTGTGCAAAGCCGGGCAAAAATTCCGGAAATCACATCTACAATCCTGCAAAAAGGTCGTGAATATGTACGTTCTCCTGAGGGGAAGCAGAAAATTGAGGAAATGGTCAACCGGTATTTTTCCACAAAAGGGAGCTTCGGGGGAATGGTAGGCCGGATGGTCAGCAACATCCCCGTGTCCGGACGTATTCAGTATGAACTTCTCCGACTTCTGGAGGATGAAAAAGCAAGAGAGTTCATTGAAACGCAATTAATGAAGGAGTGGAATTCGGTAAAGGGAAAATCTCTTGATGAATTGCTTCCTGACTTTAACTGGGAGAAACGAGCAGAACAACTGGCGCAAGAAGTGGCACGTAAAGTGCCTGTATTAAGTGAATGGGACCAACCGCTAGGGGAGTGGGCCCACCGATATGAAAGCAGACTGACCGATACGCTGATGCCGGCTGTGCTGGAAACACTCTCTGCGATCATAGAGAGAAATCTTCAGCGGATGCTGCTGAATTTGAAAATTGACGAGATTGTCCGTGACCAGGTAAACAGCTTTCCCCTCCCCAGACTGGAGCAGATCATTCTCTCAATTGCAAAACAGGAACTGAAAATGATCACCTTATTCGGGGCTGTCATTGGTGGTTCGGTAGGCCTGGTTCAGGGTCTGATCGTTCTTTTCGTTTTGTAATCCTGAGGTTAGTGCTGACCATACTGATGCGTTTTGTAATTTAGATTATGGATGGAACGAAGAAAAAGAGGGCTGACGGATGAACTCACCCTCTTATGTGTGTTATAGTCGTTAAGAAGCAGTTAAGTGTGCATCACGACTAACCGGCTTACCCGCATTAACTGTGAGTTTGACTATTCGGATTCAATGCATGCACACAATACATTTAGGAGGATTTTTAACTATGGCTAACCCTTACGATCAAGCGCACGAACTTGCACGCGTCCTGAAAGAAAGTGAAGAATTCGGCAAGCTGAAAGAGCTTCATGAAGTCGTAAACAGCGACGATGTAGCAAAGCGGATGCTTGACAACTTCCGTCAGGTACAGATGGAACTTCAGCAGAAGCAAATGCAGGGAGCTCAGATTTCCGAAGAGGAAATTCAGAACGCCCAGAAGCAGTTTGAGCTCGTGCAGCAGCACGAAACCATCTCAAAGCTGATGGAAGCTGAACAGCGTATGAGCCAGGTGATCGGCGACATCAACAAGATCATCACTGAGCCTCTTGAGGAGCTTTACGGCGCTCAAGGCGAGCAGGGCGAAGGCGGCCAGCAGTAATTCCAAAGCACATCAACAGGACGCTCTCTTTTAAAGAGGGCGTCTTTTTCTATGTTTTTTTCGGGGTTGTGCAGCGGCTCTCATATTAAAGCACTTTGTCCTGAAAAAGGACATTTCCTGTTCTATTCAATTTTTCCAGTACATAAGTATGAACCAATCATGCTGAGGAAGATGAAGGGGGATGGCAGCAATGACGTATCGCTTACTGGCGTTGGACATCGATGGGACCCTGTTAAAATCGAATCACAAACTTACACGGGAGACGAAAGAAGCAGTAGAATATGTAAAAAACAAAGGTGTATATGTGACGCTTGCAACCGGCAGAACGTACCCGTCTGCAAGAAAGGTTGCCAAAGCGCTGAAAATTGAAGATCATGAGCTGATCACGCATGACGGGGCATTCGTAGGATCATCGCTGGAGGAGCCGATGTTCGTAAGGCGAATTGACTCGGACCGCGTTTACCAGATTGTTGATATTCTTGAAAACTATCATTGTCATATCAGACTTCTTCATGAAAAATACGCGCTGGCCAATAGAATAAAACAGAAGAATCACCTCGTTGCGAGAATGAATATGGGGGTAGGCGACCCTTTATTCTACGGGGTCAATTTTGTGGAATCTCTGAGTCATCACATTATCGACCAGCCGGTGACCGTTCCGAAAATCCGGGCACATTTCTGGAACGAAATGGAGCGTGCCGATGCTCTTGAGGAACTTGAAGAAGCATTGGAAGGGTGCCGCTTTACCGCCTCCGACCCGTCGAGCATCGATATTACAGAGGGTTCTGTTTCCAAAGCAAGAGGTCTTCAGATCGTCGGTCAGAAGCTCGGGTTCAGCCTGTCTGAAATGGTGGCAGTAGGAAGCTACGAAAATGACCGTGAGATGGTTGAGCAGGTCGGCCTTGGGGTTGCGATGGGTCACGCTCCCGAAACGGTCAGAAATGCAGCAGACTGGGTAACCAGGTCCAACGATCAAAATGGCGTAGGATATATGATTAAAGAAGTATTCCGTAAACAGCTGAACTTGAGTTTTTCATAGTTTAACTCGATATGAGAAAAGGTTTGAAGGATGACCTGGCAGCGACCAGGGTCATCCTTTTTCCATATCCCATTCCGGCTGCGTCTCAGACGGGAACATTGACCTCGACGGCTGCACTCGGCTACACTTGTGAAAGTAATAACGAGGCGGCCAGCTTGAGCGTCAGTAACGCGTCTTGTCAGCCGGCATGAACAGGAGAGAAAATAAGTCATGGATCCAAATCATCTATCCGAGAAAGCCATACAGGCAGCGAAAAACCATCAAGTCGGTACAGATGCCACATTTCTGTATTCGTTTCTTGATTTTTCCTTTAACTATATGAAGGATGAAGAGAAAGTGAAAATAACGTGTCCGGTTACAGAAGTGATGTTCAACCCGATCGGATTTCTGCACGGGGGCATCGTGATGTATATCGCAGACACAGCCATGGCACACTTGTGTGCCTCGGTGATTGGCAGCCCGAGTGTTTCACTCGAAGTGAAAACCCAGTTCTTCCGGACGGCCCGGGAAGGGAAGATAGAAGCAGAAGCCTATTTCACTAAACGAGGCGGCACAATCCAGTTTGCCGAGTGCATGCTTCGCGATGAGGAAGGACGGGAACTGGCCAAGGTATCCGGCACCTTTTATACGATGGGCGAAAAGTAGCTATAGGAAGCTGCGTCAAAAGCAGAATTCAGCAGCACCGAGCGATATTGCTTGGCAAAAGTTCATTTGGCTGGCTGCAGCAGAAAAAAACCAGCACGTTGCCTAAAAGGAACGGCATTGCTGGTTTTTAGCTGCAGAAAGAGTGAAGCGGTTTAAGGATGGAACAGAACGAGTCCTCCCGATTCGCGGACGACCCGGGTCGGGTTTTTCGAAAGCCCTTCATCAAGAAGGCGTTTTTCGCCTGTTTCTTTCGCTTCTTTGTCATCTTTTGCTTCAAAGCTTTCATTCAGAAGGTGATTGCCTTTTTTGTCATAAGCAGTAAGAAAGTATTTAGCCATTATGGTCCCGTCCCCTTTTATATAGTCTGAAATTTCGTTTGTTTCTTAACATTTATTTTAGCGCTCCGGGGCTGTTCTTTCAACTCCCGTAAAATAGGCATCGTCCACCTTTGTCTGGTAAAGTAGAAAGTAGAATATATGAGGAAGCGGGGCAGAACGTCATGACACTTGTGCTTGAGGACGTTACGAAACGTTTCGGGGCATTTACTGCAGTACAAAACCTTTCCCTGACCATACCGGAGGGGGAAATGTTCGGTATGCTCGGGGCCAACGGTGCCGGGAAAACAACCACGTTCAGAATGATTCTGGGGCTGATTGATCAGACCGGCGGATCAATCACGTGGAAGAAAAAGAAAATCGGGTACGATTCAAGTCATCTCGTCGGCTATCTTCCTGAGGAACGAGGTCTTTATCCGAAGATGAGGGTAGCCGAGCAGCTCGTCTATCTCGGAAGGCTGCGCGGGATGAAAAAAAGCCGAGTGCTTGATGAACTCGACGAATGGCTTGAAAAATTTCACGTACCGGAATACAAAAACAAAAAAATCGATGAGTTATCAAAAGGGAATCAGCAGAAAATCCAGTTCATCGCAGCAGTCATACATAAGCCGGAGCTGCTGATTCTTGATGAGCCATTCAGCGGTCTTGACCCGGTTAATGTGGAACTGCTGAAAAAGGCCGTGCTCGATCTTAAAGCATCCGGCACTACAATTGTGTTTTCTTCACACAGAATGGAGCATGTGGAGGAGCTTTGTGAGTATTTGTGTATCCTCCAGAAGGGGAGGCCGGTTGTAAATGGGCAGTTAAAAGAAATCAAGCGGTCCTACGGCCGTAAAAATCTCATTGTGGAAGCAGATTTTGATCTGGGGTTTTTAAAAGAACTGCAGGGTGTTGGAAGGTTTCAGCCTTTTAGCGGTGGTGCGAGAATTGAAGTGAAGGATGAACTGACGGCGGCCCGGATTTTCAGCGGCCTTGGGGGAAGAGGGTTCGTCCGTAAATTTGTCTTGGAAGAACCGTCCCTGAATGACATATTTATTGAAAAGGCCGGTGCTGCCTATGAATAAGTTTTTTATTATTCTGTTTCACACTTTTTTTACGAAGCTGAAGTCCAGGTCGTTTATTCTTTCTACAATCATCACAGCAGTCATTGTGGTGGGGATCGCCAACATTGACCGGATCTTTGAAGCCTTTGAATCGGGCAGCGACCGGGATCAGGTGGTTACGATTATTGAAGAACGGGACAGGGAATTTTCCTCTCTGATTGCAGCCGAAGCTGAATCACTCGGAGTTGAGACGGAGATCAGTGACATGTCTGAGGAGGAAGCGGAAAACAGGACCAGCCAGGGTGAACTGGATGCCTTCCTCGTTGTTTCAGAAGGCGCCGACGGGCTACCAGAAGCAGTCTATAAAGCACGTTCCATAGCCAATGAACGCGTTCCGTCCCTGATGCGGCAAGCGGTACAGACCGTAAAAGTCCAGGCGGCAGCGGCGCGCCTCGGGATTGATGAGTCGGCTCTTGATGCGGTCTATGCTCCTGTCACATTTGAAACGGAAGCCGTCAGTGATACAGCCCGCTCCCAGGAGGAACTGAACCAGGCACGGTTTCTTGTAAATGCCCTTGTGGTCGTGATTTATTTTTCTGTCCTTGCCTACGGTAATATGATTGCCATGGAAGTGGCAGCAGAGAAAACATCCAGGGTGATGGAAATTCTCGTTTCCAGTGTGTCGCCGGTTAAACAGATGTTCGCTAAAATTTTCGGGATTGCCCTTCTTGGGATCACCCAGTATGTAGTGATCATTACCGTAGGGGTATTATCGGTGGCAGGCAATGCCGGTAGTGGCGGTTATACAGAGGAAATCGCCACTGGCATACCGTCAGGTCTGCTGGTGTATGCATTTGTCTTTTTCCTCCTCGGTTACTTGTTTTATGCAACCATTTCCGCTGTCCTTGGTTCACTGGTGAGCAGAACTGAGGAAGTGAATATTGTCATCACACCGCTGACCCTGGTTGTTGTGGTGGCCTTCCTGATCTCCATGTTTGGTTTGAATGCACCGGATTCACCGATCATTACCATCACATCGTTTATTCCATTTTTCACACCTATGGTTATGTTTCTAAGAGTCGGGATGCTTGAACTGCCGGTCTGGGAAGTGGCTGCTGGAATGGGTCTGATGGCTGTGTCCATTGTACTCCTTGCCCTCATAGGGGCGCGGATTTACAAAGGAGGCGTACTCATGTACGGAAAGGTGTCTTCGATTAAGGACATCCGTCAGGCACTTGCGATTTCAAAAAAGGAACGGTAAGCGGCCTCGTCCTTACAGTAAAAGTATAAAGCAGGCACGTCTCCCTATCCACGGGAGCGTGCCTGCTGCTGTTTTTCCCGAGAAGGCTTAGGCGTTGCCCGCGGAAAGCGTCGACCTGTAGCGTTTTAAAACAACAATCGTTCCGAAAACAGCTTATCTAAAAGACCGTTTGAGACAAAGTGAAAGCGAACGGATGATCGCTTTTATGGTATAATTGGGCATCATGATAACAGGAACATACATACGTTTATCCTGCTTGAAGGCTGTGTTCACCTCAGTGCAGTCTTCAGCATTTATTCAAAGTGAAATCTGTGGAAATTAATGTACAACCTCACAAATCATTCTGTTTTTCAGAAGAAAGGATGACCAGCATGAACACGATCCGTTTTATACATTGTGCAGATCTGCATCTGGACCGGCCGTTTCAGACATCCAGGCTGCCTGAATCCGTTCTCCGGGTAATAAAAGAAAGTGCGTTCGATTCATTCGCCCGCCTCGTAGACATAGCGGTCAGCGAGCAGATAGACTTCTTCATTATCAGTGGAGATCTGTATGATCTGGAGCACCGAAGCATAAAAGGACAGCTCTTTCTGAAAAAGCAGGCCGGCCGCTTAAATGAAGTGGGAATCCCACTTTATATCATACACGGCAATCACGATCCCCTTACAGAAACCGTCCGTGAAATCAGTCTCCCGGCAAACGTTCACGTGTTCGGGCCTGACACATCGAGCGTGCTTTTTGAAAAGGACGGAATCCCGGCTGCACGGATTTACGGCTTCAGTTACGGATCAAGAAGTGTGACTGAAGATCCTGTTTCCTCTTACATAAAACAAAAGAAAGACGATGCGCTGTACCATATTGCCATGCTGCACGGGCAGGAAAAAATGCAGGAAGGCCACGATCCTTATGCTCCGTTCAGCCTCCGTGAACTCACAGAAACATCGTTTGATTACTGGGCTCTCGGCCACATTCATAAGCGCCAGATCTTAAGCAGAGACCCATTCGTCGTATATCCTGGGAATATTCAGGGTGGACATAAAAACGAGCAGGGATCAAAGGGCGGCATGCTTGTTGAACTTGCGCATGGAGGAGGGCAGGTTTCATTTCTGAATACCTCACCTCTGGACTGGCATACGATCACACTTCAAATTGAAGGTATGGATGAGATTGAAGAGCTGTTTGAAGCAGTGGAAGAGTCGGTATCTCTTACTGTAGCTGAAGGAAAGTCCAGTGTTATCCAGCTTGCGGTAACCGGAAGCGGAAGCCTCCACGACTACCTCACTACTCCTGGTGCAGATGAAGATATTCTGGAAGAAGTCCGCGCGTTATATACAGCAGGCCGGACGTTTAACTGGATCGAGACCTTGACCGTTAAGACACTGCCTTCTGTCGACCGGGAGCGAGAAAAAGAACAGCAGACTGTCCTTGGTGACCTCATGAATGAAGCAGATCAGCTGAAAGAAGCCCCGGACCTCTCAGATGAAGCGCTGGCTTCTCTTTATGAGCACCGGACTGCCCGGAAGTATTTAAAGAGCCTTAGTACCGCTGAGAAAAAAGAGCTGATTGAGCGTGCTGAGCACTGGCTGATTTCCCGGCTTGTAAAGGAGGGCGGCACATGATCATTACACAGATTGATATTTACGGTTTTGGAAAATGGCAGTCGGAAACCTTTTATGCCGATGAAGAAATAAAGATAATTTACGGAGAAAATGAAGCTGGAAAATCCACCATGATGGCTTTTATCCGGGCTGTTCTTTTCGGATTTCCTAAACGGGCAGACCGCTACAGGCCGATAGGAGGAAGTGACTTCGGAGGCTCCCTGACTGTCCGCTTTCAATCTGCTGGAATGGTCAGGATCGAGCGGATTCTCAAGCGTCGGGCCAAAGGAGATGTGTCTGTTTATTATTCGGATGGTACAACAGGCGGGGAAGAGGATCTCGAGCGGCTCCTTGAAGGAATGAGCGAACAGGTATTTACCGGCATTTTTTCATTCGATCTTCAAGGGCTTCAGGGAATCGGAAAGATGGATGCCCAGACGCTTAACGATTACTTATATGATGCTTCCTTAAGCGGGGGGCCGTCCCTTCTCGCCTGTGAAAAAGAAGCAGACAAAAGGATGCAGGAGCTTTTCAAAGTCCGGGGAAAAAAGACACCGGTTAACGAACAGCTGAAAGTGATTCAGGAGACTGAAAAAGAAGTGTCTAAAAGAGAAGAGCAGGCAGGTGCCTATGCTGGCCTGGTCAGGAAAAGAAATGAAGGAGAAGAGGCGCTGAGAGAGCTGAAGACAGAGCGGGAAAAACTCCAGGCGGATCTTAACCGGTGGGAACGTGTAAGCCGGCTGGCTCCTATGTACCGTGAATATACGGCTCTGAAAGAAAGCAGCAGCCCTGACTTTGCTTTTCCCCATCAAGGTAAAGAACAACTGGTGCATCTGCTGCAGACGCGTGAGCGCCTGTCTGAATCGTTACAGGAGATTCACGGATGGATTGATGAGCTGTCGGAAAAAAGAAAAAAACACGCTCCTACCCTTTCATACGAACAGGCGGTCAGGCTCGAAGAACAAAGTGCCCGTCTGAACAAACAGTCAGGTGTGTATGAGGATCAGGCCGTTCAAATGGCCAGGCTTGAAGAGGAGCGGTCCGGTCTGAACCGCAAAAAAGAAGATATTGAACATGATTGGGGATGGCAGGAAGACACGCACAATCTGCGTGGACGTGATACAGCCAAAGCCTCCCGTACAGAAATGGAGCGGCTTTCGCATGAAGCTGAAAAAGCGAAGAGCGAAAGAGAGGCCGCAGAAAAAGAACTTCTGCAGCTCAAGGGTGAAAAAACGAGGCTGAATGAACGGCTCACCGCTGCAAAAGAGGCCCGTCTCGCACCGGAGACGGAACGAATATACCGTGATCGTGCTGAACGTCTCGAAGAATATGAATCAGTGAAGAAAAAAATTCCTGAATGGAAAGCGCAGCTCGCTTCATTCAGTAGAAAAGACAGAGGAAAGCTTCTGCCGGCAGCAGGAATTCTTCTTCTTCTCTTCGGTGCGGCCGGGCTCCTTACAGGGGATCCCCTGACCGGAAGTGCCTCGGTGATCATAGGCGTGCTCCTTTTCATTGCCGGCCTCTCTTCCGGGAGGTTTCAAAGTGCTGGAGTACATCAGGAGGCGCTGAAAGAGGAACTGGACCGCTGGGAAAGGTTTGAGACAGAAGCAGCCTCCTGGCCTGCAGATGAGTGGCGTGAAGCACTCGCTGCCCATGAAGAAGCCATCCGGGAGCACATGAGGCTCAGGCACCTTGCTGAAGACGCCGAGAGCCGGTACGCCTTGGCAGAAAGACTCCTTCATCAATCGGAAAAACAGGCCGACGCTGTAACAGATGCCCTCATGAACTGGGCGGTTAAAGCCGGCTTTGAACCAAGTCTATCACTCACACAGTATAGAGCTGCTTTTGAAGACACGGTCAAATGGCAGGAACACGCGGGATCAGAGAAAGAACAGATCGGGAGAATAGAGAAACTAAAGAGAGATCGGGAAAGCTTTGAACAGCTCGTGTTCAGTTTTGCAGAAGAAGCAGGGCTTTCGAGGCAAGAAGGCGGCCCCCTCGTTTGTCTTGCAGATGCAAGCCGGTGTGTCAGGAGCGAGCTTGAAAAGCACAGAACAAAAAAGACAGTAGAAGAACAGGAAATGAGTGCTCTCAGCCAGAAGAAAGCGTTTGAGAAGCAAATAAAAGAGACTGATAATGGTCTTGAGGAGCTGTTCAGTAAAGCTGAGGTCAGCGATGCAGAAGCATTTGCTGAAAAAGTCTCAGCCTGGGAAGATGAACAGAGAAAGCGGGACCGCATAAAAGAATTGGAGCTAGAAATGAGGGCAGTTTCACCGAGGGAAACCCGCGCTGAGGATCTTGAAACCTGCTCCAACTGGGGAGAAATGGCCGAGGAAAAATGGAAGGAAACAGCCAATAGAAAAAAGGAAACGGATGAGACCTGGAAGAGGACGATTGAAGAAATCACCCGCGTAAAACAGGAAATTGAGTCGCTTGAACAGGGGCATTCACTAGAAGAGTGTTTACAGCAGTTCGAACATGAAAAAAGCAGACTGGCCGAACAGGTAGAGGAGTGGGCTGTGCTGGCGATCGCCCGGGATCTGGCTGCGCGAACAAAAATGGTTCTTGAAAAAGAGCGCCAGCCTGGTGTGATTCGTGAAGCAGGAAAGCTGTTCGAACAGTTTACAGCTGGCCGTTATACAGGGCTTTTTGCTCCTCTTGGAGAGGGACACTTCATTGTGGAACGGACGGATAAAACCCGCTTTGAGCCCTCTTCTCTCAGTCAGGGCACCCAGGAACTTCTTTATCTGTCGATCCGGTTTGCACTGGCATTCAGTTATGGGAAGGAAGAACGATTTCCAATTATTATAGACGAAGCGTTTGTGAATTTTGATGAAGACAGACGAACACGAGTGATGACAGTCCTTAAAGGCCTATCAGCAGGACGTCAGATTTTATGTTTTACGTGTCATCGTCACATGATCGAGGAACAGCCGGAGCTTTCCCGGATCGACCTTTCTGTTAGCCGGAGAAAAAACCCTGTCAGCTAGAAAACATACATGTATTGGTCTTTAGCCGCCAATTAATATAAAATAAGAGCGAATACTTAATTACAGCGGCATTCAATGACTTACATTTAAGAAGGATGTGTTCGTTTTGGAAACGAATTTTAATGTTTATCTGGTAGAAGATGAAAATAATCTTTCAGAAGTAATTAAAGCTTATATGGAAAAAGAAGGATGGAGGGTGACGGTTTTTGAAGACGGGAAGCAGGCACACGATGCGATCTCAGACACACCGCACCTCTGGGTACTGGACATTATGCTTCCTGGTATGGACGGCTATCAGCTTCTTAAGGCGATTAAAGCAGCCCAGGATACCCCTGTCATCTTTATTTCAGCAAGAGATAAGGATCTGGACAGAGTACTTGGCCTGGAACTGGGAAGCGACGACTATCTTGCCAAGCCGTTTATGCCTGAGGAACTTGTGATTCGTGCAAAAAAACTATTGAAGCGGGTTTATCAGTCCGAAACCCAGGAAGAAAACAGAATTGAACTGAACGGCTATACGATCGATGTGAATTCCAGAACGGTTCTTGATGAAGGTGAACAGGTGGAACTTACGACTAAGGAGATGGATTTAATTATTCTCCTGACGACGAATGTAGGAAACGCCCTTTCCCGTGAGGACATTATTGAATATGTCTGGGGAACAGATTACTTCGGTTCAGAGCGGGCTGTGGATGATGTTGTCCGCCGGGTGCGTAAAAAGCTGCCGAGAGTTCATGTTGAAACGCTGTACGGTTACGGATACCGGGTTCTCTCATCATGATCAGACTGAATCTGACACAACGGATCTGGTTTTCTTTTATTGCCATTATCCTGATGGTCGGGTTACTGATCGGCATTATTTATCCGATCTCTCTTAATAGCACGCTCACAGAGGAAACGTACCGCATTATTGAACAGGAGCAGGCGCGTCAGATGAATCCGCAAGGCGAGATGTCCATGCCGCTTACTGAGGTTGAATTTGTGGAAAGACGGGATGCAGAACGGTCTGTCGGCCATTTAATCGTAACTGATCAGGTCGCAAGCCATCAGGGGGACTCGGTTCCCAATGAGGTGCTCAGCGAGATCAATCAAAGTGCACAGGAAGTAGACCGCCGGGGCCGCTTTGAACTCACTTATAACGAAGCAACCATTTTCTACGTCATTTTCAAATCGTATACCTCACAGGGGGAAGTTCTGTATATATCCTATATGTGGGATACCTACCGGGATCAGATGGTCAACAGGCTCTGGACCCGTCTGTTTTACATTATGCTCATAGCCGGGCTTCTCAGCCTGATTCCGGCGTTCTGGCTGAAGCATTATCTGAAGCAGCCGCTCACAAGCCTCGGAAATCACTTCGAACAGATTGCAGACCGGAACTGGAAAGAGCCTTTTCACTGGGAAAGTGACGATGATTTCGAAAAGCTCTCGGATCAGTTTGAGAAGATGAGGCAGAATCTTATCAACTATGACACGGCTCAGAAAACGTTCATCCAGCATGCCTCACACGAGCTGAAAACTCCGATTATGGTCGTCAAAAGCTATGCACAGTCGGTCAAGGACGGCGTGCTTCCAAAGGAAAATATACCTTCTACGATGGACGTGATTCTTGAAGAATCAGAGCGGATGGAAAAACGGGTCAAAGATATGCTTTACTATACAAAACTCGATTCTATTAAAGAAACAACCATGGAAAAATCCACGTTTCCATTCGGTTCGATTGCATTCAGAATGGAAGAGCGTTTCCGTATGCAGCGGGAAGATGTAAAGATCCGGATCAGCGGAGAACAGGTATATCATTACGGGGATACAGAACAGCTTCAGGTCCTTCTCGAAAACCTCGTCGAAAACGCTCTTCGTTATGCCGAATCGTATATTTCCATTAGTGCATCTGAAACAGATACAAATACGACGATCGAAGTGACAAACGACGGGGAGATGATCCCGGAAGAAGAACTCGAGCATTTATTTACCCCGTTCCGTAAAGGGAACAAAGGCCAGTTCGGTCTTGGTCTGGCCATCGTTAAAAGCATCTGTGATCTTCATAAAGGCTATGCGGAAGTGAAAAACACAGATTCGGGTGTATCCTTCATAATTGTACTGCCTAAAAAATCGGACGGCTGACCGGCTGCATAGTGAAAAGAGTGAGTGCGTTTGAGTATTTCGGAAAAACAAAAGAAAAAGTCTTTCCTGCTTCTTATGATCAATATGTTTGTTGTCATGATGGGGATTGGTCTGGTGATTCCCGTCCTTCCCTATTATGTGGAGTCATTTGATGCAGGAGCAGTGGAACTGGGCATTCTGATTGCCCTCTTTGCCTTTATGCAGTTTCTGTTTGCGCCGTTCTGGGGACGGCTTTCTGACCGCGTCGGCCGGAAGCCTCTGATTGCAGCAGGGATGTTCGGATTTGCTCTGGCGGAATTCATTTTCGCCTTCGCCTCACAAATGTGGATGCTTTACCTTTCAAGAATCCTTGCCGGTACGTTCGGATCTGCTATTATGCCGTCTGCAATGGCATTTGTAGCAGACACCACAAGCGAGGAAAAAAGAAGTAAAGGAATGGGGCTCCTTGGTATGAGTATGGCCCTCGGGATCGTATTCGGGCCGGGGATCGGCGGCTGGCTTGCGGAAATTAATCTGGCAGCGCCTTTCCTGTTTGCAGGAATAGCGGCCACGATTGCCGGTCTCTTTTCCTTGTTTCTTCTTCCGGAATCCCTTCCGAAAGAGGTGAGGGAGGAGAAGGACAGTGAAAGACCTGGCCAGTTAAAAAGCATTCTGCGCGCCGTCACCAGCCCGGTTGGTTTCCTGCTCGTCCTTGTATTTGTCCTCAGTTTCGGACTTGCCAACTTTCAAACAAGCTTCGGCCTTTATGCGCTTGCCCGTTTTGAGTACACGCCCGCTGAAGTAGGAACGATCGTGATGATTGTAGGGGTGGTCGGTGCGGTTGCACAGGGAGGCCTTGTTGGCAGACTCACCGGACGTTTCGGAGACGAACGTGTGGCCCTGGGGGCTCTGCTCCTTAGTGGTATCGGATTTATTCTCATGTCTCTCGCTTTCAGCTACACAACTCTGATTGTGACTACCTGTTTGTTTTTCCTTGGAAATTCCCTTCTTCGCCCATCTGTGAACAGCATGATTTCCAAACGGGCGGGAAAAAAA
This sequence comes from Alteribacter lacisalsi, assembly GCF_003226345.1. Taxonomy (GTDB): domain Bacteria; phylum Bacillota; class Bacilli; order Bacillales; family Salisediminibacteriaceae; genus Alteribacter; species Alteribacter lacisalsi. Next base: position 1,979,412 of record NZ_PDOF01000001.1, on the reverse strand, counting down.
CAGGGGCTGATTATGGGTGTGAACAATTCCTTTGTGAGTCTTGGAAACGTAGCCGGTGCCCTGATTGCAGGGAATGTTTTTGCCGTGAACCTGTTTCTGCCTTTTTCTATCGGCGCAGCGGCTATGTTTCTCGCCTGGGCTGCCACGATCATCTGGCTCAGCCATCAGAAGCAGCAGACCGTAATTGACAGAACAAACAGAGTGGAAAGCAGTTAGCAGCTCAAAAGTAATCAGGGAGTTGAATAAACAGAGAAAAAGAGAACGCATGTTTGAATAAATATGCTATACTTGTCAAAAAAAGCCGAATGGCAGCAGAAATGAGGGAGGAGAAGATGAAAAAAGGGATCAAACACCATAAAGTAGGCGATTCCGTTGAGTCCTACCTGTTAATTACATCCTCAAAAAAAGGTGTTGCAAGCAATGGGAAACCTTTTCTCACGCTGATGCTCTCAGACCAGAGCGGGGAAATTGAAGCGAAACTGTGGGGGTGTTCACCTGAGGATGAAGAACTTTTCGTGAACAGAACCATCGTACATATTCACGGGGATGTAAATGAATACCGGGGGAACCGGCAGTTAAAGATCAAAAGCATCCGTCCGACATCGGAAATGGATCAGGTTTCCACGGCTGATTTTCTTCAGTCAGCACCTCTCCCGCCAGATGAAATGCTGGAACGGATTAACCAGTATCTGTTTGATATGACCAACCCGAAGATTCAGCGGATTACCAGGCACCTGCTGAAAAAACACCAGAAGGCCTTCATTGAGGCTCCTGCAGCAACGAGAAATCACCACGAATATGTATCTGGTCTTGCCTATCACGTCATCTGCATGCTTGATTTAGCTCGGGCCGTCTCGGCTCTCTATCCTAGCCTGGATAAAGATCTTCTTTACTCAGGTGTTATCCTTCATGATCTTGGCAAAGTGCACGAATTAAGCGGCCCGGTTGCCGCTGAGTACACCACTCAAGGTAAACTGATCGGGCATATTTCGATCATTGTAAATGAAATTGCGGAAGCAGCAAAAGAGCTGGAGATTGAAGGGGACGAAGTGATGGCTTTGCAGCATATTGTGCTCAGTCATCATGGCAAAGGAGAATGGGGAAGTCCGAAGCCCCCTATGATGCGCGAAGCGGAGATTCTCCATCATGTGGATAACCTTGATGCAAAAATGAACATGATGGACCGTGCGCTGGACGGGGTGGAGCCCGGTGAATTCAGCGACCGGGTATTTCCGATGGATAACCGGACGTTCTATAAGCCTTCCTTTCATGATAAACCGCTGGATCTTTAGTTTTGGTCTTTCGTAAAGAGTGTTGATATATTGCACTTCAGGCGGACACTTTCCGCGGGCATCGCCTCAGCCTCCTCGGGAAAAGCGCCCTGCGGGGTCTTCGGTCGACGCTATTCCCGCAGGAGTCGCCGCCTTCCGCTCCATTTTAATATTACTTAAATAATATAGGAGAACCTGAACCTGTTTCAGGTTCTTTTTATCTTTCGGATACCATACTGCTTGCCACGGAAGTTTCGCTTGAAGCATCTTTGTGAAAAAACTGCTCGTCTCTCTTGGGTACAGTTGGGAAGAAGTATTGGAAAGGTGGGGAATCCAGGCACAACAAAGCGAACGCGGCAGAGGGCCCGTCCGAATTGCTGCTATGGGGAGTTTCTTATTTCCTTGCTGATTAGATTTTGAGCATCTATAGCGTTCACTTAACTTTCTTCTTTCATCCTGCTTGAAGGACTCAGTTCCTGCAGTGGCGGGTATTGATCCACAATGACAGCCTCTTGCAGAACGTCTTTAATTACCTCGTCTTCAAACCACTTAAAACAGTCTGACTGAAACCACTCATCCCACGTCATATCACGGCAGTCACCCCAGGCCTGCTGCCAGTAGGCGATCAGAAATGTTTCCACTTTTTCATGGACGATTGGGAAATAAACGAGCGGGGAGTTATCTCTTTTTTCCTCCAGGCGGTGCAGGGTAAGGCGAATCAGTTCTTCCTGGAACTGACCGTAAGTAAATTCTGATAACTTCTCTTTCCTCATGAAATACCCTCCGATAATAGTTGACTTAGTTGCCTATTCCCAATTTTCCTGAGTTGGAAACCGTAAACAATCATATTTTTTAAAAGAGACCATATTCTAGTAGAGAAATGAGTTATGAGAGAGGATGATAGAGTCTTGAACCGGATAAAAATTGCCGCTATTCTCGTGGGAGTGATTTTTACAGCGTTTGCGATCCGGCTCTTTTCAATGACAACGGCAGGCCAGTTTATTCTAGAGGTTCCGGGCTGGATCTATTTCCTGTATGCAGGAATTCTGCTCTGTGCCTATAAAGCTGTACAGGCCTTCACCGATGACCGTAAAAAAGAGCAGGCACTGATTGAGCAGGAAGGCGAAGTCATTATGAAAAAGGTAAGAGACCGGCGGGCAAAAAGAGATCCTCAGTCCTGAGCGGCTGACATTTTTGGGTGCCCCAAAATGCGGAGAGTCAGTCCTCCGCACATAAACAACTTATCAATTAATACAGGAAAAAAACAAAACCGGAGCCCCCTCAGCTCCGGTTTTGCTTTACCGATCCTTAGTAAGCGCAGGCGCAGCCTACGATGACAAGCAGAATGAAAAGAACAACAAGAAGTGTAAAGCCATTATTGTAGCCACCAGACATGTGGAGTCATCCTTTCTCGGAAAAAGTGTTTTGGGTATTCCCATTAACAAGGTATGTACGACTCAGGCAGATGGCTACTGGGCAATCGTGGAATTGGTTTAGCGTTCCCGATTGGCAACGATCGTGAATTTGTACTCATCACTCTTAAAATACAGCTCGCTGTACTCAAAAACCGTTTCATCGGCCAGTCTTGAATACAACTGCACCTTTAGAATAGGTATCGCCTCGGGTAAATCGAGAAGGGACTGAATGTCCGGATCGGGCAGTATTGGCAGGACTTCCTGAAAGCTTTCCTTAATCGCCTGCTGCTTTTTTTCTTCAATATACTCGTATTTTGATCCCTGCATCGTTTCATAGCTGAGATCCGGAAAGAGGCGTACAGGGAGATAAGTGTCCTCAAGCACAAATGGGGTGCCGTCTACAATCCTCTGCCTTCTGACATAAAACGTTTTTTCTCCATCTTTAAGATCGAGCATCTGCCGAATGTGGCCGGAGGGAACAACGAGGCTGAAATCAATAATCTCGTTTGCGATCGTTTTATCGAGTGCCTGCATTTCCTCCGTAAAACTCCGCAGTGAATAGATATTATGCTCAACCTTGTTCCCTTTTACATACGTCCCGCTTCCCTGGATCTTGTAGAGAAGGCCTTCCTGCACAAGGACGGAAATCGCCTGCCGGACAGTGACCCGGCTGGCTTCAAACATTTCACTCAGTCTGGCTTCAGTCGGAATCGCTTCTTCCGGCGGCCAGATATTTTTATGGATTTTTTCCTTAATCTGATTTGCTATCTTCCTGTAAAGTGGTGTACTCATTATTTTCCTCCCTGTTCAAGCTTTTCTAGTTTAAGAATACGGTACAAAAATGAAATAATCAAATACATCTTGTTGACGCTTACATAAAAATGTATTATATTTGTATTATAAATAAATTAATACAATTTAAATACAAATAAAAGTTTCCTTGGAGGGGTACATCATGAAAAAACAAAATCTGGTTGTTGTGGGCAGCGGAAGCACGTATACGATCGGGATGATTATGAGCCTGATTGAGGAGAAAAAGCATTTCCCGCTCAGGACAATCACATTTTACGACACAAATGCCGAGCGGCAGGAAAAAGTCGCAAAAGCAACAGAGGTAATTCTGAAAGATAAATATCCTGAACTCGAATCATTTACCTATACAACAGATAAAAAAGAAGCGTTTACAGGCGCAGACTTTGCTTTCGTGCAGATTCGTACAGGTGGACTGGCTATGCGTGAAAAGGACGAGCAGATTTCCCTCCGCCACGGAGCTGTCGGTCAGGAAACGTGCGGACCTGGTGGTATGGCGTACGGCCTGCGTTCAATCGGGGACATGATCGACGTGGTCAATGATGTTCGTAAGTATGCACCGGATGCGTGGATTCTCAACTATACGAATCCCGCAGCAATTGTAGCTGAAGCTTTAAGAAGAGAATTTCCGGACGATGAAAAAATCCTGAATATATGTGACATGCCGGCCGCCATCATGGTGAGTTACGCCAAGATTCTCGGAAAGGAAATATGGGATCTTGTTCCGGAGTATTTCGGTCTGAATCATTTCGGATGGTTCACTGATATTTACGATAAAGAAGGCAACCGTCTTACTGATGACATTAAACGAGCAATAAAAGATGACGGATTCCTGCCTGAAGATGCTGAAATCGTGAATGATCCTTCATGGATTAAAACATTTAAGCAGGTTGAAACGATGCTTACTGATTTCCCTGACTACCTGCCGAACACGTATCTGCAGTATTACCTGTATCCTTCACAGATGGTCGAAAAAGAGGACGTGAAAAACACCCGTGCACGTCAGGTGATCAACGGACGGGAAAAACGAGTTCACGAACTCTGTGATCAGCTGATTTCCGATGGCACCTCTGAAAACGCTGAACTTGAAGTGGATATTCACGGATGTTACATGATCAGGGTTGCAGCGTCACTTGCCTATAACACAGGGGATACGTTTATTGTGATTGTAGAAAACAATGGCATCATCTCAAATCTTCAGGACGATGCAATGGTGGAAGTGCCGGCTGCTCTTACGTCAGGAGGCCCTAAACCTTTTGCGGTAGGGGAAATTCCAACCTTTGAAAAAGGTCTGATTGAAGGACAGCTGGCATTTGAAAAGCTCGTAGTGGATGCGTGGTACGAAAAAGATTATAAAAAACTGCTTCAGGCACTCACGCTTAACCGTACAGTGGTGGACGCACCCCGTGCGCGAAAAATTCTCGATGATCTGATTGAAGAAAACAAGGACTACTGGCCGGAGCTTTCGTCAAAATAACATTTCTGATGTTAACCCGGATTGCTGAATACGGGAACCAGGATCAGTCACAGCTGGTTCTGGTTCATCTTTTACAGATACGTACGGAGGAGGAAGGAAGATGAATTTTGCAAGCCTGCAAAAATTCGGAAAGTCTCTCATGGTGCCGGTGGCACTCCTGCCGGCTGCAGGGATCCTGCTGGGGATAGGAGCGGCCATGAACGGTCCACTCGCTGATTACTTAACGTTTTTGCAAGCGGATTCAATGCAGGCCGTGAGCACCGGAATGACAAGCATTGGTCTGAGTATCTTTGAAAATCTGCCGATCATCTTTGCCGTAGGGGTAGCGATCGGTCTCACAGGCGGTTCGGGGATCGCAGCCCTTGCTGCATTACTCGGTTATATCATTATGAACACCACTATATCGCTTGCCTTGAACATCACGCCAGAAATGGCGGAAGAAGCCGGGGAGTACGGGATGACACTCGGTATTGCCTCGCTTGAAACCGGCGTACTCGGCGGCATTGTCGTCGGACTGCTTGCCGTATGGGTTTATAATAAATTTAAGAGGTTTCAGCCTCCTGAAGTACTTGGCTTTTTTGCAGGGGATCGTTCTGTCGGAATTGTCATGGTATTCATGTCAATTCTCCTTGCTTTTGCGGTAATGCTCGTGTGGCCGCCGATTCAGACGGCGATTAACGCTGCTGCTAACGTCATTGCATCTGATGCCACGAATCCTGCTTATGTAGGTTTATACGGTTTTTTAGAGCGCGTATTGATTCCAACAGGTCTTCACCATATCTGGTATGCGCCATTTTTATGGACTCAACTCGGAGGGACAGCCCAGGTAGCCGGGAGCTTCGTTTCCGGTGACCAGTATATTTTCCTTGCTCAAATTGCTGCTGGAGAGGAAGTGACAGCCGGGCGCTTTATGGCAGGTAAATTTCCAATTGTGATGTTCGGTCTCCTCGGTGCAGCTCTTGCCATGTACCGCCAGGCGGATAAAAACAACCGCCCTGTTGTAAAGGGGATGCTCATTGCTGCAGCCGGTACAGCGTTTCTCACGGGTATTACCGAACCGATTGAGTTTACGTTTCTGTTTGTCGCTCCGTTGCTGTTCGTGCTCCATGCCATAATTACCGGTTTCAGCTTTGCGATTGCCTATATGCTGAACGTTCATCTTGGGTGGGCCGGAGGATCAGGTCTGATTGACTTTGTCCTTGTAAATGCGCTGCCAGGGACACCGAACTGGTGGATGAACATCGTCATGGGGGCTGTGTTCTTTGTGCTTTACTACTATGTGTTCTCCTTTGCGATCAGGAAATGGAACCTTGCAACACCTGGACGTGCGGGACAGGAAGCAAAGCTGTATACACGTAAAGATTACAATGAAAAGAAAAAAGAAGAGGCAGGCGGAAATGGGGAGGAACCTGCAGCTGAAGGCGGGAAAAAGAAAGATGACTACCGTGATAAAGCACGTCTGATTCTTAATGCCCTTGGCGGAAAGGAGAACATCGAACATGTAGATGCCTGCTTTACAAGGCTGCGTGTAACCGTTGTTGATCCGGGTGAAATTGATGAGGCCGAACTGAAGGCGCTTGGTGCAGCAGGTGTGATGAAATACAACAAAAACATTCAGGCTGTGTTCGGCGGCAAGTCGGATTTATACAAGAACGAAATTAACGATATACTTGATAAAAGTGCATAGGAAAATCAAAAGCCTCCACGCAGAATGCGTGGAGGCTTTTCAGCTGGTTAATCATCCAGAAGATCTTCAAAACGTTCGTCGATAATCTCGACATTTACTTCATCATAAAGCTCCTGCTGGCGCTTGCTCATGTTTGCCATTTTTCGCTGGAAGATCGTGTTGCGAAGCTGGTCCTCAACTTCTTCAAAGGAGTCTTCAAACGGATTGCGGTCCGTTACTTCAATGATATGGTAGCCGAAATCGGATCTCACAGGTTCGCTGATTTCCCCTTCATCAAGAGAGAAGGCTGCTGCATCAAATGGTGGTACCATTGTTCCACGGCGGAAAAACCCGAGGCTGCCGCCATCTTCACGGGAACCTGGATCAGTGGAGTACTCACCGGCAAGCTCAGAAAAGTCCTCTCCATCCATCAGGCGTTCGTAAACCTCTTCTGCGGTCTCCTCATCATCTACGAGAATGTGGCGTGCTTCCACTTCCTCCCCGCGATCATATTCGGCCCGCACCTCTGCATCATCAATGTCTCCTTCATCACCTGTCAGGCGCTGCAGGACAAGATGATGCTGCACGAGTGAACGGAGGTCTTCCTCATTGCCAATCCCCTGCATCTGGAGAGCCTGAAGAAACTGCTCATCGCTTTCAGCTCCAAGGGTTTCACGGAGGTCTTCAATCTCTTCCTGAATATCCTCTTCAGTTACACCGAGTTCTTCTGCCTGGTTTTCCATAATCTTGTCTTCAATCATGTCTCGAAGAACTGCTTCACCGTAAAGATCAACAAGTCTGTCCACAAACTCTTCCTCTGTAATATTGCCCGCACTCGTCTCTACAATAACTGTTTCATCGCCTTCGGACTCACCAATTTCAGTAACATCTTCTTCCTCATTCTGTGCTTCTGTTTCTGTGTCCCCGTTATCCATGTTTTCTGTGTTCTCCTCTTCTGCTGCATCGCCGTTGGAGCATGCTCCAAGTACTACGACTAAGGCTGATGCAAACAGGACCCACTTCTTTTTCACTTTCTGTCCAACTCCCTTATGCTGTTTCTTTTCACAGGTGATTTTCCTTTTAACTATAGCACAACAGAGGGGGTATTGAAATGACTGCATGGAGTATGAAAGAGAGTGGTCAGCTGGCACTAGAGGGCAGCTGGGAATGGCAATGTACAGGTATAACTGCCTGTATACTCAGGCCTTCCAGTACAGGCCTGCCGAAGGGACTGCCTGTACCTCTGACAGGAAAGAAAGGGGAAAATATTTATAACCGTGACAAACGTCCACACAAACAGCAGGCACCCCAATATTATGTATGGAATGATCAAAAGGAGGAGACGCTTGTGTCGCATAAAGACGGATACGGTCAAGGGTTCGCGTTACTCATAGTTTTGTTCGTACTGCTTGTTATTATTGGATGCGCCTGCTGGTACTAAACTTTAGAACTGGTGGAGTATAAGCAAAAGGGGTGCCCATCATCGGCTTACAGCCAATATAATGGACACCCCTGTTTTTCTTTGGTATGAGTCATCAGGTGAAGAATATCCGCACGTATGAGGAAGTGAGGAGGATCATAATCAGCACGTTGATCGTCCGGAAAACTTTTGGCTGCTTTTCTTCTGAGATCTCTTTTTGAATACATAATGTATTAGTCATAGAATTTATTGCAAACAAATAAAAAGCTGCAAATAAAACGAATGGGATAATCATCCGGTAACCTCCATCATTTTGACTCGTTCGTGTATGACATTGAGTTTAACAAAAAACAAAGTGAAATCATAGCATTTCCCATTTAAGGAGTGACTTTGCTAAACTATGAAAGAAGGCGGTGAGGAATCTCCGTTTTACGTCATTCCATTAATGCGGAGAGGAGCTGAGACAACCATGTTTAAGATCAGAAACAAATGGAAAGCGGCCTTCTTTTCGTTATTCTTTATTGTAACATTATTCGGGCTTATAATCATGTTTTTGTTTTACCGTCTGTTTGCGACTGGCGGTTATGAGGAGTGGGAGACAGTCGAGCGTGGAGACTGGGAAGGAACATACCCTTCCTTTACTGTAGAGGCCTCCAGGGACAGTCTCAATCAGCTGATTCAGCAGGAACTCGATGAGGAGGACCCGGACCGTGACTACGACCTGTATATAGGGGAACAGTTTGTCCATTTTGATGCATCGTTCCGTATTTTCGGTCAGCAGGTGCCAATTGAACTTAATCTAGAGCCTGAAGTGACGGAAGAGGGCAATATCGTTCTTCATGAAGACTCGTTTAACATTGGCGGTATCTCGCTTCCATCCACTCAAGTATTTGGCTTAATCGATTCAATGGCCGATCTGCCCGAATGGGTAAAGATTAATCCGGCTGAATCTTACTTTTATCTCCATTTGCATGAAGGCATTGCTGATGGTGTGCTCGCGGAGGCAGAGGAAGTTAACCTTGGGGAAAACAGGATCCGCTTTACTATTTTTATAACAGAGCGTGAAAAGAATGAAGCCTCGTAACCAGCGTTACGAGGCTTTCTTATTTGTGAGTGCGGGATTTTCACAGAGAATGTGAAACCCGTCATCATATTCTTCAACGAATGCATGCCGCGGTGCCCGGCGAATGTGGTTTACGTACAGAAAATCGTGTACGCACATGCCGATGTTCAAAGCGGACATGAGAGCTGCATAGTGGAGCAAATGGGGAAAGATAAAGGTTACGGCTATGGCCGTACCAGTAATAAAGATCGCCGGTGAGCAGATGGCCAGAAGCGAAATATGCTTCGGCAGAGGCTGTTTCACAGTAAGATAGAGAAATGGCCACTGCTTCATCCTGACACCCATTGTTGCTTTTCTTCCAAGCATCCAGACAGGGATGCAGTGCATCAGCATGTGGATTGGAAAAACAGCCAGCATGCAGATCAAAAGGACACCTGCCCCGTAATCAATTAATGCTGCTCCTGTTCCAAATGTGCTGAACAGCAGAAAGTAAACTAAAAAGTAAGAAACCATCAACATTCCTGACAGAATCCACAGGCGGAACTTTCCGATGTCCTGGGTGATGGAGACTGTTTTCCAGCAGTTCATCTGCTCACCTCCTCGTGATGTTACTATTGTAATTTACGCCCTGAACGCTAAAAAAACAAGGGTTTTTTCAAAAAAAACATGAATAAATTTCTTCTTTTTCTTATGGGTGTCACACGATGTCGGATGGTGTCATTTTACGGGTTTGAATTCAGAAAAAAAGCACAAAAAAGACTGCACAGAACAGTTGTTATGTGCAGTCGGGTGATTAAGTATGACAAAAGGACATTATGTCATGATGAACGCAGGTCAACTTCTGATTCCCGCTTCTCTACAGGAGCAAGCTTCCCGTCAACTTCGGTGAAGTCACTTTCAATCTTTGAGAGTGATTTTTCAAAAATAGTCATGAAATCCGGGCCGTAAATGTGTTTGACAATACTTGTGATTTCGGAAAATTCCGGAAACTTCCCGTAAAGTTCCTTAATGGGCAGTGATCCACTGTAAACGCCGTAATTTTCAGGTTTGTAATTTTCCAGTGTTTCAAGAAGCAATTCTTCTCCCTGCTTGGTGAGGAAGACATAGGTGTTTCGTTTGTCATTCTGCCGTTTCGAAAAGGTAAGGAGGCCGCGCTCTTCCAGCTTTTTGGAGAAGTTAAATGCGGTGGATACATGCATGACTCCAAATTTGGCAATGTCAGAGATTGATGCTCCTTCAAGCTGATAGGAAATGAGCAGAATGTGGTGTTCGTTAATGTTTAAATTGTAAGGCTTAATCCATGCCTGCCAGTCCTTTTCAATCGACTTCCACAGCGCTTTGCTGAGTTGGGCGACTTTGTGACTGAACATGATGGACTGTTTAATGGATTGTGTCACTTGAGTATCCATAAGTTCCCTCCATCTTCAAGAGAATCCATAAGAAAAAATACGTATTTTCTAAAAATTCATTATTTTTTCAGGAAAATGATATTTTAATCATAACATAAGGAGAAATCATTTAACAATAGGGTATCAGTATTTTCTGAAAATTAGTGGCGGGAGATTCTGGAGAAGGATATGTGCGATAGGACCGGTGCGGTGGAGCATAATAGGGGAGGGGCCGAACATGGTTCCCGGTCATGCCGTCTTTTGATGAACCCCGTTGAAAGAAGAATAAAGTGTGGGATAAATTGGATATAAAATATTTTTATAATAATAACCTGCCCGGTCCTGACAAGGTTAAGCAGAACCGGACAGACATTCTAACAGGAATGTTTTTTCATAAAACGAAGCATAAAATCCTGAAGATGATCAACAGCTTTTGGCGGGACCGCATTGTAGAGAGAGACCCGGCAGCCGCCGATGGAGCGGTGGCCTTTCAGACCGATCATTTCTTCTTCAGCTGCATGCTTGAGAAACAGGTTTTCAAGTTCAACCGATGGAAGACGGAAAGTAACGTTCATCATGGACCTGCTTAATTTATCGGCATGCGGCTGATAAAAATGTTGGGAATGATCCATAAGCGAGTATATACGGCTTGCTTTCTCAGCGTTTTGTTTATACAACTGATCCACCCCGCCCTGGGCTTGAATCCAGTCCATCATAAGACCGGTCATGTAAATTGAAAAAGTCGGTGGAGTGTTGTAAAGGGAGTCCTTTTTCTGGTGAGTCTGGTAGCTTAAAATTTTTGGGATATCCTGTTCGGCGTCTTCCAGCCAGTCTTTTTTGATAATGACAATGGTGACCCCAGCCGGTCCGGCGTTTTTCTGAGCGCCTGCGTAGGCAATATCAATTTTGGACCAGTCCACAGGGCGGCTAAACAGATCACTAGACATGTCAGCACATACAGGAACTTTATGGCAGGATTCTGGTAACGTATACCACTGTGTGCCATAGATCGTATTGTTACTCGTAATGTGGAGATAGGCTGTATTTTCTTCAGGCTCCCAGGAATGGATCCTGGGGATAGTGCGGTACTGCTCAGAAGCACCGCTTGCGTAAATGTATGTATCACCAATCCGGCTTGCTTCTTCATAGGCTTTTTCAGACCATGAACCGGTAATGACATAGCCGGCTCTTTTTCCAGGTGTGAGAAAATTCATTGGAAGCATGGCAAACTGGAGACTTGCACCGCCCTGAAGAAACAGTATGTCAAAGTCTTCAGGAAGGTTAAGCACCTGCCGGATTTTGTCCTTTGTACCAAAATGAATAGCTTCATATTCCGGTGAACGGTGACTCATTTCCATCACAGAAAGGGACGGATCGAATCCTTTCTGTCTAGCTCTTTCTTTTACTTCTGCCGGCAATGTTGCCGGTCCTGCATTAAAGTTGAACATAATTCTCACGCCCCCTGCACAGTTTTCTGTCTTACAAAGATTTCTGCAGGGGCAGCGGATTTCCTCTTTCAATTTACGTTCTTTTTAAAGAAAATAGATATACCCTTTTCGCAAAACGCCGCAGAACGCCTTCCACCTGTTTCCTGCGGCGGTGCCGAAGCTGGAGTTTCGCTACTCTCGTCAGCCTTGCGCGATCAGAGGTTTACTGACTGTGAGGGATCCATATCTAAAGAAATCTCCTGCCCTGCTGTACTCAAAGAAACGGTGAACATGGTGAATTGAAATAAAGCCCCGGTTCGCATACTGCTGGAGCAGCAACCGGGGCAGGGATGGATCAGGATAGTTGAATCTGCTTTTTTACTTCAGCTGCCATATCCGACAACTGATCGGAGCTGTACTCGCTCCCGTGTTCCTTCCACACGGCACCAAATCCGTCTCCCTTACCGTAGCGCGGAATCAGGTGAAGATGATAATGGAACACAGACTGGCCTGCTTCCTTGCCGTTATTGTTCAGAACATTAAGGCCGATTGGTTCGAACGCTTCCTTCAGGGCATTTGCCACTTTCGGTACAGCGGAGAAAAGCTGTTTAGCGGTTTCCTCCTTCAGTTCAAAAACGTTTTCTTCGTGGTTTTTTGGGATTACGAGAGTGTGACCTTTTGTGACTTGGCTGATGTCAAAAAAAGCAAGCACATTTTCGTCTTCGTACACCTTCGCACCGGGAATATCACCTTTAACAATTTTACAGAAAATACAGTCGTCATTCGTGTGCGTCAACTGAATCACCCTTTCGAATATGTAAGGAATGTTCCTTATTTTATCATAAGCAGGTCCTGAATCAAAAACAGCATGTCTATCTATTTTCCCCGGTTCATACAATTGAAAACGGGGGGATGAACGTGGGTACTTTATCACGAACCAAACAAAAGCTGGCGCTGTTTGTACTGCTGTTTCTAATCTTTACAAGCATACATATGCAGTTTCCGGTACTTACACCGCTTGCTGTAGGGCTCGGAGCAACCGGTTTTATGGTCGGTATTATGCTTGGGGCGACCTCATTTGTCAATCTGGCCGGAAATCTGATTGCCGGTGTGGTGATTGACCGGACAGGCCCAAGAAATTATATTATCGTACCAATTGGGTTTCTGGCAGCATCTCTTGGTCTTCACTTTTTCGTAAGTGATGTTTCCCACCTCTTTATTCTCCGACTGCTTAACGGTTTTCTGCTTGCCTTTTTGACGCCTGCATGCATGACGCTGCTCTCGACATTCGCCGAGAACCGCCGGGAGCAAAGCAAAAATATGGCGGTTAATACCCTGATGGTGACTCTGGCAATGGCCGTTGCTCCTCTGGCCGGCGGAAAGATCGGGGAGTGGTTTGGTGCTTCATGGACGTTTGCTGCAGTGTCAGCAGTTATGGCAGCTGCGTTTATCCTGGCCAGACAGACTGTGCAGTCCAATCTGGTAATCCGGTCTTACCGGCATGAACCGAGCTACCAGTCACTGATTACCATCCGTTCAATGCCAATCTTTATTACCGCATTCGGGATCATGTACGCCCAGGGCACCCTGATGTTCGAGCTGCCGTTTTTATCAGTCGAAACGGATTTCTCGAAAGGGGATGTGGGCATGATGGTGAGTATGATCGGAGTGGGCACACTTCTTTCCCTCGCCCTGTTCTTTGTGCACTGGATCAGTCCGTTTATCCGGCTTTTTACCGGGATTGTGATGATGTGCGCCAGCTTCGGGTGGATATTATTTTTCTCCGGAGGCATCCCGCCTTCGGGAGCGCTGCTTCTGTTCGGAGCGGCGACAGGCATTGTCTTTCCGGCAATGATGACGATGCTGACCGACCGGATCGGGGAGGAGGCAAGAGGCAGGGGGTTTGCCCTTCTGTCTGCTGTGTTTTCCCTCGGAACGATTACAAGTCCGTTTATTTCAGGCTGGGTGCGGGATCTTTTATCACCATACTTTATAAGCTGGATCGTGCTGATGTGTGTACTTATGCTGATGGGCATGATGGACCAGAAAAAAGAACAGCAGGCTCTTCTTCGGGCCCAATCGTAAAACATAAACCGGCTTTCTCTTTTCTGCAGAGCTGAGATTCGATATAGTAAAAGAAGAGATTGCCAGTCAGGACAAGTGAAGGAGATATGATGATGGATAATGTTCTTGAAGTATCCGCTTTGACAGGCGGCTATCAGCGGAGCAAGCCGGTGCTTCACGGTGTCACATTTTCGGTGAAGCCCCATGAGATTGTTGGTTTGATCGGGCTCAATGGAGCCGGGAAAAGTACGACAATTAAGCACGTGCTCGGTCTGATGGAACCACATGACGGCAAGGTGCGCGTCAAAGGGCAGACAATGGCAGAAGATATGGAAGCTTACAGAAGCAGCCTTGCCTATATACCGGAAACACCGCTGCTTTACGAGGAACTTACACTGTGGGAGCACCTTGAACTCACAGCAATGGCTTATGGAATCGACCAGGATACATTTAAACAGCGTGCGGAAGGTCTGTTAAAGGAATTCCGGATGGAGAAAATGGTGAAATGGTTTCCGAGCCACTTTTCAAAGGGAATGCGCCAAAAGGTGATGATCATGTGTGCATTTCTCGTAAATCCCAAGCTCTACGTGGCGGATGAACCGTTTGTCGGACTCGATCCGCTTGGAATCAAATCGTTTTTGGATCATATGACGAAAATGAAAGAAAAAGGGTGCGGCATCCTGATGTCCACGCATATTCTTGCCACAGCTGAAAAATACTGCGACCGTTTTATTCTTCTGCATGAGGGACGGATCGTGGTTCAGGGAACGATGGAGGAGCTGCAAAGCGAGATGAATCTGCCTGGCGCGGACCTGGATGACATTTACGTTGCGGTAACAGAGGCAGGACGCCATGGGTAACGTGCAGGAACTGTGGCAAAAACGCCGCGCAGATTACTGGGAGATGGCTGTCAGATACCTCCGTCTGATTGCGAATAGCGGTTTCCTGTTTACACTCTACCTGCTGTTTATTTTCGGAAGCTATTATTACGGTGAATTTCTTATGTGGCTGCCTGAAGACTTTCCGGTCGTCTGGGTCTTCATTGCCCTGTTTACCTGGCTGGTAACGAGAGGCCGCGTCCGAACGTTTGTAAGAGAAGCGGATCTGGTTTACCTGCCGCCGCTGGAAAGCAGAATGAAGCCCTATTTCCGATCTTCCATTCTGTACAGCTGGATGATGGAGACGTTCTGGATTGCCCTGCCTTTGCTGGTCATGGCCCCGCTCTTTTTCCACCGGATCAGTGATTCCGGCTCATTGCTTATTACCATTCTTGTTATGCTGAGTGCGCTGAAGCTGTGGAACCTTGCATCCGGGTTTGAAGAGCAGCGCTTTCAGGACAACAGTAAAGTGGCAGGTCATACGATCATCCGGACAGTACTCAATTTCAGCGCTGTTCTGGCTATGTTTACGATGCAGCCGGTCTGGGTCCTCGGCGGACTTGCGGCACTGCTCACTGTCCTTTACGTATTTTATTTCAATAAAGTAAACCGGACACACTCCGTAAAGTGGGAGAGACTGGCTCGGATTGAGGACAATACCGTCATGACCTTCTACAGGATCGCAAACTCTTTTACAGACGTACCACGTCTGAAAATGTCCATCCGTCCCCGGTCCTACCTGAACAGTCTGTTTCAGATGGTACCGTTTGAGCAGAAAAACACCTATTTATACATGTACACCCGCTCGTTTGTAAGATCAAACGACTACTTCGGGATATTTGTAAGGCTGACTCTGCTCGGCATGCTGTTTCTATATGTGGTCACGCTCAGCTGGGGACTGTGGCTTATTGCCGCCCTGTTTGTTTACATGACAGCGATTCAGCTCAAAACCCTTAAAGGGCACTATAAAACAAACCAGATCATCGATCTGTACCCGGTCGCTCTGAAGCACAAAGAAGAGGGACACCGGAAGCTGGTCTGGCTGCTCCTTCTTGTGCAGGTGTTCGCGTTTACTCTTCTCACAGGCGGTATCCATGGATGGGCTGATGGGGCGATTGTTGCTGGAATCGGGATATTTCTCGCGCTGTTTTATGACCGCTTCTCCAGAAAACGTGAAGTTCGGACGGCGCAGTGAGGGTAACTTCAGAATTTAATATGCTCGAAATTCGTTTATAAGGGAGGCCCGTACTGCAATGGGATATGAGGAAAAAGTGGCCCGTGAAGTGGCCCGCTTTGAACGAAAGGTGTATAAGTCACCGTCCATAACCGGCAGAACGGCACGAAAATGGCAGAAGAAGATCAATGCAAAAATACCTGAAAAAGTTCATCAGACGGTCGCAGAGAGCGTCAGGCATATGGTACAGGCGACTCTTGCCGGTTCCGCCTATCTGTCGGTTCAGGCATTAATTCGCCACGAAACCCTGGAAAAACGGGAAGAGCTGCTTGAACAGAGAAAAATAAGGTATAAACGCACAGCAGCAGTTGAGGGAGCCGGCACCGGTGCAGGGGGAATTCTCCTTGGCATGGCTGACTTTCCTCTTCTGCTAAGTATAAAAATGAAGTTTCTGTTTGATGCAGCAAAAATCTACGGATATGATACTGAGGACCCCCGGGAAAGGCTGTTTCTTCTTCACATCTTTCAGCTCGCTTTTTCAAAAGAGGAAGCAAGGATCCGGGCATTTGATCGGATTGTGTATTGGGAAAAGGAGCGGGAGGCTCTCAGGGGAATGCATCCGCATATTACATCGGTTGACTGGAAGGCATTTCAGCTTGAGTACCGTGACTTTATCGATCTCCCGAAAACGCTCCAGTTAATTCCTGGTTTTGGTGCCATAGTAGGAGCGTGGGCAAATTATCATTTCCTTGATCTGCTTGCGGAAAATGCAAAAAATGCCTTTCGGAAGCGGTGGCTTCTGGAAGGCAGACTCAATCAGGCCGGTACCTAGCGTACCGGCTTTTTCTTTAGGCTGTTTTCGGATAGATTGTTGTTTTCTGCGCTACAGGCCGACGCTTTCCGCGGGCAACGCCTCAGCCTCCTATGGTTGCCGAGTCGTATGATGACAGCCGGGTTACACAAAAGACACCAGGATAAACTCCAGGTGTCTTACTTGCAATCAGC
Source organism: Alteribacter lacisalsi (assembly GCF_003226345.1). Classification (GTDB taxonomy): domain Bacteria; phylum Bacillota; class Bacilli; order Bacillales; family Salisediminibacteriaceae; genus Alteribacter; species Alteribacter lacisalsi. Next base: position 1,962,354 of record NZ_PDOF01000001.1, on the reverse strand, counting down.
AAATCTTTACTTAACCAGCGTTACACACTCACCTTGGCATCTGCTCCGACATACTGCAGCGCCAGTGCTGCCAGGGACTTGCCTGCGATAAGCATGGCGCGCTCATCAAAGTCAAAGTTCGGATGGTGATGAGGGAACGGTTCCTTAACATCAGGGTGCTGGGCGCCTGTAAAGAAAAACGCACCTTTTCTGTGCTGGAGATAATAGCTGAAATCCTCACCGCCCATAATCGGCCTGCGGTGTTCCACTTCTTCTACTGCATCAATTTCAGCCAGAGTGGAAGCAACCAAACGGGCTTCGTCTGCGTGGTTTACAACAGCCGGATAGCCTTTTTCGTAAGTCAGGGAAATTGAGGAACCGGTGCTGAGGGCCGTTCCGTCAGCGATACGCTGGATTTCATCCTTTATGAGCTTCTGGACTGCCGGATCAAATGTCCGCACGGTTCCGATCAGCTTTGCTTTATCTGCAATCACATTAAAAGCATTTTTCGCTTCAAATGATCCGATGCTTACTACAGCGGAATCAAGGGGCGCTGTTCTTCGGCTCACGATCTGCTGAAGGGACTGAACGAGCTGGGAACCAATGACAATAGCGTCTTTCGTGTCGTGGGGTTCGGCTCCGTGTCCGCCTTTTCCCTGTATATCAAGCTCAAAGCGGTCGGCTGCTGCCATAAGCGGGCCTTCGTTGTACTGGATTTTCCCAGTCGGTGCTACGGCCCACAGATGGGTACCGAAAACGACATCCACATCATCCAGACACCCGTCATTAATCATGGCAATGGCCCCGCCGGGAGCCTGTTCCTCGGCATGCTGGTGAATGAATACAATCGTCCCGTGCAGCTCATCTTTCTGTTCGCTCATTGCTTTTGCCAGAACAAGCAGGGTAGCCGTATGGCCGTCGTGACCACAGGCATGCATCACACCGGGTACGGTTGATTTGTACGGCACATCCTTTGCATCCTGAATCGGAAGTGCATCAAAATCCGCACGCAGGGCAACCGTTGGTCCCGGATGGCTTCCTTCAAGGCGGGCGACAACCCCTCTTTTCCCTACATTTTTTCTTACTTCAAGTCCCAGTTTCTCGTGATAGTTTGCAATGTAATGAGGCGTGTGAACTTCCTGAAAGGATAGTTCAGGATACTGGTGCAGATAGCGGCGGATCTCCACCATCTCGTCGTAATAGTTTTCAAGAGCGCTGTAAAGCTGGTTCATCTGAACAGTTCTCCTCTCTTTTTTCGGGAATTTTAAAATGTTCCGACAATGAAGCGGTAAAAAAAAGCCCGCTGATCAGGCGGACCTTTTCGTCCTTAAGTATTGTGTTTATCTTAACACACAACTATCGGGACTTTCATTCATTACGGGGCACTAAAGAATAATATACTGGGCGAGATAACTGGAAATCCGGTTAAACAGGCCGGTAAACAAAAGAATTCCGAACACAATCATTATGATTCCGCTTGTTTTCTGAATCACAGGCAGGTAGCGGTTTACGTTTCTCATTTTGTTGAGCGACTTTGCATAAATCAGGCTGACGATCAGAAAGGGAATTGCCAGTCCCATAGAGTAGATAAACAGCAGAAACATACCGCCCCACAACGACTCTGTAGAAGCTATCGACAAAATGGAGCCGAGTACCAGTCCGATACAGGGGGACCAGGCAGCGGCAAAAAACAGGCCGAACAGTATCGAGCGAAAGAAGCTCGCCGTTTTTTTAGGGCCGTGATAGCGTTTTTCCTTCATTAAAAAAGAGAGGGTAAATACACCTGCCAACTGGAGACCGAATAACACGAGCACTATACCACCTAGTTGTTCGAGCAGAGTCTGGTTGGTCACAAAAAGCCTGCCCACCATTGTGGAAGAGGCTCCGAGAAGCAGGAAAATGGATGTAAAACCGATAATAAAGCCGATACTTCTTGAAAAGATCAGCCTCCGATCAGCCTGAAGCTGGTTGTCGGATATATTGGTGCCGGTAAGCTGGGCGAGATATGCCGGAACGAGAGGGAATACGCATGGTGAAAGAAATGAAACAATTCCGGCAAACAGTGCCAGCCACATGGACAGAAAACTAATTTCTTCGATTGTCATAAGTCAGGTACCTCCTGATGTAAGTGCACAGGTAACCCAAAAACAAACCTGCGGCACTCTCTATCTCCAACACATTATAATTCATATGCACCGGATTTAAAAACCTTGTCACAGGATTGTCTTATTTTAAGCATACACTTTTAAGCCCCCTGTAATGTTTCACGCGGTTTTTTCACGGGTAAAAGGAGGTTAGTTTCGAAGGGAGGAAATAAAATGAGTAAAATTGCATGTGTCATGACCGATATGTTTGAGGATTCGGAGTATACGTCACCAGTCCAGGAATTTGAAGGCGGCGGGCATGAAGTTATGGTGATCGGCCCTGAAGCAGGCAAGGAAGTAACAGGTAAGAACGGTGAAGCGAAGGTGAAAACCGACCTTGCTATTGAAGATGCAAAACCGGAAGATTACGATGCTTTATTTATTCCGGGCGGTTTTTCGCCTGATATCCTCCGGGCCGATGACCGTTTTGTTCATTTTGCCAGGCACTTTATGGATCAGGACAAGCCTGTCTTTGCTATTTGTCACGGACCGCAGCTTCTGATTACCGCTGACGTTTTAAAAGACCGTAAAGTGACCGGTTTTAAATCCATTCACATGGATCTGAAACACGCAGGTGCTGATTTTCAGGATAAAGAGGTTGTGGTCTGCCACAATCTGGTTACGAGCCGGACGCCGGATGATCTGCCGGCATTTAATCGTGAAAGTCTGAAACTGCTGAAGTAAAACCCGATACTTTGTGAAACCGCAGGGGAAACAGCCCCTGCGGTTTTTTTGAGGGCTGAACCGAAGCCGCCGCAGCTGCTTCATGACATAAAGGCTTTTCACGACCGCAGAAGTCTTGCAGCGTATGACCACATCTTCACTGACTTAAAGTGATACTCCTCAAAGAAATGAATGTTCTTTGACGAATCTGCAGTTTTGCCAGCATCTGATGAAACCTTTTCTGGTATTTTGGCGTAATAGACTAAGAAGACATCTGACAGGTACACACTTTTTTCGATAGAAAAGATAAAGCTGTTCTCGAATAGATTGCTGCTTTTCTAAGGCTGTTTTCGGATAGATTGTTGTTTCTGAGCTGCAGGCCGACGCTTTCCGCGTGCAACGCCTCGGTACATGCGTTGAAGCAACTCGCAGCCTATTCGTGATGAAGTTGCTCGTTGTTGCTTTCCCCGCAGGAGTCGCGGCCTTTCGCTGCGAAATTAAAGCTGGTTAAAGCAACAATCTTTACGACAAGAGCAAAAGGTAAAGGGTCTATAAAAGATCATGCAGGCTTTGAAAGACTGTGAGATTACCTGTGAAGGTGCAATAGGGGGGAGCGGCTTGAGAAAAAAGCGCCGGTTGAGAAAAAGGTTTATTTTTACTGCTGTGTTTGCGGCTGTTATGGCTGCCCTCGGCATAACACTTTACATTTCTGTTATTCTGTATGGCAATTATGCGATTGATGATAAAAAGCTGGTCATGCACGAAGCGAGTGTACTGACAGATCATGAAGGAAATGAAATTACGAAACTGTTTGAGGAAAACAGGCAGATTGTGAGTAAGGAAGAAATACCCGAACATGTGAAAGAAGCCTTTATTGCTGTTGAGGACCAGCGTTTTTATCAGCACCAGGGAATTGATTTCCGTGCGATCGGACGGGCCCTGTACAGAGACATTATGGCCGGCAGTGCCGTCGAGGGAGGAAGTACAATTACTCAGCAGCTTGCTAAGAATACATTTCTGGATCATGAAAAGACACTGATGCGGAAGACAAAGGAAGTTCTTATTGCGGTTAATCTCGAGCGCAGGTATTCAAAGGATGACATCCTGGAGATGTACTTGAACCGGATTTACTTTGGTCAGGGTGCGCACGGCATTGAAGCGGCTAGCCGGCTTTATTTTGACAAGTCAGTGGGGGATTTGAACGCAGCCGAAGGGGCTCTTCTTGCGGCGCTTCCAAAGGGACCGAATGCCTACTCACCAATTGAAAACCCGGAACGCAGTAAGAACAGGCGAGATCTTGTCCTTAGTCTGATGGAGCGACAGGGCTACCTCACTGCCGACGAAGCAGTGCGGCTTCAGGGGACGGCAATGCCAACAGCTATGCATAATATTACGGACGATCCAGCCTATCTCACCTATGTGGATCTCGTTCTTGAAGAAGCAGAAGAACGCTATGGTCTTACAAGAGAAGAGGTCCTCCAGGGAGGTTACACGATCGAAGTGCCTATGAATCAGGAACTCCAGCAAATCTCTTATCACAAATTTCAGGATCCCGGTTCTTTTCCGGAAGATGGAACGGAACGTCAGGTGGAAGGAGCCATGGCCATTCTGGATAACAGAACGGGTGGGGCTGCTGCGGTCCAGGGCGGCAGGGATTACGTAAGACAGAGCTTTAACCGCGTGACGGCCAAGCGTCAGCCGGGCTCTGCGTTTAAACCGCCGGCTGTATACGCTCCGGCTCTTGAAACCGGGAACTACCATCCCTTCAGTCTCCTTTCTGACGAAGAAGGAGCAGACTTTAATGGGTACGCCGTTCGAAACGTGAGCGGCATCTATGCAGGTGAAATGACGATGTACGATGCTATGAAGGATTCGGCAAATGTACCTGCGGTGGCGTTGCTTGAAGAGATTGGCATTTTAAGGTCAAAGGCTTATTTGAATGAACAGCAGCTGGACCTTGAAGAAAATGGTCTTGCGATTGCCCTTGGCGGTCTGGATTATGGTGTAAGTGCGCTGGAACTCGCCTCACTCTATATACCGTTTGCTGCAGGCGGAGATTACACTGAGCCGTTCTTTATCACACAAATTACTGACCGGTCAGGTGAGGAGATGGCCGGAAGAGAGACGGTCCGTAACAAAGTGCTATCTGAACAGAGCGCCTGGAGCATGACACGGATGCTTGAAGCCGCTGTAGATGACGGGACTGCCCAGGCAGGTTATTATGCAGGCGGTCTTGCCGGGAAAACCGGAACCACTTCCTTTGAAGGGGTTTCAGGAGGTGTAAGAGATCTCTGGTTTGCCGGGTATACCCCTGAATACACAGGGGCAGTCTGGATGGGATTTGACCGGACGGATGAAGAGCACTACCTGAGTGATACCAGTGCGGTGCCGACAGCTCTCTTTAAATCGGTCCTTCAGGAAGCCTCTGAATCAGGGGTTACGGATGCCCTGGCATTTGAAAAACCTGAAGGGGTGGATGAGGTGGACGAGCCGATTCGGTTTGTTGATATTGGTGATCTGGAGGCTGAACTGACCGTTAGCTGGACCGGTACACATATTGAACTGAACTGGACAAAAAGTGAAGACGAGCGTCTCCATTACAATATTTATGAAGTGGACGGCAGCACTCTCCGTGAAATTGGAACCGTGCAGGGGGAGAACACGTTTACTGTAAAACGAGTCAATCCGTTTTCGAATCACGAATTTGTTGTTGTCCCCTACAGTCCCCAGACAGATCGTGAAGGTCCGGAGTCAAACCGCACACAGGCGAACTGGCGCCTCTTTTCCCAGGAGGCGTCCTGAAACAGGAATGTAAATAGGTTGAGCAAAGGCTCCAGAAGAATCCATTCTTCCGGAGCCTTTTTCTTTTTCATAGAAACAGCAGATCCGGTACAAAATAAGGAAAAACCGGCTGATCACTGGAAGGGGTGGCTTCATGTGGATGTGGCAGACAATACAGGATCGTTTATTCGGCTTTCTTCCTGAAAGAAGTGCGCTGACAATGGCCGTGATTTATTTTGTGGTCTGTTTTGTGTCGCTGAAAATATCGGAAAAGTTGACACACGCGTATTCCCTTCCCTGGCAGAAGCAAGAAAATCAGCGAGTGAGAGAAAAGATCAGAAAGGAGGAATCCGAATGAAAGAGCAGTCGTCCAGTAACTATACGATGTCGCCGTTTGAACTCTCAGTCACTCATATTTCGTTTACGATCGGGGCCGGAATCCTTACTGTCCCAAGGGCGCTTGTATATGTGCTGGAAAGCTCTTTCGGCTGGATTTCCGTTCTTGCATGCGGCATCATCGTTGCCCTCTATGTATGGTTTATGTTTTTGCTGCAGGAAAGGCTTGGAAAAGAAAGTCTGTTTGATTACCTTAAGCGAGTACGTCATTTAAAGTGGGCGGGAAAACTCTTTTCTGTTTTGTTTTTTCTCTACTTTCTTGCTTTTTTCTGCGTTGAAGGACGGATTCTTGCGAATATCGTTCACATTTACCTTCTCGATAAGACACCCCCGGAAGTTGTCTTTCTCATGATGGTCTTTGCTACGACCTATGCCTGCAGTAAAGGGGTGGAAGGCATAGTTCATATCAGTCTGATGTATTTTCCGTTTGTTCTTCTGGTGCTTGGGATCGTGGTTGTTATGAATATCGGGAACTTCGAAATGAATGAACTCCGGCCCTTTGTTGCCGGGGATGTGCTGGCATCCCTGAACATTGTAAGGATGTTCTATTTTTTCCTCGGCTTCGAGATATTCTTCTTTCTGCAGAAGTACGTGAATCCGATTGATCAGACAGGAAAGAAGCAGAAAAAGTACAAGCCACTGCGCACCTATTTGATCGGTGCTGCCGGCATCGTCTTCCTGTACGCCATTATCGTTATTTTCTCCTATGGTGTCCTGACGGTGGAGGCTACGAGAATTATGCCGTTTCCAACGATTGAGCTGTCCAAGGAAGTGGAAGTGCTGGAAGGGCTTATTGAACGCCTGGAGCCGCTGGTGATAGCGATGTGGATTATGACGATCTTTAATACAATGGCGATTCTTCAGTTTATTTCGGCAGACATCTTTCACGCCCAGTGGATTCCTAAGCGAAATGCCAATGTGGTGGCCTTCTTTTTCGGACTTCTGTCATTTCTATTGGCCTTTTATCCGGAATCACTGCCAGAAACGCTCTACTCCGCTTCCTGGATTGGCTATGGCGGGTGGGGCGTTGTAACGCTGTTTCTCATTTTCGGGTTTGCTGCTGTCAGAAAATCGAAGAAGTCCACGAAGAACCCCCCTGCTCAAAAACCGGGGGTGATGTAAGTGGGCCGAATCACAAAACTTGTATTCATGCTTCTCTTTGCTCTGTGTCTGCTTACTTCCTGCTGGGACCGTACTGAAATTGAGGAAATCGGCTTTGTGATTGCTGCAGCTGTAACCACCGCGGAATCGCTAGAAGATGACAGCGAATTTGATATTGGGAATGACAAACTAGCGCTAACCTATCAGGTTGCCATCCCGTCCCGGATGGCCGGCGGCGCGGAGGAAGCACAGGAGGACCGTCCGTTTTACACGGTGAAAACGACGGAGCGGTCCAATTTCGGAGCGAACAGGAACATCCCTTCAAGAAGGTCCAGGCTCATGAATTATGAGCATTTAAAAGTTGTTTTACTTGAGGATGATTTGATTGAAAAAGACCTGCTGAAATACGCACTGGACTTTTTTATCCGTGATCATGAAATGCGACGGAATACGGAAGTTTTCGTAGTAGACGGTGATTCGTCGAACATTCTCAAAGAGGATCGGCCGCCGGACCCTCTCACAGGGCTGGCAATTATGAGTACAGCTGAAAATGAGATACGGGATCTTTCCATGCTGGATATAAAAACGATTTCAGACATTACCAATGCCCTCCTTAACAATAATAATTTCGTTGTACCGCGGCTGACCGAAAGGCAGGGAACGTCATACCGGATCAGGGGAGGCGGCATTTTCAGCGGGGACGGCAAGTTTATGGACTGGCTGGATGATGAAATGACGATCGGGTACAAGCTTCTGGAAGGAAACATGAATAACGGGGTAGTTGAAACAACGCTGAATGATGAGGATGAGAAATTGTTTGTTTTTGAAACCTCCCGGATGACACGTAACATTACGGTGGATACTTCAGGACCGGTACCGTCTTTTCACGTGAATTTAAAAGCAGAGGGGCCGGTAGTGGAAAGCTGGATTGAAGATGAAGATACAGTAAGGCCGGAGTTTCTGAACAAGATGGAAGATGCGGTGGAGGCGTATATGACAGACCACAGCACAAAGACAGCGGTGTTCATGCAGAATGAGCTGTACTTGGATATTTTCGGTCTAATCGAAGAGCTCCGCATTCAGGATCACAGTCTCTGGAAGGAACTGAAAGATGACTGGGACGGACCGGAAGGGATTTTCAGGGAAGTGGACTTTTCCATTTCTGCTGATGTGAAAATCCGTCACTATATGACCAAGGAACGAGTGTTTTAGAGAATACCGGTAAGGAGGGAAAGCTGTCATGTTTAAAAAGCTGTTTCGCAGACTGAACCAGGATCCGGTCAGGGAAAACGATGAATACATGATTGAGATCACAGGTAACCTTGATGAAACGAAGAAAACACTGGATAAAATCATTGCTGAAAGTGACGACGTCGTTGTCCGTGAGTTTAATATTGCGAAAAAGCGCAGGGCAATCATGTATGTGATCGACAGCCTGGCCAACATGCAGACACTGGAAGAGAATATTATCCGTCCACTTATGTACTTCCGCCGGGAACTGCCGGATATTAAAAATGAACAGAAATTTATCGATTCATTAATGGAAGACACTATTCTGTTTAACGAGGTGGAGACCACCGATAACGTTGAGGATGCGGTCCTCGGGTTTATGGCCGGCCAGGCCCTTCTTGCTATTGATGGTGTGCAGACGTTTGTGATCATTGACTCCAGACAGTTTGAACAGCGCGGGCTCCAGGAACCGCCAAGTGAGCTTCTCGTACGGGGACCGCGGGACGGCTTTAATGAGGTCCTGCACACCAATGTGGGGCTGGTCAGAAGGCGTGTGAGAGATCCAAACTTTGTTCTTCAGTTCGGCCAGATCGGGCGCAGATCAAAGCGCGATTTCGCACTGATGTATATTAAAGGCATTGCTGACCCTAAACTGGTGGATGAAATGCGGTACCGGATTTCGTGTATTGACACAGACGACACTGAGGAATCCGGGAATATTGAACAGCTAGTTGAAGACAACGTTCTGTCTCCTTTTCCCCAGGTGCTGAGAACGGAGAGGCCGGATAAAACGGTCAGTTCACTAATGAACGGCGGTATTGCCGTTTCACTGGACGGGACCCCTTTTGCCCTCCTTGCACCGGTAACGTTTCAATTTCTGTTTAAATCACCGGAAGACAATTACGACCGCTGGCAGATCGGCACACTTATCAGGCTGCTCCGTTACGTGGCAGCCTTCATCGCCCTGTTTCTCCCGGCTATCTATATTGCGATGGTTTCCTATCACCAGGGGATGATTCCCACACTGCTTGCCGTGTCGATTGCCGGAACCCGTGAAGGGGTGCCTTTTCCGAGCTTTATTGAAGCGTTTGCCATGGAGTTTACCCTGGAGCTATTAAGGGAAGCGGGAATCAGACTGCCGAACCCGATCGGGCAGACGATCGGGATCGTCGGCGGGCTGGTCATTGGGGATGCTGCTGTAAGAGCCGGGATCGTAAGTCCGATTATGATTATTGTGGTAGCACTCACAGCGATTTCATCTTTTTCCCTGCCGTCCTACAATGTAAGTATTACATTCAGAATGCTCCGGTTTGCCCTGATGATTATTGCAGCCGGTTTCGGTCTTTACGGCATCGTGATCGGGTTTATTTTTATTACCATACATCTTGCCAGCCTGAAAAGCTTCGGCAACTACTATATGAGTCCGTTTGCGCCGTTCCGTCTGAGAGACTGGGGCGATCTGCTATTCCGCGCGCCTCTTTCAGGACAAAAAAAACGCCCGCAGGTCCCAAACACGTATGATGACCAGAAAAGCAACTGGACGAAGTAGTCGATTATTAGCGATTTTATGACAATTGAGCCCCTGAACTGTACATTTTCACAAACGATTAGTATATTTATAAACGACTGTTTATTTCAGTGTGAAGGGAAGGGCCGTCTGTCTGAGGCGGGACTCCCCTTCCTTTCACAGTCCGGAGAAAGAGCTTACATAAGAGAGGTGCTCAAGTATGTTTAACGACCGGCTTTTAAAAGCGGCCAGAAAAGAAGCGGTGGACCACGTCCCCGTTTGGTATATGAGGCAGGCGGGACGTTCCCAGCCTGAATATCGTAAAATCAAGGAAAAATACTCCCTGGAGGAAATTACGCAGCAGCCTGAGCTGTGCGCGTGGGTAACAAAGCTGCCTGTTGATCAGTACAGCAATGATGCTGCCATCCTGTATAAGGATATTATGACCCCGCTGCCGGCTATTGGTGTGGATGTGGAAATTAAAAAAGGGATCGGCCCGGTGATTGATAACCCGCTCCGCTCAGGCAGCGATGTGGAAAAACTCGGAGAACTGAACCCGGAACAGGACGTCCCTTTCGTACTGGAAACGATCGGTATCCTGAGGGAACAGCTGAATGTACCTCTGATCGGCTTCAGCGGGGCACCGTTTACCCTGTCAAGCTATATGATTGAGGGCGGTCCTTCCAAGAATTATAATAAGACAAAAGCAATGATGTATTCCGAGCCGGAAGCCTGGTTTAAATTAATGGACAAGCTCGGGGACATGGTGATCACCTACACGAAAGCCCAGGTGGCAGCAGGCGCCCAGGCTATTCAGATCTTTGATTCGTGGGTTGGGGCACTCAGTGCGGCAGACTACCGGACATACGTGAAGCCTGTCATGAATCGGATCTTCTCGGAAGTGAAGAAAGAAACCGGAGTGCCGCTTATTACGTTCGGAGTCGGTGCCCGTCATCTCACAAAAGACTGGCATGAACTTCCAGTTGACGTTGTCGGTCTCGACTGGCGCTATCCAATCGGAGAAGCAAGAGCGGACGGCATTACGAAAACCGTTCAGGGGAACCTCGATCCAACGATTCTTCTCGCGCCATGGGACGTTATTGAAACCCGTGCGAAGGAAGTACTCGACCAGGGACTGGAGCAGCCCGGCTTTATTTTCAACCTTGGACACGGTGTGTTCCCAGAAATCAAGCCGGAAACACTTCAGCGTCTTACTGCTTTTGTACACGATTACTCAAGAGAAAAGCTGACTAAATAATTCTCTAATCCGGAGGGGTAAAAGATGAAGGAAAAATACGGATTGCTCGTTATGGCCTATGGTACGCCCCGAAGCCTCGATGAAGTGGAGCCTTATTACACGCACATCCGCCGCGGACGTAAGCCATCCGAAGAGGCCCTTAACGATCTGATTGAACGTTACGAGGCGATTGGAGGCATTTCTCCGCTTGCCGGAATTACAACCGAACAGACTGAAAAACTCGAAGCGGAACTGAACCGCCGTTTTGACGACCGTGAATTCAAAGCCTATCAGGGTTTGAAGCACATCGATCCGTTTATTGAAGATGCGGTGCATCAGATGAAGGAAGATGGCATAAAACAGGCAGCAAGTATTGTTCTTGCACCTCACTACTCCACATTCAGTGTTAAATCCTATAATGGACGTGCCAAGGAAGAATCTGCATCCATTGACGGCCCTGAAATTACAAGTGTGGACAGCTGGTACGATGAACCGAAATTCATTGATTACTGGTCAAAGCAGGTCGAAAAAACGATTGCCGGTATGCCCGAAGCAGAACGTGAAAAGGCTGTGGTTATTTTTTCTGCACACAGTCTTCCGGAGAAAATCCTCAAGAACGGGGATCCATATCCGCAGCAGCTTGAAGACACAGCGAAACTTATTGCTGAGCAGGCTGGTGTGAAGAATTATGCCATCGGCTGGCAGAGTGAAGGCAATACGCCGGATCCGTGGATCGGTCCGGACGTACAGGATCTCACCCGGGATCTCCACAAAGAGCACGGATACGAATCTTTTGTGTACTGCCCGGTCGGATTTGTTGCTGACCACCTTGAGGTACTATACGACAACGATTACGAGTGTAAAGTTGTTACAGACGAACTCGGCCTGAACTACTACCGTCCGGAAATGCCGAACGCAAAAGACGAGTTTATTGACTGTCTGGCAACAGTAGTCGAGAAAAAGCTGAAGGACGAAGGCAAATGAGCCTGAAAATTGCAGTAATTGGAGGCGGCATTACTGGACTCAGTGCCGCCTTTTTTGCTGACAGTAAAATCAGGGAAAGCGGCCTTGACGCCGAGTATGTCCTTTTTGAAGCTGATAACAGGCTGGGCGGTAAAATCAGTACCGATCACACGGACGGGTTTGTGATTGAGAATGGACCCGACTCATTTCTCGCGCGGAAAAAAAGCGCGGCGGAGCTTGGTGGGAGTGTGGGCTTAAACGACACACTTGTTTACAATAACGCCACAAGTGCGTTTATTTATAACAGCGGCAGTTTATATCCTATGCCGGGCGGTGCGATTATGGGCATTCCTACTCAGTGGAGTCCATTTCTCGCCACTGGTCTGCTGAGTCCAAAGGCAAAACTGCGGGCTGCCGCGGATCTTGTTCTGCCGAGGACGAAAAAAGGGGAAGGTGACCGCTCCCTTGGGGAATTCTTCAGAAGCCGTTTAGGCGATGAAGTCGTTGACCGTTTGATTGAGCCGCTTCTTTCCGGAATTTACGCGGGTGATATTAACGATATAAGCCTGGAAGCAACCTTTCCGCAATTTCAGAAAATGGAAGACAAACACCGCAGTCTCATCCTGGGAATGAAATCATCACTTGCGAAAGGGCCGGGCGAAAGCAGCGGGAAGGCGGTTAAAAAGCGGGGAATGTTTCAAACATACACAGGCGGTCTTGACTCGCTCGTGGAAGCTGTCTCAGGAGAACTGCGTAAAGGAGCTGTGAGAACGGGAACGGCTGTGAAGCAGATTGAAAAGCACGGTGAGGAATACCTGCTTCGTTTTCATGATGGAACTGAGGAAGCTTTTGACCGGGTAATTGTAACAACACCGCATCATGTAACCGCGTCGCTTTTTGGTGACGATCCTGGATTAGCATTTCTCAGGGATATGACTGCGACTTCTGTCGCTACAGTAGCGATGGCATTCGATGAATCAGCTGTAAAGGAAGATATTGAAGGAACCGGCTTCCTTGTGCCAAAAGGGAACGGCTTTACCATTACAGCTTGCACATGGACGCATAAAAAGTGGAACCATACTGCTCCGGACGGGAAGATCTTGCTTAGAGCGTATGTGGGACGGCCGGGTGAAGAAGAGATCGTTGACCAGACTGACGATGAAATCATTGATGTGGTTCTTCAGGATCTGAACCGGATTATGAAGCTCGACGGCAAGCCCGCCTTCCACAGAATTACACGCTGGTACGACTCCATGCCTCAATACCGTGTGGGTCATAAACAGAGAGTTACGGAACTTAAAGAGCATCTGTGCTCAAAGTGGTCCGGTGTTTTTGTAGCCGGTGCCTCAATCGAAGGTATCGGGCTGCCGGACTGTATTGATCAGGGAAAAAAGGCAGCGGAAGAAGCTTTGTCAGCAGACTGATTTAAAAATATGACCGTTTAACCTCTTCGGTACTGAGCCGGGGAGGTTTTTAATTGTATTTCGGACATGTTCTTGTTTTCAGGGGAGTAGGACCACTGAACCGGAAACGAACAAAAAAATACCGTACGCGATAGATATGTATCACGTACGGCTCCTTACAGGGAGAGGAAATATGAGAAAGTGGGGGAGTTATATTTAATAAGTACCCGGGACAGGCAATGTTAAACCACTTTTGCAAACTTTTTTTTAATTTTTTCAAGCTGGTTTCCGGAGCTTATTTAGTACTTGTTTCTGCTTTGCCCTGACGGACAGCTTCGCCTGCCAGTGCATAGAGGATTACCCAGGAAGCAAAGTGAGAACTGAAATCCGTTTCGTCCTGCTGGGGATAGACTTCCACAAAGTCCATGCCGCATATACCGCGTTTTGCTACTTCATGCACAATGGTCAGCAGTTCATATGAAGTAAGACCGTTCCCATCTGCAGGTCCTCCGGGATTATAAGCATGATCGAGTACGTCTGAACAGATGCTGAGATAAACGACGTCAGTATCCTTTGCTGCAATATCATACACCTCATTAGCAAATTTCCGAAGATCTTTTGCTTCACGAACATCATTAACTGTCAGCGTCGTTGCGCCTACTTCCTTTGCAAGACGTCCATTTTCCGGTTTGTTGCGAGGGCCGTGGATACCCAGGTGAACGAGACTTTCATTGCGGACCCCATCTGTTTCGTACAGGCGGCAAAATGGTGACCCGCGGCCGTAAGGGTCGCCTACCGAGTGCTCATTGTTGTCATAGTGGGCGTCCATGTGAATAATCCCGACTTTTTTGCCGCTCTGCTTCGTCAGTGACTCGATAATGGGATAAGTAATCCCGTGATCACCGCCGAGTGCGATTGGGAATTTACCGGTCTCCCAGATTCTTTTGGCAAAGCTTGCGATTTTCTGTTTTGTATCCTCGGGTTCTGCAGGCGTAACAGCAACATCGCCCATATCACCGAGTTTCAGGTGTTCAAATACATCAATATGGTTCAGTTCCGGGATGTATCCGCTGTAACGGCCGGAGGAAAGGCGTATTACTTTCGGACCGAGTTCACAGCCTGTGTAATCTCCCCACGTGACTGCTCCTTCCCAGGGGACGCCGTAAATAATGGCGTCGACTTCGCTGGATGCCTGAGGTGATTTCACAAGGTTCTCTGCTTTCAGAAAACAAGGTGTGTTACCGTAAATCATTTCTTCTGACATATGTAAAACCTCCTTCAGTGTCATGATTTTATTATTTTCCCTGACTCCCGCAGGTAAAAACCTTAAATAATACTTTAATATTATGTTTTTAATACAGATATCTCATCCTGAGCCTGAGCAAACAGCGATTTTTGTCACAGAAAACAGAAGTTTAGCGAAACTGTACTTTTTTTATCGAAGGCATCAGTCATTTGTCGGGAAATTCATTAAGACAATCAGAGTAATATCACTTATACTTAGTAAAGGTAAAAAAAACGAGGGGAAAAGCTATGGGTGCAAAATGCAAAAACACAAAATCCGTTGTCCTGCTGCTTGCTCGCGAGAAAAGAGCCATTATTGAATCTGTACTGACAAAATTACCTTATTACCGGGAAGCTACCTCCAATAGAATTACCTTTAAATTAACTGAACTTTTTGACTCTATGCTGGAATATTTTGCAGACGGAACGACCTCCGGCCTAAGCAGATTCGGTAAGGATCTGGCTTCATTTAAAGAAGAGGAAAACGTAAACGTCGAGGTTCTCCTACAGTCGTTTGATGAAACCCGGCTTACAGTAGCCGGCTATATAAAAGCTTTGCCGCTCACGGCAGAAGAAATGAGCGATTCTCTGGCTTGCCTGAACGAATATTTCCTTGAAATGCAGCGTCATACTTGGGTGCACTCTGCTTATCTGACAAACAGGGAGATTCAGAGAAGAGATGAACTGCTTCATTCACTCGAGGAAGACAGGATGGAAATTCTCGGGCGAATCTCAACGAGCTTTGCCCACGAGTTCCGGAACCCACTTACTTCTATAAAAGGGTTCGTGCAGCTGCTCGAACGGAGAATTCCCGAAAACCTTCAGGAAAAAGCATATATTGATTTTATAAACCAGGAAATTGAAGGACTCGAGGAAAATGTCAATCAGTTTCTGATGCTTTCAAATACAAAGAACCACCAGGATGTGCTGGCAGGGCCGATTATGCTGCATCATCTGCTCTTAACCGTAACAGAGGCCTTCAGACCGGTCTGTTCAGAGAATGACATTAATATTACGCTGGAGATTCGTGACGCGCTGGTAACGAACGGCTCTGAGGAGCAGCTCCGGCTGGCCGTAATGAAAATCATTCATAACGCGGTTGACGCTCTGATGTATGTTACACATGAACGGAATATTCACATTCAGGCAAAACATGAAAACGGGCGCAATAGCATAATTGTTGCAAACAATGGACCTGAAATTCCGGAATACCTTCTTGAAACAATATTTGAACCCTTTGTAAGTACAAAAGAACTTGGAAAAGGGCTTGGTCTTAGTGTGTGCAAACAAATTATCGAAAAACATGAAGGGCAGCTCTATTGTAGATCGGAAGATTGCAAAACGGTGTTTGAAGTATCTCTGCCGGATTACTCAGGATCTGCTGTATTATAAAAAAACGTGCGTTTTATTTCCTTATTGTGCTATGATGAAATATAGTCTGCTTAGAACGGTTGTATGAAGGGGATCACGTGTGAACTGGAGTGTTGTTTTTGTGACTAAAGAGTGGGAGCCGGTCGATCTGCTTCGGCACTATCGTCATGACTGGCTAAATCAAATGCAGTTGATAAAAGGGAACCTGGCGCTGGGCAAAATTGAGCGGGTGGAAACACTCCTTGAGGATATTATCATTCAGTCCAAAAACGAAGCAAAGCTCTCAAATATGGAGGGGAAAACCCTGGCCGAAAAGCTGCTCACGTTTAACTGGGAACCGCATGATTTCCACCTTAACTTTGAAGTGATTTCAGAACCGTCCGGCTTCAGCCGGAATGAACCGGCCATTCTTAAGGTTTCCGAGCGTTTATTTGCGTGGTTTGACCGCCAGTGCCAGACGGGGGCGGACAACCACCTTCTTTTTGTTATCAATTCAGATAACGGGAAACCTGTGATTGAGTTTGATTTTCAGGGCAAACTGAATCTGGATGCTTTTTCAATTGAGGAAATCGAACAGATGTCAGCCGGCCTTCCGAACGTGTATATGAAAGAAGTGGAACTGGGAAATCATGAGTGCTTCATCAGAATTCATTTTTCAGACTGAGCAGGAACAGGGAAAAAAACAGAGGTGAAAGACACATGTTTGTAGATAAAGTAAAGATTTATGTGAAAGCCGGAGACGGTGGAAACGGCCTTGTAGCCTACCGCCGGGAGAAATATGTTCCGGACGGAGGACCAGCAGGAGGCGATGGGGGCCGCGGCGCTGATGTTATTTTTGTCGTGGATGAAGGCCTGCGTACGCTTATGGACTTTCGTTACCAGCGTCACTTTAAAGCTGAGCGCGGAGAAAATGGACGTCCTAAAAATCAGCATGGACGCGGCGGAAAAGAGATGGTTGTCCGGGTACCTCCGGGCACGACCGTAGTTGACGAAGATACAGGCAAAGTTGTTGCTGATTTAACCGATGAGGGGCAGCGCCACGTTGTTGTGAAAGGCGGCCGTGGCGGCCGTGGCAACTCTCGTTTTGCCACACCGGCAAACCCTGCCCCGGAACACGCTGAAAACGGGCAGCCAGGCGAAGAACGTAATTTAACTCTTGAGTTGAAACTTCTCGCTGATGCCGGTCTCGTTGGTTTTCCAAGCGTAGGGAAAAGTACGCTTCTCAGCGTTGTTTCTGCAGCAAGACCTAAAATTGCCGATTATCATTTCACAACCCTCGCACCCAATCTCGGAGTAGTTGAAACCGAAGACAGCCGCAGTTTTGTGATGGCTGATCTTCCTGGTCTGATCGAAGGTGCACACGCCGGTGTCGGACTCGGCCATCAGTTTCTCCGCCACATTGAGCGCACGAGAGTAATTGTGCATGTGATCGATATGAGCGGTCTTGAAGGACGGGATCCGTATGAAGACTATGTGACGATTAATGAAGAACTGAAGCAGTACAAGATGCGTCTCACAGAGCGTCCGCAGCTTGTGGTCGCCAATAAAATGGACATCCCCGAATCAAAAGAAAACCTCAAGGTTTTCCGAGACAAAGTAGGCGATGATGTAACTATTTTTCCAATTTCCGCGGTCACAAAACAAGGTCTGAGAGACCTGCTTCACGCTGTTGCGGATAAGGTGGAAACAACAGGAGAGTTCCCGCTTTATGATGAAGAAGAAAAAGAACAGCGCGTACTATATAAATTTGAAAAAGCGGAGGTACCGTTTACGATATCCCGTGATGATGATGGTGCCTGGGTTATTGAAGGTGCCGATATCGAAATGGCCTTTAAAATGACCGACTTTAACCGTGACGACTCTGTACGCCGGTTTGCCCGTAAGATGCGTCATATGGGGATCGATGAAGCTCTCAGAGAAAGAGGAGCCGAGCATGGCGATACGGTCCGGATTATGCGTTATGAATTTGAATTTGTGGAATAAAAGGGGGAGGGCTGCGCTTTTGGCGAGCCCTTTTCTGTATCTGTCATAAAACGTGAATGAAGGCGGTGACATAATATGAAACGGAGAACAGATCAGTTTTATCTTGTTAGGGAGGATATGCTCCCTGAAGCTATGCTGAAAACAGTTGAGGCTAAAAAGCTTCTGGAGAGTGGCAAAGTGGAAAAAGTAAGTGAAGCTGCTCATGAAGTGGATATGAGCCGCAGTGCATTTTACAAGTACAAAGACGGAATTTTTCCCTTTCATACAATGGTTAAGGAGAAAATCATTACACTATCCATTCATCTTGAGGACCAGTCCGGTGCATTATCCCGGCTGCTGGCCATTATTGCGGAAGAAGGCGGCAATGTCCTGACAATTAACCAGACAATACCCCTTCAGGGAAGAGCAACCCTTACAATTTCGATTGAAACGGCAGCGATGACAACGAATATTAACAGACTTGTACAAAAAGTAGAATCCCTTGAGCCGGTTGAACGTGTTGAAGTGATTGGTTCAGGGACGTAAATACGAAGAAACAGATACAAAGGCTGGTGCATGCGATGAAGGTTGGCTACTTGGGGCCTGCGGGCTCGTTTACTCACACGGCCGTCCGGGCACTATATCCGGACGCCGTTCTTAAGGATTATAAATCAATTCCCGATACAATTGACGCTGTTAAAAATGAGGAAACAGATGCTGCACTGGTTCCACTCGAAAATACAATCGAAGGCTCTGTGAATTTGACGCTTGATTATCTGATTCATCACGAGCGGCTTCCGATTATTAAAGAACTTACCATTCCAATCCGTCAGCACTTGCTTGTGCATCCTCTGCTGAAAGACAGCTGGCAAGATAAAGTGAAGGTGATTTTTTCCCATCCGCACGCCATTTCACAGTGTCACTTGTTCATCAGAGAACACATGCCGCATGCAAGGGTTGAATACGCTGGATCCACTGCGGCGGCTGCTGAATACGCATCTTCACACCCTGATGAAGCTGTGGCAGCCATTGCGAATGCCGGAGCTGCCGAACTGTATGGTCTCCACACGGCAAGTAATGATATTAATGATTATGTGAATAACCACACGCGCTTCGTTGCCCTCGGTAAAAATCAGGGCACAACATTGGCAGAGCTAAAGGAGCTTAAAGGAACTGGTTCAAAAACAACCGTTGTGATCACGCTCCCTGAAGATCATTCTGGAGCATTGCATCAGGTTCTTTCGGCTTTTGCCTGGCGTCGACTAAACCTTACAAAAATTGAATCCAGGCCGATGAAAACAGGTCTTGGCAACTATCTTTTTATTATCGACATCAGCAGAGAAATGGATGATGTGCTTCTTCCCGGGGCTATAAAGGAAATAGAAGCGCTCGGATGCGGCGTTTCCATTCTCGGCAGCTATCCATGTTTTTTACTTGAAGAAAAGAAACCCTTTCCTGAATAAGGAGAGGGTTTTGGGCTTTTATTTAAGCTTTTTTCGGCTGGATTGCTGCTTTGCGATAAATTATTTTGAAGCCAAAAAGCAATAACCGAAGACCCTTGATTTAATTTCACCTGTATATTCAGTATTCTACAACCCGCCTGTTAAACATAAACTAAGGGGAAAGCGTCTGTTCGGTTCTCCATGGTGACCATTCGCCTATGCGTGCATAGGATGGTAAAGAATATGTTTGGGAGGGATCCGAGAAAGTGAAAATACACATTGTACAGAAAGGCGATACGCTCTGGAAGCTGGCTCAGAAATACGGCGTAAACTTCGATGAGTTGAAAAAAGCCAACAATCATTTGAGCAATCCTGATCTGATTATGCCTGGAATGAAGATCAAAGTTCCTTCCGGCAGTGTGCAGGCAAAGAAAGAACAGCCGGTTGTTGGTGCTGCTAAGGAAATGCCGGTGGCAAAAGAGGCGCCTAAGGAAATGCCGAAAGAGCAGCCTAAAGAAGCGCCAGTGGAGCCTCTTGCAGAAGAGCCTAAACCGGTAAAAGAAGCTGCTAAGCCTCCTGTTAAGCTTCAGCAGAAGTTAAACTTTAACTTTTACAAGCAAAAAGAAGAGCCGAAGAAGGAAGCACCTAAAGCGGCAGCACCTCCAAAAATGCCGAAGCCTAAGCAGGAACCAAAAGCGGCACCAAAGCAAGAGCCAAAGGCGGCGCCGAAACAGGAACCGAAAGCGGCACCAAAGCAGCAGCCGAAGCAGGTTCAGGGGATGCAGCAGCCAAAACAGCAGCCCAAAGCAGCACCGAAACAGCAGCCGAAGCAGCAGCCTAAAATGCAGCCTAAATCCCAGGTCGGCGGTCAGCAGGCGAAACCGAACCAGATGATGGGCGGGCAAGTCATGGGTGCACAGGCGAACCAGATGATGGGAGCGGGTGCAGGTGCTGTTATGGGTACGCAAATGCAGCCAAATCAAATGATGCCTCAGCAGCAGGTTATGGGTACGCAAATGCAGCCGAACATGATGATGCCAAATCAGATGATGCCGCAGCAGGTCATGGGTGCTCAAATGCAGCCAAACATGATGATGCCAAACCAGATGATGCCGCAGCAGGTGATGGGACAGCAGATGCAACCGTGCTATTATCCAGTCAGCCCTGTTATGCCAGGGTGTGCCTGTCAGCAGCAGTACGGTATGAATGGTCAGGTCATGGGTACGCAGATGCAGCCAAACATGATGATGCCTCAGGTTATGGGTACTCAGATGGATCCGAATATGATGATGCCTCAAGTTATGGGTACTCAGATGGATCCGAATATGATGATGCCTCAGGTTATGGGTACTCAAATGGACCCGAACCAAATGATGCCAAACGTTATGGGCGCGCAGATGATGCCGAACATGATGATGGATGAGAGTATAATGACCAACCATGATGAACTAATGATGGATGACGATTTTGATAATGACTTCGATATGGATCAGCTGGATAGTATGTACCAGCCTGGGGACATGGCGCACATGTTCGGTGACCTGACGGAGCAGCAGTTTCAGCCTGGACAGATGCAGCAGTTTATGCATACACCGGCTGGGGCTGGTTCCTATGGCCAAGGTATGATGCGGGCATCACATCCGGCATGGCCAATGTATTATCCGTATCAGGCACCTAACTATTACCCTGCCGCTGTTCATGGAGAAGACGACGAGCAGTAAAGAAAAGGACCGGATCCCTTGAAGGGGTATCCGGTTTTTTCTGTTTTTTAATGCTGTATTCGAAAAGAGTGTTGCTATTGACTAAGATTTATTTCATAGCGAAAGGCCGCGACTCCAGCGGGAACAGCAACAGTCGAAGACCCCGCAGGGTGAATTTCCCGAGGAGGCTGAGGCGTTGCCCGCGGAAAGCGTCGGCCTGTAGCGCAGAAAACAACAATGTTTACGAAATGAGCTTTTTTAAAAGAGACACCCATACTCTATAAAGGGACAGGCAAGATGGTGGCAGCTTCCGCAAAGAAAGGGTTTGCTTCCTTTAAGTAACAGTCATCATTTCCTTCCTCAAACCGCATCCTAAGATGTGAAAGGAGGGAAATAAATATGAAGAAATGGTTACTAAGCGTATCTGCTGCCATGATGCTTGTCGCTGGTTTAACCGGCTGCGGCGGAAACATGGACGAAGGAGATGGCGATCAGGAAGGCTTCTTTACAAACCAGTCACGTAAATATAACAATTACGGACGTGAAGATGCAGGCTTTCTGAACAGACATCCTGGTGAAGGTGCAACCGGCAGTTATTACGGTCAGGGCTACGGGAAAAACCGCGGCCGTGAAACGGAGAGCTACGGTGCACGTGGTTCCAATTACGGCAATCCAATGACCGGATACCAAACTCGAGCCAGAGGAGCACACAAAGGATCTGAATTCCGCAGACAGACAACGGGATTTGGGGATCGTGCCCGTATGTTTGAGCCTAATGCACAAAGACGCAACCGTGCAATGGGAACAAACGGATATGGTCTTGGCAGAGGCATTACAGGTGACGACCGTCCCGGAATGGTTGACGGAAATGGGATCCTGAACCGCTTTGACCCGAGAGGAAGCCGTCCGGCAGGGTATGACAATCAACAGCGTTATAACATGCGTGCCAAATCCGGACGTATGACCGGGCACAACTACTCCGGTTATTATAACGGTGAAGATGGGCATCGGGCACGCCGCCTTGCGAACCGGATCGAAAGAATGGACAACGTTGAAAACTGCCGTGTCATTATGAACGGTAACGATGTCATGGTAGGTCTGGAAGCAAGCGGTGACAGCAAACGTACTGAGCACAATGTCCGCAAGATGATCGGTCAGATGAACGGCGATTATGATGTTTATGTGACAACAGATCGAGAACATCTTGATACCATGCGTGCGATGGATGACCGTCTGCGTGCAGGCGAACCGTTTGAAGAAATCGGCGCTACATTTACAGACATGGCAAATGATCTTGGCCGTGCCGTACAGCGTCCGTTTACTCGGTCACGCTAACTCATAATATGGAATTAAGGCAGGTTACTCCGGTAACCTGCCTTATCTTATGCTGCTTTGTTCAGGCGTTGGTATGTTATAGTAAAACTGAATCGAAAGGGGGAAAAGTATTTGGCTGGACATTCGAAGTGGTCAAACATAAAACATAGAAAAGGCCGTCAGGATGCAAAAAAAGCGAAAGTCTTTACACATATTTCAAAAGAGATCTTTGCTGCAGTTCGTGAAAGCGGGAGTGACCCGAAAACAAATAGTAAGCTGAAAGCAGCGTTCGCTAAAGCCAAAGAAGCGAACATGCCGAATGAAAATATAGACCGTACTATGAAGAAGGCATCCGGAAATCTGGACGGCGTTACATACGAAACGATTACATACGAAGGATACGGACCTCATGGCTCAGCTGTTTATGTGGAGGCGCTGACAAACAATCGCAATCGCACAGCAGCGGAAGTGAGGCTCGCGTTTAATAAAAATGGAGGCAGCCTCGGGGAGAGCGGCTGCGTAGCCTATATGTTTAACCGCGCAGGGCTGCTCGTTTTTGAGGATCCCGTTGAGGCAGAGGACTTAACCCTTGCGGCGATTGATGCAGGTGCGGAGGATGTGGCAGAATATGCCTCTCAAATTGAGGTGATCACATCCCCTGAAAACCTTGACTCTGTTAAAGGAGCCCTTGCAGCGGCCGGTTTTGAAACAGACGATGCCGATACAGCTATGGTTCCGAACGTTAAAACCGTCCTTTCCGAAGAGCAGGCAGAGGAAGTCCTCGTGCTGATTGAGGTCCTTGAAGATAACGAGGATGTAGAAGCGGTTTACCATAATCTTGCACCTGAAAATGATTAAATGGTTAAAAATCCCCTGATCTGGTAACAATGATTTTAACCGGAATCCGGGGATTTTTATGTGCGATGTCCTTTCTTCAAAAGGGTCCCGGATCGATAAATGTTTTTTTCAGGGAGGCACGAGCGCCATGTTTGCAGCAGGCCATCAAATGATACAGTTTAACCGGGTTATTCTTCCGGTCATTATTTTTCTTGCAGTATGCCTGGCTGGTGTTGTACCGGCTCACAGTGAGAATACATCTGACAGATCAGAGAGCGGCGCTTATGAAGTAACAGGGCCGATTACGGTCGAAGTGCTTTTGCAACGCGTATATCTGGACGGGGAAATCAGCGAGGAGATTGTAGAAGAAGTTATCTGGTCAATGGAGGACTTCTGGTCTTTTTATGACGAGTGGCAGCTCGTGGATCACAATTACGATCAGGTTATTTTCAGGCAGGAAGTAAACGATATTTCCCCGCTCCTGAAGCTTAATGGGTACTTTGGTCTGTCAGAGGACGGAATGCTCAATATTTATTATGGAAAGCCGGAAGAAAATGAAGTAATTCAGTCCTTCTGGCAGATTAATACGAAAGAATTAAAAAGTCATGCACACACGGAATTGAAACGAGGAATTCCGGTATTTTCAAGGGATCAATATCTTGATGTGCTGCAGATGTATGAAAAGTATGCTGAGTTTTAATAATGGAATAATGACCGTTTCCTGTGACTATTCCCAGGGAACGGTTTTCCTTTTACGGGCACTGTTCGGCATACCCCTGGCAGGCGTAATATGCTAAGATAGAAATATATGTTCGCATGAATGCAGGGGAGAGATTCGGTGATTGAATTTGTTACAGGAAAATTAAGTGATATTGATACAGAATATATTGTTATTGATGTTAATGGGATTGGTTACCTCGTCTACTGTGCTAATCCGTTCAGTTTCCGCAAAGAAGAAGGAGAAACACTGACTGTTTATACATATCAGCATGTCCGTGAAGACGCAATCAAGCTGTTTGGTTTTCACAACCGTAGTGAACGGAGGCTTTTTGAAAAATTGCTGCAGGTTTCAGGCATAGGTCCTAAAGGAGCTCTCGCCATCCTTGCATCCGGGGCACCAGAGCGTGTGGTGCAGGCAATTGAAGAAGAAGACGAGCGGTTCCTGGTCCAGTTTCCCGGTGTCGGCAAAAAAACAGCTCGTCAGATAATTCTCGATCTTAAAGGCAAACTGCCTGAATGGATGCCGTCCCTTCTGGACAAGAACGGCGATCCTGTTCCGGAATCCGCCTTCAAACAGCAGAAAGGCAATGAAGAGTTGGATGAAGCTGTGGAAGCCCTCAGGGCCCTGGGCTATGTTGATCGAGAAATCAAGCGGGCGCTTCCGAAACTCAAGGATAAAGAAATGACAACGGACGGTTATATAAAAGAAGCATTAAAGCTCATGCTTCAGGTGTAATAAATGTAAAGGATCGGAGGAAACAGCTATGGAAGAGCGGATCGTCAGTGGAGAGACGCAGCACGAGGAAGAGTGGCAGGAACTTTCCCTCCGCCCTCAGCGGCTCTCCCAGTATATTGGACAGAAGACGGTCAAAGATAATTTGAAGGTTTTTATCGAGGCAGCAAAAATGCGTGAGGAATGTCTTGATCATGTCCTTCTATACGGCCCTCCCGGACTGGGAAAAACAACGCTTGCTTCAATCATTGCAAACGAAATGGGGGTAAATCTCCGGACAACTTCAGGTCCTGCCATTGAGAGGCCGGGCGATCTCGCGGCTATCCTTACTTCACTTGAGCCGGGAGATGTCCTGTTTATTGATGAGATTCACAGGCTTAACCGCTCTGTGGAAGAGGTTTTGTACCCTGCAATGGAAGACTTCTGTCTTGATATCGTAATTGGAAAGGGACCGTCAGCCCGTTCTGTGAGGCTGGATCTGCCGCCATTTACGCTTGTTGGTGCAACTACCCGTGCAGGGATGCTTTCCGCGCCGCTCAGAGACCGTTTCGGCGTCATGAGCAGGCTTGAGTTTTATACACATCCGGAACTTTCGGAGATTGTGACACGAACAGCTGATGTAATGGACGTGATAATCGACATGCGTGCCAGCGGGGAAATCGCCCGCCGTTCAAGGGGAACGCCGCGTATTGCCAACCGCCTGTTAAGGCGTGTCAGGGATTTCGCCCAGGTGAGGGCAGACGGAGAAGTAACGAAGGAAATCACAGACGAGGCGCTCGAGCTTCTCCAAGTGGATCAGGAAGGCCTCGATCATATCGATCATAAACTGCTGAAAGGTATGATTGAGAAATTTAAAGGCGGTCCTGTCGGGCTTGATACGATCGCAGCTACGATCGGAGAAGAAGCCCATACCATTGAAGACGTATATGAACCATATTTACTTCAGATTGGGTTTTTACAACGGACGCCGAGGGGCAGAATGGTAACACACCGTGTTTACGATCATTTTGACCTGGAGGTGCCCGGCACGTGATCAGCATATCAAAGCTCCTGATAATGATCGGCGTTGTGCTCATTGTCGCCGGCCTGCTCTGGCAGGTAGGCGGACGTTTTATCAATCTCGGCAAATTGCCGGGGGATTTTCTGTTTAAAAGTGGAAACACCACCGTTTACTTTCCGCTAATGACGTCGATCGTGATCAGTATCATTTTGTCCCTCGTCCTGTTTTTATTTGGACGTTTCAGGTAATCAGACTGAATCCGCGTCATACCGGGTTCGGTTTTTTCCCGTTTTTATGTTGGCGAACGGTATGAATTTTTACTATACTGTACAGGTATGTATTTTTGGCAGGGATCACCTCTGCGATTAACGAAAGAAGAGGGAACGGATTATGGATGTTTCTCAGTTTGATTTTACACTTCCGGAAGAACTGATTGCCCAGACACCGCTGAAGGACCGGACGCGCTCGCGTCTTCTTGTTCTGAACCGGAGAACAGGTGAAACAGCTCACCGGAATTTTAAGGATATGCTTACTTATTTAAAGGCAGGAGACGCACTTGTGATCAATAACACACGCGTCATCCCGGCCCGTCTTTTCGGCATAAAAGAAGAAACCGGAGCGAAAATAGAAGTGCTTCTTTTAAAAGAAAAAGGCGAATATACGTGGGAAGCCCTCGTAAAACCTGCCAAACGACTGAAAAAAGGCACCCGTGTCAGCTTCGGCGACGGAAAGCTTGTTGGGATATGCACGGAAGAGCTCGAAGAAGGTCGTCGTGACATTCAGTTCAGTTTTGACGGAATTTTTCATGAAGTATTGGACGAGCTCGGTCAGATGCCCCTTCCGCCGTACATTCAGACACAATTAGATGAGCAGGAGCGCTATCAGACTGTGTATGCCAAGCACCGGGGATCGGCAGCGGCACCTACAGCTGGTCTGCATTTTACACGTGAACTTCTCGAGGAAGCGGAGCAGAAAGGTGTAGAAATTGTCAACATCACTCTTCACGTGGGACTGGGGACATTCCGTCCTGTCAGCGTTGAGGATGTCGAATCACACAAGATGCACGCAGAATTTTATCAGGTGGATGAAGAAGCGGCAGCCGCGCTTGAACGTGTGAAGGCACAGGGCGGTCGTGTTATTGCTGTCGGTACCACATCAGCACGGACACTTGAAACCATCGCCCGCGACAATGGGGGAAAGCTGAAGGCTTCATCCGGCTGGACCGATATCTTTATTTACCCGGGTTTTGAATTTCGCGCACTTGACGGCCTTCTGACCAATTTTCATCTACCCAAGTCCACTCTCGTCATGCTTGTCAGCGCATTTGCCGGACGAGAGAATGTAATGGGTGCTTATCAGGAGGCTGTGAGTCAACATTACCGGTTCTTCAGTTTCGGCGATGCGATGCTGATTATTTAGGGTGTTTTTCTGTTACCATATGTTAGAAAAATTTAGAACGGAGGACGGCGCCTTCTACAGGGAACGTCCGTTTGAAGCGGGTTTTTCGAATGAGTAAATGAAAGCAGGCGGGCTCACTGGCTGCCTGATCAGGATAATGATAAGGAAGTGAAAGAAATGGCAGCAGTAACGTACGAACATATTAAAACGTGCACACAGTCCGGCGCTCGTCTTGGCCGCGTTCACACGCCTCACGGTACGTTTGAAACTCCGGTTTTTATGCCGGTCGGCACATTGGCTACAGTCAAAACAATGAGTCCGGACGAACTAAAGGAGCTTGGTTCGCAGATTATTCTCAGTAACACTTACCATCTCTGGCTCCGCCCGGGTCACGACATTATCAGGGAAGCAGGGGGTCTTCATGCTTTTATGAACTGGGACCGGCCGATTCTGACGGACTCCGGCGGCTTTCAGGTTTTCAGTCTCAGTGACATGCGCAAAATTACAGAAGAAGGCGTGGAATTCAGAAATCACCTGAGCGGGGAGAAACTGTTTCTTTCTCCAGAAGGCTCCATGGAGATTCAGAACGATCTTGGTCCTGATATTATGATGGCGTTTGATGAATGCCCTCCATACCCTGCCGAACACGATTACATGAAGGCTTCGGTTGAGCGGACGAGTCGCTGGGCAGAGCGCTGCCTGAAGGCTCATAAACGGCCTGACGAACAGGGACTGTTCGGGATCGTTCAGGGAGGGGAGTACGAAGATCTCCGCCGTCAGAGTGCGGAGGATCTAGTATCAATGGACTTTCCGGGCTACGCCATCGGCGGACTCAGCGTTGGGGAACCGAAAGACGTAATGAACCGGGCGCTTGAATTTACGACACCGCTTCTCCCGGATAATAAGCCGCGCTACCTGATGGGCGTCGGCTCGCCTGACTCTCTCATCGACGGAGCGATCCGGGGCGTGGATATGTTTGACTGCGTGCTTCCTACCCGTATTGCAAGAAACGGCACTTGCATGACGAGCGAGGGGCGTTTAGTCGTGCGCAACGCAAAATACGCACGGGATTTCCGTCCTATCGATGAAAATTGTGACTGTCAGGTGTGTAAAAACTACTCCCGCGCTTACATTCGCCACCTGGTGAAATGCAACGAAACATTCGGATACAGGCTCACGTCTTACCATAACCTGTACTTCCTTGTAAATCTGATGGAAAATGTCCGTCAGGCGATCCGGAAAGACCGCCTGCTCGATTTCAAAGAGGCGTTTTTTGAACAGTACGGGTTTAATAAGAAAGATGCAAAAAACTTTTAAGCTGGCCGGATAACCGGTTTTAAATTGAAACTTTCCGCCGGTTTGAAATATTTTAATTGATTTTCAGTCAAAACATTGTCTACAATAGTACCGGAGAGTCAACACTTGTTAATAGAGGAAATATGTACGTTTTCCTTATACAGAGAAAAGAAAACGGACGGCTTTCGTTGAAAGGGGTGAAAATAGATGGACATGTTAGGGGCACTCGTACCTTTACTACTTATGTTTGCGATCTTTTATTTTCTTTTGATCCGACCGCAGCAGAAGCGGCAGAAGAAAATTCAGCAGATGCATACCTCTCTTGAAAAGGGAGATAAAATCATCACAATTGGCGGACTTCACGGCACAATTGATGCGATCGATGATGACCGCATTATTGTCGCTGTCGATAACGGCAACAAGCTGACGTTCGACCGCCAGGCGGTTCGTGACGTTACAAATCGCGACTAAGACAGTTGGATGTAAAATTAAGGGCCCCCTCCGCACTTGGTGCAGAGGGGGTTTTTGTATGTGTCGGGGCAGGGGATGGATAAATGGGATGGATGGTTTAGCTGTGCTAGATTGTATTAGCGGATATATTGGGATTATCGTGGATATCTCGAAAGTTTAGCAAATAAATCGAAACCATCGCTGATATCCGGCAATCCCAGCAATCTCAGGCCTTTTAGTCTTTACCTTGCCTCTCTTTGCCGCTGAACAAAAACATAAAACTGCCCGGGTCACGTAACCGCGGCCCGGGTATTTCGTCAGCTATTGTTTCCGCCAACCATATTTACGCCAAGAATCCCGCCAAGAACCGCCGATCCTGTATAGCCTGCGTGCATGAGGGTCTGCTGCATATCAAACATCTGGTTGTAACCGAGAAACTGAACGAGGAAGATAACCAGTGTGTAGATTACAGCGGTTGCCGCGCCGGCGATCCACCCCTTGCGCTTCGCTTTCCCCCCGGAAATGAATCCTCCGATAAACATAGCCACAAAAGAGAAAAGAATCAGAAACCAGGCAAACGAACCTTCTTCCATGGATGTAAATCTCAGTAGAAACGAAACGATCAGGCTTGCTGAAAGGACAAGAATGAGAATCGCTAATATGCCGTAAAGTGCACTTGATAGTAATTGCCGCTCAGCCATTTACTTATGACCTCCTAGTAGAAAACATGGTTTTAGTAATGCATATTCGGCATGTACAGAATATAGACGGGCTTTTTTGTGCCGGGCATGTTTGTCCAGTTTCTTTCATAAGGATGTACGGAGGAAAAGGAGGGACTGTCCGTATGGCACTGATGCTTACAATTCTGATTTTTGTGGTCAGCTATGTGTTTATCATTAGCGAAAAGTACAACCGTGCGCTGGTTGCCTGTCTTGGAGGCGTGGCAATGCTGTTTGCCGGTGTTTTAAATTTAAATACAGCATTTATTGAGCATATCGACTGGCACACGATTGTGCTCCTGCTTTCCATGATGATTCTTGTGTCGATCACAAGTCAGAGCGGTTTCTTTGAATATGTGGCCATCACGCTCGCCCGCTTTGTAAAAGGTAAGCCGCTGCCCCTTCTGCTTGTCATCTCAACTCTGACTGCAGTTGGATCTGCATTTTTAAATAATGTCACGACCGTCCTCCTGATTGTACCGATCGTATTCACGTTAACAAAGCTCCTTAGAATCTCTGCGATTCCTTATCTTCTGGCAACGATCCTGGCATCAAATATCGGGGGAACGGCAACCCTGATTGGTGATCCGCCTAACCTGATGATCGGCCAGGCGGTGGAACATTTGACATTTAATGCGTTTCTTATTCACCTGGGCCCGGTTGTTCTCTTTATTTTTCTGATCATTATGGCGTGGGTGACGTTTCTATACCGGGGCCAGCTCCATGTTTCTAAAGACCAGAGGCATGCGCTTATGGAATTAAATCCGAGGGATTATCTGAGAGACAGGGGGCTCCTTGTCAAATCCGTCCTTGTCCTAGCGCTTACAACGGCAGGTTTTCTCCTTCAGCCACTGCTTCACGTGGAGCTGACGAGTATTGCCATGGCAGGGGCACTGCTTCTCATGTTTTTGACCCACGAAGAACAGCAGACCGAAGAGGTCTTTCAGGCGATCGAGTGGGTAACCCTCTTTTTCTTTGTTGGGCTGTTTATGCTTGTGGGAGGTCTTAAGGAAGTTGGCATTATCGATCAGATCGCGGTCAGTATTTTTGCCTACACAGAAGGAGATCTGCCGAAAACAGCGATGCTTATTCTCTGGGTATCTGGTGTGCTTTCAGGGTTTGTGGATAATATTCCTTTTGTAGCAGCGATGATTCCGGTCATTCTGGAGTTTCAGGAACTTGGGATGACGAACCTTGATCCACTCTGGTGGGCACTCGCTCTAGGGGCCTGCCTCGGCGGCAACGGTACATTGATCGGGGCAAGCTCAAACGTGATTGTGGCCGGTATGGCTGTAAAGGCAAAGCAGCCGTTCAGCTATGTGGACTTCTTAAAGATCGGCGGACCTGCAGCCATCATTTCATTTGTAATCTCGAGTTTCTATATCTACTTCAGGTATCTCATCCATATGTAGATCATGACCGCCTCTATTTTCCGGAGGCGGTCTTTTTTTTGATTGCTGCCGGCACCGTTTCCAACTATTACAACGGGAGATTGCTTCTCTCCAGGCAACACTAGGAAAAACGGGTTCGCGGAAAAGGGAGTGAATGAGGTGGAACTTGGAACAGTCGCAGCCAGGACGATCGTCATTTACTTTGTGATTCTCATTGTTCTGCGGATGATGGGAAAAAGGGAAATCGGCCAGTTATCGATTGTGGATTTCGTCGTTTCGATTATGATCGCCGAGCTGGCCGTCCTGTCAATTGCAAACGCTTCGGTGCCAATGGCTGAACAGATTCTTCCCATGGTCGTGCTGATGCTCATTCAAATTACGCTTGCTTTTGTGTCGCTGAAAAGTGACCGTCTCAGAACATTTATTGATGGGAAATCGTCCGGTAGAGAAAAAATTGATGAACAGGAAATGAGGAAGAAGCGCTATAATTATGATGATCTGATTATCCAGCTAAGGCAGAAAAACGTGGAAACACCGGCAGATGTGGAGTTTGCAATTCTGGAGTCGTCAGGGGATTTATCTGTCATCAAAAGGATGAAAGAAGAAGCTGAAAGTAATGATCATCAGGCCTGTCTCCCTCTGCCTCTCGTGCTTGATGGGAAGGTCCAGAACCAGCACCTGGAAAAAATGAACCGGACGCCTTTATGGCTTCGCCAGCAGCTTAGAAAGCTCGGCTACAGGGATATTAAGAAGATTTCGTACTGCATGATGACAGGTGAGAATCAATTTTATATTGATGAAAAACAGGAACGCTGAGCTTATTGCTCAGCGTTCTCTGCTTATCTTCTTAAAAATACTTTCCGATAACCGGGAGGCGGCGTGCCTCTTCTCTTTTGATGAGTCCGAGAGCAAAGAGGGCGGCTGTATAAACGATCAGTGTGAGTGTAATCTGTGCAATCGTATCCCAGACAAGTACAGAAGAAAAGGCCACATATTTGAGTCCGTACCAGGCCGCGGCACCAGCAAGGACGATCGCTCCGACCACTTTGATAAACTCCTTGACATCAATCGTGAAACTGATCGTTTTCACAAGTGTGGCAAAGTGAAGAAGGGTCACGAGAATAAAACCGGTCACAATGGCCAGGGCTGCTCCCATAATGCCAAGCTCAGGTCTGGAGGCGAGAACAAAAATGGCGGCTATTTTTACAACCGCGCCGACAAGGCTGTTAACCATCGCTGCTTTTGCAAGATCAAGGGCCTGCAGGGCAGCCTGGAGCGGTCCCTGAAAGTAAAGAAAGATACTGAAAGGAGCCATAATCACAACATAGACGGCCACTTCCGGCGCGCCGTACATGAGTGTCATGATCGGTTCAGCGAACATGTATAGAAGAACTGCCGAACCTGCGCCGGATACCAGGGCGAGACGCAGTGCCTGACCGAGCCGATGGTGAATGATGCCGTACTGTTTTTGAGAAGCTGCTTCACTGATTGCCGGCACAAGAGAAACACTCAGAGAGTAAGTGATAAACGTCGGCAGGAGAAGAAGGGGAATCACAAATCCGGCCAGTTCCCCGTACTGAGTTGTGGCAGCAACTGTGGCTACACCTGCAATGGCAAGACTCTGTGCAACCACGATCGGCTCGAAAAAGAAGCTCACACTGCCGATCAGCCTGCTCCCGGTCGTTGGAAGGGCAATGGCCATCAAATTATTAAAGGTTTTGCGCCCTTCCTTCACATGCTCGAAAAACTGCCGGCGGATTCTGAACTTCTTTCGGCGCTTGAACTGATAAATCATGTACATAAGCGACGCAAATTCCCCGATGACCACACTGATCATCGCACCGGCTGCAGCGTACTCAATCCCGTAGGGCAGTAGTGCTGTCGTAAAGGCCGCAACGAGTGTAATTCTTACAACCTGCTCAATTACCTGTGAGTAGGCCGTGGGCTTCATGTTCTGAAGGCCCTGGAAGTAGCCTCTCAGCACAGATGACAGGGCCACAATCGGCACAATCGGGGCAATGGCAACGAGCGGATAAAAGGCACGGGCGTCTGTCAGAAGTGTTCTTGAAATAAGTGGGGCACCTAATATCATGACAGTGGTAAAAATAACGCTCAGAACAGCAGTCACGCTTATGGAGACAACAAGTATTCGTTTGATTCTGGCCCGGTCCCCTGATGCATCGGCCTCGGCAACAAGTTTTGAAATGGCCACAGGAAGACCGAGCTGGGTAAGGGTAATCACCAAAAGCAGTGTCGGAACCGCCATCATATACAGACCGACACCTTCAGCCCCCATAATCCTTGCTACAACGATCTTATTGATAAATCCCAGAATCCGGGTAATGAGCCCGGCAATGATCAGAATGAACGCACCTTTTAGAAACGATTGTTTCGTCATAGCAGCCCCTGCCTTTTTAAATGACTTTATACTGACGCCACCTGTCTGAGAGAAGAAAAGACAGGCAATTTTTACAGCTTTTTTTCGGTCAGTTATAGATTTTTTCCTTAAAGATGTATATGCTGAATGGGGGGCCGGACATGACAAGTTGTCCTATAGTCCGGCGAAATGATCGTGATACATAAAGGAGCGACAGGCGTTGAAGGAAACACTACAGGAATTTTTTCTAGAGAACTTTTCATTTTTACCCCCGGAACTCCTCGTCGTGCTCGTATCGGCGATGCCTATTCTTGAGCTGCGGGGCGGCATTCCTATGGCACTTATTCTGGGACTTACCTGGTATGAGGCAATGATTTACGGAATGATCGGAAATCTGCTGCCGATTCTGCCAATCTTAATTCTGTTCAGACCGATCAGTCAGTTTATGATGCGGTTTGCCATTTATAAACGTTTTTATGACTGGCTATATAAACGGACGATGAATAAGAGCGAAAAAGTAGAGAAATACGGGGCCCTCGGCCTTATTTTGTTTACGGCGGTACCATTGCCGACGACCGGGGCTTACTCGGCCTCACTCGCAGCGATCCTGTTCTTTATCCCGACCCGCCTTGCGTTTATGGCGATCGGCTTTGGCGTTCTTATTGCAGGAGTGGGCGTTACATTGTTTACTTACGGATTCTTCGGATAACAATGGAGAGGAGAGAGGTTCATGAATCGTGCAAATTTTGACAGCTGGAAAGAGGAACTGATGCCGGCACTCGAGAGTAAAGCAGAGGAATGGCAGATGTTCGGCTATGAAAAGGTGACGGTTGAAGATGTGTGGCAGTGCGCTACGGTAAAATGGCAAAAAGACATTAAACGTGGTGACCTGGAAGAGCCGTTCCGGATCCACAGGCTGCTTGGTGACGTGATGAGCCTTAAATCCTCGGAGTACATGAATTTTCTGACGATGGAAGCTTACAAAGCGCCGGATTACTTCGGCAGAGATCAAGAGGAGCAGGTCAGCCTTGATGAAATGGATCTGGACGAACTGACAAAACGCTGACACCGATTGACATGTTTTTTTTGAACTCGCTATAATGGGAATATTGGGTAAAGTTACCGAAAACACAGTAGCGGCTTGGCAACATAAGGAGGATGTGGGGTCATGAAAAAGAAAAAAAGAGGCGTCCAGAAATGGCGGATCGCGGTGTTTTTTGTACTCGTCGCTTTCTTTGCCGGACTGATTGCCACAAACGTGACGGACCATGCGGATGATATCCGTCTTGGACTCGATCTGCAGGGCGGTTTTGAAGTCCTGTATGAAGTTACACCGGTGGGTGAAGATCAGGAAGTTGACAGGGAACTCCTGACAGATACGGTGGCAGCGATCAATGCGAGAATTGACGTCCTTGGTGTGTCTGAACCGAACGTGACGATTGAAGGGGAAGACAGGGTACGCGTGCAGCTTGCAGGGGTGACGGATCAGCAGTCCGCCCGGGAACTCCTGTCAACTGAAGCGCGTCTGAGCCTGAGAGATGTGGAAGACAATCTGCTTCTTGATGGATCGGACTTTGTGGAAGGCGGCGCCCGGTCCAATTTCCACGGAGAAACAAACCGTCCGATTGTAAGCATTACGCTTCGTGATGCAAATCAGATGGCTGAAGTGTCAAGGCATGTGATGGAGTACGACCCGCCGGATAACCGGATGGCGATCTGGCTTGATTACGATGAAGACGATTCTTTCGCAGAAGAAATCAATAAAGAGGATTCAAAGATTGTTTCCGCACCTTCTGTAACGCGTGTGCTGAATACAACAGACATAATGATTGAAAGCCAGACGTTTACCGTCGAGGAAACCCAGCATCTTGCGGGAATTTTGAACGCGGGAGCCCTGCCTGTTCAACTGGATGAAATCTACTCCAACTCTGTTGGGGCGTCACTCGGTGAGCGTGCGATGGATCTTGCAATTACCGCCGGCTTTATCGGGATTGCCCTGATTTTTGCCTACATGCTGCTTTACTATCGCTTTATGGGAATGATCGCGGTCATTACACTAAGCGTGTACATTTATTTTGTACTAGTGGTGTTTAACTGGATGAACGCTGTACTTACCCTGCCGGGGATTGCAGCCCTTATTCTCGGTGTAGGTATGGCTGTGGATGCGAACATCATTACCTACGAACGGATTAAAGACGAGCTCAGAAGCGGCAAATCGTCCATGAGTGCCTTCAAAGCGGGAAGCCGCCGATCACTCTCA
Organism: Alteribacter lacisalsi; assembly: GCF_003226345.1. Taxonomy (GTDB): domain Bacteria; phylum Bacillota; class Bacilli; order Bacillales; family Salisediminibacteriaceae; genus Alteribacter; species Alteribacter lacisalsi. Next base: position 1,926,696 of record NZ_PDOF01000001.1, on the reverse strand, counting down.
ACAATTCTGGATGCCAACATTACGACCATTCTTGCTGCCGGGGTGCTTTTCTATTACGGCACAAGTGCTGTGCAGGGCTTCGCGATAATGCTGATTACAAGTATTCTCGTAAGCTTCATCACAGCCGTCTTCGGCTCAAGACTGCTGCTTGGCCTGTGGGTAAACAGCCGGATTCTGAACAAGAAACCGAAGCTGTTTGGTGTAAAGGAGAGTGAAATCAGTGAACTTTAATCATGAAACAACGAAGCTGGATTTTGTAAAGCACCGTAAGAAGTTTTTCACCTTTTCAGCAGTGCTGATTTCAGTAGGGATCATACTCCTCTCCACCATCGGGCTGAATTTGGGGATCGACTTCAGCAGCGGAACGACGATGGATGTGCTTGCAGATGAAACGGTAACGGAAGCGGAAATTGCTGAGGAATTTGCCTCAATCGGTCTTGAACCTGACGATATTACCCTTGCCGGGGACGAAAATGACGTTGGACGTGCGGTGTTTATCGGCGTGCTCTCTCAGGAGGAAACGCTTGAAGCACAAAGGCATTTTGAAGAGCTGTACGGAAGTGTGCCGACAGTGAGCAGTGTCACACCGATCGTCGGTGAGGAGCTGGCGATGAACGCGCTGATCAGTGTCCTGATTGCATGTGTCGGAATTATCATCTATGTTTCGATCCGCTTTCAGTTTATGTATGGTCTTGCGGCAATCGTGGCTCTTTTTCATGACGCACTCTTTATTCTTGCCGTGTTCAGTATTATTCAGTGGGAGGTCAACATCCCGTTCATTGCAGCGGTACTTACGATTATCGGTTACTCGATCAACGATACAATCGTTACCTTTGACCGGATCCGCGAGAACATGAAGCTTGAAGAACGCGTGAAGACATTTGAAGATGTTTCCCGTGTCGTAAATAAGAGTCTGATACAGACACTTGCCCGGTCCATTAACACCGTGCTGACAGTTGTCTTTGCCGCCGGTGCCCTCCTCATCTTTGGAGGGGAAGCCATCCGGACGTTCTCCCTCGCTCTCGTGGTGGGGCTTGTTGCCGGAACCTATTCCTCGCTGTTTATCGCTGCTCAGCTCTGGGCTGTTTTAAAGGCGCGCCAGCTGAAGCGTGCGAAATTTAAATCCCAGGATGTTCAGGAAAGTGAAGCATAAAAACAGATTCAAAGACCCGCAAGGCAGCAGCTGCCTGCGGGTCTTCTGCATGAGTTGCGGTGTTGGAGTGAAGGATAAGAGTGACAGCAGGTGAATCGTTCAAAACTTCCGATGCACAGCCGGGATTATCTGATTTAAAAGCAAACCATCATCAATCGTCCGATTCTTTTCCAGCGCATTTCGTGTAAACTGATAAAACACCATACATAAAAGGAGCGAGCAGGTGTGACTCAATCAGATCAGGATATCAGATATAAAAAGGTCAGGTTTGGCGCCTGGGTTGGAATTATCGGCAACATCATTCTAGCGGCGGTAAAAGCCGTGACCGGTATCATGGCCAACAGCCGGGCGCTCGTGGCCGATGCGGTTCATTCGGCCTCCGATGTTGTCGGCTCTGTAGCTGTTCTGGTTGGTGTGCGGGCAGCGAAAATGCCACCTGATGAAGATCATCCCTACGGTCACGGAAAAGCTGAAACGATTACGGCCATTATTGTCGCGGTTCTTCTCTTTTTTGTAGGTCTGGAAATTGCGATCAATGCCGTAAAAGCGCTCTTTGAACCGATCGCCGTACCAGGTATGGCGGCTATTTACGCCATCATATTTTCCATCATTGTAAAAGAACTGATGTTTCGATATAAGATACATTTGGGTAAAAAATACAGAAGCGATGCGTTGATAACAGATGCGTGGCATCACCGTTCTGATGTGTTCTCTTCCGTTGCAGCCTTAATCGGCATCGGTGCCTCCATTTTTGGGGGCAATATCGGTATTGACTGGCTTGTTTATGCTGACCCGGCAGCCGGATTCTTTGTTGCAATCCTTATCGGTAAAATGGCCTGGAAGCTTGGCAGCGAGGCCATTCATAATGCGATGGACCACGTCCTTCATGAGGAAGACACGGAAGCCATGCTTGAGGAAGCAGAAAAAGTGGATGGGGTTCTTGCGATCAATGAACTCCTTGCACGGGAACATGGTCATTACGTAATTGTGGATATTAAGGTTGCGGTTGATCCGGGCATCACAGTGGAGGATGGGCATAGAATAGGTAAAAGAGTGAAGGACCGTCTGATGGAGGATGAATACGTACAGGACGTACGAGTGCATATCAATCCCTACTCGGAGGACAAATAAGAGACTTGGTTAAAGCTGAAGCGAAAGTGCGGCACTTAAGCGGAAAAAGTGGCAGAGGAAGTGTCAAACAAATGCTTGCTTTACCACAACCTAAATGGAAGAGGAGTTGATTGGAATGAGGGGACAATGGGGCCTGATTACCGGTATTATTGTAGCACTTCTGATTTCGATTTTTGCCGTCATTAATGTGGACCCGGTGGAAGTGAACTACCTTGTCGGCCAGAGTGATTGGCCTCTTGTGCTCGTCATTATCGGATCTGTCCTGATGGGCGGAATGATAGTGGGGGGAGTAGGGATTTATAAAATATACAGCCTCCAAAAGCAGATCAGAAAGCTCGAACAGGAAAATGCCAGTCTCCAGCCTGACCCTGCCAAGCGGTCACGGGTTAAAGAACGGAGCGGTAGAAGCTCTGCCGAGGAGACGCCGGAGCCTGAAGTGACAAATAAAAAACAATAGTCCGGAGTGCGTTGTCACCCCTTGGCCCCTCTAGTATAATAAATGGGTCAGGGGTGTTTTTATGCTGAAATCAAAAACGAGATGGAAAATTGAAACTGCAGATGAACAGCTGGCAGCATCGATCGCCTCGGAAACAGGCTTATCGGTTCTTGCGGCAAGACTGCTTGTCCAGCGGGGATTTACAGATCCAGAACAAGTAAAAGACTTTATATATATGGACGAATCCATTCTTCATGACCCTTTCCTTTTTAAGGGAATGAAACAAGGGACGGACCGGATTAAACATGCAATTGCCGAAGGAGAGCGCATTCTCGTGTTCGGCGATTACGATGCGGACGGAGTTACGAGTACGAGTGTGATGTTTCAGACCCTTCAAAAGCTCGGTGCAGACTCGGGCTTTTATGTACCTAACCGGTTTACAGAAGGATACGGTCCGAACGAAAAGGCATTCCGGCAGGCAAAAGAAGAAGGAGTAAGCTTGATTGTCACCGTCGATACAGGGATATCGGCTGTTCACGAAGCCGAAGTGGCAAAAGAACTGGGCATCGACCTGGTTATAACTGACCACCATGAGCCACCGCCTGAAATTCCGGATGCCTATGCGGTAATTAATCATAAACAGGTAGATTGCCCGTATCCATTTAAGGATCTTGCCGGTGTTGGAGTGGCTTTTAAAACAGCTCAGGCCCTTCTCGGTAGGTTCCCCGAAGAATTTCTTGATCTTTTTACACTCGGTACTGTTGCTGACCTTGTACCTCTTAAAGAAGAAAACCGCTATCTGGTGCAGCGGGGGCTAACAGCTATTGCAGGAACGAACCGTCCGGGACTCCGTTCACTCATGAATCTGTCCGGTGTTGATACTGAGGAAGTGACCGAGGAACATGTAGGCTTTGCACTCGGACCGCGTCTGAATGCTGCCGGCCGGCTGGATTCGGCAGATCCGGCAGTAGCGCTCCTCATAACGCAGGATCCGGCTGAAGGGGAGGAAATTGCCCAGCAGGTGGACGGCTTAAACAAGGAACGGCAGAAGATCGTAAATGATATGACCAAAGAAGCGGCAGCCCAGGTTGAGCGCGACGGAGCAGATTCTGTCATTATTGTCGGCCAGGAAGGCTGGAACGCTGGCGTCATTGGGATCGTTGCTTCCAGACTAGTGGAGAAATACTACCGTCCGACGATCGTCCTGAGTCTCGATTCGGAAACGGGTCTGGCTAAAGGATCTGCACGAAGTATTGAAGGCTTTGACATGTTCAGAAATCTGTCAAAGTGCCGGCAATGGCTGCCCCACTTCGGAGGTCATCCGATGGCGGCGGGTCTTACGATGAAGATTGAGGACATTGATCTGCTGCGTGCAAAGCTTGGCCAGCAGGCAGACGAGGTGCTGACATCTGATCAGCTGATTCCCTCAAAGAAGATTGACCTCACCGCTGCAGTGGGTGAAATTACGGTAGAAGCGATTACGGACCTGAAACGGCTCGCTCCGTTCGGAGTGGGGCACCCGTCACCGAAAGTTCTGATACCGGAGACCGGGATCGGCCAGTACAAAAAGATCGGCTCAAATAAAGATCATCTGAAGCTCACGTTTGAGCAGGACGGAGCGAAACTGGACGGGATCGGCTTTCGAATTGGAGACATGTATGATCAGCTTACCCCTCTCGATCGAGTCGCCGTCATTGGTGATGTGTCCATTAACGAATGGAACGGCCATGTGAAGCCGCAGCTCATCATAGATGATCTCAAGGTGGAAGATTGGCAGCTGTTTGATTACAGAGGAAAATACGTAAAATGGCACTCGATTATTGAACAAAATGAAGAAGAAAGACTCGTTTTTGTGAAATTCCGGCCGGAAACAGAAACGCCTCCTGCTCTGGCAGAAGCAGGAACTGAGATCGTCGAGGCATCAGGAGAATACGCAGGGCTGGACGGTGCATGTGTTATTCTTGGAGACGTGCCGCCATCAGAGTCTGCTATTTCCGGCCTGTTTGACGGCTCTGTACCGAGCAGGGTCTATGCGGTATTTACACAGAAGGATGATACGTATTTTCAGACCCTTCCCAACCGCGATCACTTCAAATGGTTCTATGCTTTTCTGACAAAAAGAAAAACCTTTAATCTTGAGAAACAGGCAAAGGACCTGGCAAAGTATAAAGGGTGGACAAAAGATACCGTCGATTTCATGAGCGAGGTGTTTTTTGAATTGGATTTTGTTACAATAAACAATGGGTTTGTGACGCTTCAGGACAAACCGTCAAAAAAAGCGCTTCACGAGTCTGCTTTATACCAGAACAAAGTAAAGCAGAGTGAATTGGAAAACCAGCTCGTCTACTCGTCCTACCGTGCTCTTAAACAATGGTTTACCCCCTTGTTTGAAAAAGCGGAGGCCAAACAGGCAAGTGCCGGAATATAAAGGCTGCAGCCGCACCGAAACCGTTATCCTAAGACCCCGGAGGCGTGCTGCGCCGAGTAGGCTCCCGAACCGCCCGCGGAAAGGGAGCGCAATGAGCGGAAGTTAACAGCATACTTTATTAGCGAGATGATTACAGGAGGATATTGACATGGATTTTAAAGATTATATTACGGTTGTTTCCGATTTCCCGAAAGAGGGAATCCGGTTTAAGGATATTACTACGCTGATGGAAAACGGAGAAGCGTACAAAAAAGCTGTCGATGAAATGGCCGACTTTGCCAAGGAAAAAGACATTGATGTCGTAGTGGGGCCGGAAGCACGGGGATTTGTTGTCGGCTGTCCGATTGCCTACTCTCTCGGAATCGGGTTTGTACCGGTGCGTAAAGCAGGCAAGCTTCCGCGGGAAGTGCTCGAAGTGGACTACGGGCTTGAGTACGGAAAAGACAGCCTGAATATTCATAAGGACGCAATCAAACCAGGCCAGAAAGTGCTGATTACAGACGATCTTCTTGCCACAGGCGGGACGATTGAAGCAACCATTAAAATGGTTGAAGAACTGGGCGGCGTAGTAGCAGGAATCGTGTTTATGATTGAGCTTACGTACCTGGACGGCCGTGATAAGCTTAAAAATTATGATGTATTCTCACTAGTTACATACTAGGAAAATGCAGCAGGAAGGAGTGCTCAGGAAGCACTCCTTTCATTTATCCGTATGCACCCCGAGCCGGTGAAGAGAGGGCTCCTCATATCCTAAGGGGCTGGGCCATGGTGAACTTTACAAAAATAAAATGACACTTCTTTAAAGGTTATGTTAAGATAATGTCAACTTATCATTTGCTCAAATTCCAGCATAGATAAGAACAGAGGCAATCGTGTGCATAACTTAGGGGCTCGGCTTTCGCCGGGTTTTCTTTCAATGTGTATTCGACAAAATTCTCGTTTCCTGAGGCTGTGTCAGGTGCAAGGCTGACAGGTGTTCTGCCAGCTCATCTGACAGAGTCTCAATGAACCGAAATCTTTGGATCTAAGGTGATTTCATGACAAGTGAACAAGTTCTTCAGAAAGCAAGTGAATACCTGGGAGAGCAGGACGTCGATTATCTGCGCAGGGCGTATGAACTGGCCGAGCGAGCCCACTCCAATCAGTTCCGTAAATCCGGAGAACCTTACATTGCACACCCAGTGCAGGTAGCGGGCATTCTTGCCGAACTCGGGATGGATCCGAAAACGATCGCAGCGGCTTTTCTTCATGATGTAGTGGAAGATACGGACGTACCGCTCGAAGAAATCGCCGCCGAATTCGATGAAGAAGTCGCCATGCTTGTCGATGGAGTCACGAAGCTGGGAAAAATTAAATACAAATCCAAGGAAGAACAGCAGGCCGAAAATCACCGTAAAATGTTTGTGGCGATGGCCAAAGATATCCGTGTCATTCTGATTAAACTGGCAGACCGCCTTCACAACATGCGGACTTTGAAGCACCTTCCTCCTGAAAAGCAGCGGAGAATTGCAAATGAAACACTGGAGATTTTTGCGCCGCTTGCCCACCGTCTCGGGATTTCCGCAATTAAATGGGAACTTGAAGACACAGCGCTTCGTTACCTGAATCCGCAGCAGTACTACCGAATCGTCAACCTGATGAAAAAGAAACGGGCCGAGCGGGAGTCTTATGTGGATGAAGTGAAATCAAAGATTCTCGAACGACTGGGAAGCGTCAACGTGGAAGCCGAAATTCACGGCCGTGCGAAGCATATTTACAGCATTTATCGGAAAATGGCGCTTCAGAACAAACAGTTTAACGAAATTTATGACCTGCTTGCTGTAAGAATCGTAGTGAAAAACATTAAAGACTGCTACGCCGTTCTTGGCATTATTCATACGCACTGGAAGCCGATGCCGGGCCGGTTTAAAGATTATATTGCTATGCCAAAAGCCAATATGTACCAGTCTCTCCATACGACCGTGATTGGGCCTAAAGGCGATCCACTCGAAGTACAGATCCGTTCTGAGGACATGCATAAGGTTGCGGAATACGGAGTTGCTGCCCACTGGGCTTATAAAGAACAGAAAACCGTCGACGACAGTGAGAGCCTGGAAACAAAGCTTTCCTGGTTCCGGGAAATCATTGAATGGCAGAACGACACGAATGATGCCCAGGAATTTATGGAGTCTCTTAAAATTGATCTGTTTTCCGATATGGTGTTCGTGTTCACCCCAAAAGGCGATGTCATTGAGCTGCCTAAGGGGTCGGTTCCCCTTGATTTTGCGTACCGTATTCATACGGAAGTGGGAAACCGCTGCATCGGGGCAAAAGTGAATGGTAAAATGGTGCCGCTCGATCACGAGCTGAAAACCGGAGATATTGTAGATATTCTTACGTCCAAGCATTCTTACGGACCGAGTCAGGACTGGCTCAAGCTCACACAAAGTTCACATGCGAAGAATAAAATCCGTCAGTGGTTTAAAAAAGAACGGCGTGAAGAGAATGTGGACAAAGGCCGCGACATGGTGGAACGGGAAATCGAGCGTAAAGGCTATGATCAAAAAGAAGTTCTTACAGATGAGAACTTAAACCGGGTGGCCAACAAGTTTAATTTCACGTCCGAGGAAGATATGTATGCAGCAGTGGGCTATAACGGCATCACGGCTGCCCAGATTGTAACCCGTCTGACAGATAACATCCGAAAACAGCAGGAAGATGATTTGGATCAGCAGACGATCACAGAAGCTGTCGAGGATCTGAAGTCCTACGGTACACCGAAGAAAGGCAGTGTTGGTGTAAGGGTGAAGGGTATTGACAACCTCCTCATCCGGCTGAGCCGCTGCTGCAACCCGGTCCCTGGTGATGATATTGTCGGCTATATTACTAAAGGGCGCGGTGTGAGTATTCACCGGAGCGACTGTCCAAACGTAGACAATAACGAAGCGCAGACCCGGCTTCTTCCAGTTGAATGGGAAGGGGATCTGCAAAAGTCGAAAAACTATAACGTGGACATCGAAATTTCAGGGTTTGACCGGAGAGGACTTCTGAACGAAGTGCTTCAGGCGGTGGCGGAAACAAAAACGAATATTAACGCCGTTTCCGGCAAATCTGATAAAAATAAGATGGCGACGATTGATATGACCATCTCGATTCAGAATATTTCCCATCTGCATAAAGTAGTCGAGCGGATCAAACAGATCCCGGACATCTATGCAGTCCGCCGGATTATGCATTAAAGAAGGCTGTTATTTAACAACTCTATTCGGATAGTTTAATATGAAGCGGAAGGCGATGACTCCTGCGAGAATAGCATCAGTTGAAGACCCCGCAGGGTGTTTATCCCGAGGAGGCTGAAGTGATGCCCGCGGAAAGCGTCCGCCTGCAGCGTAATATAACAACAATCTTTGCGAAGAGAGCTTATTTAAAATGCTGATTTATAACTTCGGCTGGGCTCTTTTTTTTCAGAGTCCGGCCGGTTTTGTTCAGAAAGGGTGAGCTGGTTATGAAAGTTGTTGTACAGAGATCGAAAGCTGGCCGGGTTATTGCAGATGGCGAAATTTCCGGTCATATTGACCGGGGTCTCATGGTCTTAGTAGGCGTAACCCACGACGACTCGGAAGAAGACGTACGTTTCTGCGCAGACAAGGTGACCCATCTCCGCATTTTTGAAGATGACAACGGTAAAATGAACCACAGCGTACTCGATGAAGAAGGCCAGGTTCTTTCAGTCTCCCAGTTTACACTTTACGGAGATTGCCGGAAGGGGAGACGGCCGAATTTTATGAACGCTGCTAAACCTGACGAAGCAAACAGACTGTATGAGAAATTTAACGAACGGCTTCGGGATAACGGTCTCCAGGTGGAAACCGGCCGTTTCGGCGCTATGATGGATGTGGAGTTTACCAATGACGGGCCGGTCACCCTGATTGTGGACAGTAAGGAATAACACAAAATAGTTTTTTCAGCAATAGGAGGAACGCGGGAAGCAAAGACAATGTGTTATGTTCCTGTAACGATCGTGTCTCCGCCCGTCTAAAACGCCCCGTATCTGGGTAACCTATGAGAAAGGTTGACAGAGAAAGGGCGAGCGATATGCGAAGCGGACATTCCCAGAATGATAAAACGAGGCAGTCAGGACAGTTCATGAACGTGGATCTACACCGTTTTTCCGTACAGGAGGATACACGGACAAATTTTGAACTTGCCAGTGAATTCGGTCTGTCTCTCCACGATGTAAAAACGCTGAAGAAAAAGATGGGGCGGAATTAGTTTCAAACATGTTCTTGACATCGCCTCTGTCTATTCGTATGATAGATTCATCCTAATTAATGAAATACGTAAAAACCGATGACAGAGCACAGTAGTCGGGACTCCCTTTGTCCAGAGAGAAGGTGCCGCAGGCTGCAAGCACCCTCCAAAGCCCTCGATGAATGAACACTCTGTAGGTGTTTTTTTGAACGGATCGCACTGCCCCGCAGAAGGCGGCGAACCCATTAGAAAGAACCGCTATTAAATGGCGTTATTAATTGAGCGGATTCTGCGCATGCTTTTTTGAGCACGCACGATCAACTAGGGTGGTACCACGGGAGATAACTCTCGTCCCTGTACATGTTTACAGGGGCGGGAGTTTTTTGTGTTTTCAGAAGGACCTGCCTCTGCATGTGATTACTGAACGAGAAAAACAGACAGGTGCCAGGCACCTCAAAAGGAGGAAATGGAATGAAATTTAAAATTCCCCGCGGAACACAGGACATTCTGCCGGAAACGTCAGCACTTTGGCGGATCGTAGAGGCAAAAGCACACGACCTTTGCCGCAGATACAACTATAAGGAAATCCGTACACCGATGTTTGAACAGACCGAGCTTTTTGCCCGCGGTGTAGGCGACACGACCGATATTGTACAGAAAGAAATGTATACCTTTGAGGACCGGGGCGGAAGAAGCCTGACTCTTCGCCCTGAAGGAACTGCTTCTGTAGCCCGCTCCTACGCGGAAAATAAAATGCACGGATGGGCAGACCAGCCGGTGAAACTCTACTACATAGGGCCGATGTTCCGCTATGAACGCCCTCAGTCCGGCCGGATGCGGCAGTTTGTTCAGTTCGGGGTGGAGGCGATGGGGAGTGACGACCCGGCAATCGACGCCGAAGTTATTGCGCTTGCCATGAACTTTTATCAGGAACTCGGCCTTAAGGGATTGAAACTGGTCATAAACAGCCTTGGTGACAAGGACAGCCGTGACGCTCACCGAACGGCTCTTGTGAACCACTTCAAGCCAAGAATCACTGAATTCTGCACCGACTGCCAGCAGCGTCTTGAAAGCAATCCGCTCAGAATCCTTGACTGTAAAAAGGACCGTGACCACGAACTGATGGCATCGGCACCTTCCATTCTTGATTACCTGAGCGAGGAATCGGCAGCTTATTTTTCAAACGTCCAGCAATATCTTGAAGCGATGAAGATTCCTTTTACAATCGATTCCGGACTCGTTAGAGGACTGGATTACTATAACAGTACAGCCTTTGAAATAATGCTTGAGGGAGAGGGCTTTGGTGCCATCACCACACTCATGGGCGGCGGCCGCTACAACGGTCTTGTTGAAGACCTCGGCGGGCCGGAAACACCGGGAATTGGTTTTGCGTTAAGCCTCGAGCGTCTGCTTATGGCTCTCGAAACGCAGGGTATTGCTCTTCCGGTTGAAGAGAGCCTTGATGCTTACCTGATCACAATGGGTGAGGTGGCAAAGTCACACGCACCGGCTCTTCTTCACAGGCTGCGCGGAGAAGGCATCACCGTTGACGGTGATTACATGAACAAGAAAATGAAAGCCCAGTTCAAGGCAGCTGACCGTCAGAACGCCACCTTTACTCTCGTCCTCGGTGACGATGAACTGGAGAACGGAACTGTGGTATTAAAGAACCTTGAAACAGGCGGGCAGGAGAACATTCCGGTCGAACAGGCAATTGAAAAGCTGAAAGCAGAGAGAGGAGCATAAACCATGACAGCACGTACACATAAATGCGGTGAAGTATTGGAAGGACTGATTGGACAGCGCGTCCGTCTGAAGGGGTGGGTGAAAAAACGCCGGGATCTCGGACAGGTGATCTTCGTTGATCTTCGTGATCGCTCCGGTTTCGTCCAAATCGTGTTCAACGGCGAGAAAGAACCGGAAACATTTCAGGCTGGCGAGAAGGTAAGAAACGAATACGTGATCGAAGTTGAAGGAGAAGTTCTTGAGCGGGACGCCCAGAACGTGAACGACAAGATCGAAACCGGAAAAGTAGAGGTCATGGTAGACGATGTTAAAATACTGAATGCTGCCAAAGGTCTGCCGTTTGTAATTGAGGACACTGTGGACGTTTCAGAGGACGTGCGCCTGAAGTACCGTTACCTTGACCTGCGCCGTCCTAAGATGCAGGAAACCATGGATCTCCGTCATAAAACAACGAAGTTCATCCGGGACTACCTCGATGAAGAGACGTTTATGGAGATTGAAACACCGATGCTGACGAAAAGTACGCCGGAAGGGGCAAGAGATTACCTCGTCCCGTCCCGTGTACACCACGGTCAATTTTATGCTCTTCCTCAGTCCCCGCAACTGTTCAAACAGCTATTAATGGTTTCAGGATTTGAGCGGTACTATCAGGTAGCACGCTGCTTCCGTGACGAAGATCTCCGTGCTGACCGCCAGCCGGAGTTCACTCAGGTGGATATCGAAGCGAGCTTCATGGAAAAAGAAGACCTTCTTACCATGATGGAAGATATGATGACAAAGCTCGTTGAAAAAGTAAAAGGGGCCAAAGTGGAAAAACCGTTTGCGCGCCTGACTTATGACGAAGCCATGAACCGGTACGGATCCGATAAGCCGGACACTCGCTACGGCATGGAGCTTACAGATGTGTCCGGAATTGTGAAAAACAGCGGGTTCAAGGTGTTTGCTTCAACAGTTGAAAAAGGCGGTGTCGTCAAAGGGATCAGCCTCAAAGGTGCTGCTGACCAGTACTCCCGTAAAGATCTGGATGGCCTCGGATCCTTTGTGGAAGTTTACGGTGCGAAAGGGCTGGCATGGCTGAAAGTGGAAGAAGGCGAGGAACTGAAAGGTCCGATCGCCAAATTCTTCAGCGATGAGGAGAAAGCATCGGTAATCGAAGCATTTGAAGCCGAAGCCGGAGATGTTCTTTTCTTCGTAGCAGACAAAATTCGTGTAGCCTGGGACAGTCTTGGTGCTCTTCGCCAGAAATTCGCCCGTGAGCACGATCTGATTGACCATTCAAAATATAACTTCCTGTGGGTAACAGAATTCCCGCTTCTCGGCTACGATGAAGAGGAAGACCGTTACGTAGCAGAGCACCATCCATTTACACGCCCGGTTGCTGAGGACGAGGAAAAGCTTGAAAGCGAACCGCAGAATGTTCGTGCAGAAGCATATGACCTTGTTCTGAACGGATATGAACTCGGAGGCGGATCTCAGCGTATATACGAGCGTAAACTGCAGGAAAAAATGTTTTCGGCCCTCGGCTTCTCTGATGAAGAAGCAAAGAGCCAGTTCGGATTCCTGCTCGATGCGTTCGAGTACGGCACACCGCCGCACGGTGGAATTGCGCTCGGTCTTGACCGGCTTGTCATGATTCTCGCCGGCCGAAGCAATCTGCGGGATACCATTGCATTCCCGAAAACAGCAAGCGCCAGCTGCCTGCTTACAAAGGCACCTTCAGAAGTAAGCAGTGCACAATTGGAAGAATTGAACCTGAACGTTCTTCCTAAAAAGAAAACAGAAGAAGGCGAATAACAGCCTATAATCACCCCGGGGATTCTGCCCGGGGTTTTATTTTGCTTCCCACATTGCTTCAGCAGCCACCGGCCGTGGATTTGGAGCCGAGTCACAAAAGAAAAGAGAGAAAAACTTATAAAAAAATTAAATATTACGTTTATTCATAAGAAAAAGGGGTACACATATACTAAGACAAAGATTAAATCTCTTATTTTAAAGGTTTAATCATAAGGATCCTAGATTGCTCGTGAAGACTCTATTGCTTGAGCCAACACATCAACATAGGGAGCTCTACCGTTCTTGTCCTGAGAACAGGCCTCAACAGCATCCGGAGGAAGTTTGATGGGAAAGACAGAGCACCCACCTGCCAGCGCAGGTTCAACGCAAGAGGATTAAGCAACGGCACTACCGGGATCCTTAATACTTACCTAACCTTATCGCCCGTCTCCAACTTGGAGGCGGGATTTTTATGTTTACAGCGAATCATGATTCCACTGTTCTGCTGCTGACTTTGCTTTCTGCGGGAGAAGATAGTGGTTACGTGACCTAACGCAGGATGCTGATGACATTATACGTTCCTAATCAGCAAGCGGCTGAGCTGAACTCGGTTACCTGCCGGAAATACTGCAGCCGGGCGGTTGTTTTTCATAACTGGGCTTTGACTGCATAAAAACATATAAAAACACGCCGCCGTAATACAGGCAGCGTGATTGTATTTATTTTGCTATTTTCTCCAGATTACCGTTTTTGTCCATTTTGAATGCAGGTGCTGCACGTTCCTCGCTGTCTTCCTCTTCGAGAAGCGCCATTCGCCGTGCCCGGTTCATAATCTGGATAATGGACTGATAGTCTTCTTCTACTACTTTATGTTCCTGTTCTAATTCCTTCAGTTTCTCCTCGAGTTCGGAAACTCTGCGGTTCAGCCTGTCATTTTCCCTTACCAGACGATCATTTTCCACTTTGGCTGTGGCTGACATATAGTTGTTCTGTGCGAGACGCTCAAGAAATTCGATTACATCCGTAAGGTTGAGCTCGCGCCTGCGGGCTGTTAACGGCGAGGTTACAGAAGGTGATACAGCAATTTCTTCCGCAGCTTCGGTCGTCACAGATTCGGAAACAGCAGGCTGGTAAACAGGTTCTGCTTCAAAAACAGGCTCTTCATGATAGGCAGGCGCTGCAGGAACTGGAGCCTGAACGCGGTTTGCGGAAGCGGGCCTCGCTTCATTAGCCTGACGGCGCTTGCGTTCCTTACGGTGCTTCTTTGCTAGTTTGATTGCATCATCGTATTTATTGCGGACAACCGCATTCCAGCGGAAACCACATGCAGCAGAGGTCCGGTTTAATGCATCTCCAACCTCGTCAAAAGCGTTAAGTTGTGTACTTCCTTCACGAATATGTCTGAGCACAGTTTCGGCCAGCAGAAGATCATCTTCCTGCGACCAGGCATCTTGTCTTACTTTCATCTTTACACGATCCTTTCTCGATTAAGAATGATAACTTACTCCTAACATGGACACAAAGATCAGGAAATATACCAGACTTTCGTAAAAATACTAGCTTTATCCAGTTCCTGAGAGGTTTTCACTAGTTTAGGAACCTTAAAAGAACAGGGGCGCCAATAAAAAAATCCTAAAAAAGGTGCCGCCGGATTTTCCGGGACACCTTTGCTTTATTATGAATGTAATCCTTTTTCCACGCCTTATTAATACCGGCTACTTCTCTTTTTTCTTCCGGTCTTCAAAGTAATCCAGCCGCTTGCGCACCGTTTTTTCATAGCCGTTATCCGAAGGTGAATAGAACGATTTTTTCATCAGATGATCCGGCATATACTGCTGGGGAACGTAGTGATTCTCGTAATGATGAGGGTATTTGTACCCTTCCCCGTGGCCGAGTTTTGAGGCCCCTTTATAGTGAGCGTCCCGCAAGTGCACAGGGACGTCACCTTTCTTTTCCTTTTCAACTGCGGCCAGGGCAGCATCAATACCGGTGATGACCGCGTTGCTTTTAGGTGCTGTGGCAAGATAAAGTGCAGCCTCTGCCAGCGGAATACGGGCTTCTGGAAGACCGACAAATTCAACGGCATTTGCTGCAGCCTGTGCGATGAGCAGAGCGTTTGGATCAGCCAGACCAATATCTTCGGCAGCGTGAACATAAAGTCTTCTGGCAATGAACTTCGCATCTTCACCGGCATAGATCATTTTTGCGAGCCAGTAAAGAGCCGCATCCGGATCGGAGCCTCTGATACTTTTAATGAAGGCAGACACGGTGTCGTAATGGTTGTCTCCCTGTTTGTCGTAGTGGACAACTCGTTTCTGAATTGAGGCTTCAGCAACGTCCAGATCAATGACAATTCGTCCCTTTTCATCAGGATCGGTTGTAAGAACCGCCAGTTCAAGGGCATTGAGAACGGTTCGGGCATCTCCGTCTGCAACGTGAACGAGATGATCTCTCGCTTCTTTTATCAGATTGATATCGTACTCGCCGAATCCCCGTTCTTTATCTTTTAGCGCCCGGTCAATTACGTTTCCAATTTCCCGGTCACCCAGGGAGGAGAGGCGGAATAATCGGGAGCGGGAGATGAGGGCAGGGTTCACCTCAAACATGGGATTCTCTGTTGTTGCGCCGATCAGGATGACAGTTCCGTCTTCGACAAAGGGAAGAAGAGCGTCCTGCTGCCCTTTGTTGAACCGGTGAATCTCATCTATGAAAAGAATCGTTTTTACGGACTCGTATTTCAGACGGTCCTTTGCCCGTTCAACGATTTCACGGACATCCTTAATCCCGGCGCTGACGGCATTCAATTGTTCAAAACGGGCGGAAGTCGTGTTGGCAATGACCTGTGCAAGGGTTGTTTTCCCGGTTCCGGGAGGCCCATGGAAAATCATGGCACTCAGCCGGTCGGCTTCGATTGCCCGGCGAAGAAGAGTACCTTCACCAATGATCTCTTCCTGCCCGGCAACTTCATCGATCGTACGCGGCCGCATACGGGAGGCAAGAGGTCCTTTCGGGCGTTTGTCTTTTGGATAATCAAATAAATCCACAGAAGGTATCCTCCTTTTTATAGTTTGTCAATTTTTATCTATTTAAGCTGAGTTTTTGTCTGAGTCAGGCTATACAGCATAGCTGAAACCAAACCATTGCATTATGTCCG
The DNA here is from genome assembly GCF_003226345.1 of Alteribacter lacisalsi. Taxonomy (GTDB): domain Bacteria; phylum Bacillota; class Bacilli; order Bacillales; family Salisediminibacteriaceae; genus Alteribacter; species Alteribacter lacisalsi. The sequence continues at coordinate 1,910,645 of NZ_PDOF01000001.1, read as the reverse complement.
TTTCCCCGTTAAAATGCTAATGGCTGAGTGTGTGCAGAAGAACACTCTGATCATATCACGAATGAGATTTGCTGAACATTTATGTGCTATAATAATGGCAGATTGCACGCAGATGCACACCGGATGCCGGTATAATAGTTTGAAAACACACAGCAGAGGAGATTGCCCGTGACGAGATTTTACCCGAGAGAACAGCTACTATTCCGGTGGGCGGTCTACGTTCTCGGCTTATTGGTAATGAGTCTTGGTATTGCCCTGATTATCCGTGCCGATCTTGGCGCGTCTCCATGGGACGTTCTTCATATCGGCCTGAACATGCAGTTTGGCCTGACGATTGGAACATGGACGATTATTATGGGATTTTTTATGCTCATTACGGCTACGATGTTAACGAAGGAATGGCCTCAGACCGGCGCCTATTTAAATATGGTCCTGGTCGGAGTGTTTGTTGATATTCACCTGCTTCTTATCAGTACGCCTGCGGGGATCGCTCCACAAAGCGCCATGCTTGTTACCGGAATTCTGATGATGGGATTCGGCATTGGTATTTATATATGCCCGCGCTGCGGGGCGGGACCGAGGGACAGTTTTATGCTCGCCGTGTCTGAAAGGACAGGGATGACTGTTTCCCGGGTAAGAGGTCTGATGGAACTGACGGTCCTTGGCGCCGGCTGGTTCCTTGGGGGACCGGTATTTATTGGAACGATCCTGTTCAGTCTGACCATCGGGCACGTAACAGGAAAGAGCCTGGCATTTTGTCAGGGCTGGATGGACCGAAGAATGGAAAGAGGGATCACTGTTGAAAATATCCACTAAAGGCAGATACGGCCTGACAATCATGATGGCTCTTGCCAAGAAGTACGGCGAAGGGCCGATTTCATTAAAGTCGATTGCAAAAGATCATAAACTATCCGAGCATTATCTTGAACAACTCATTGCGCCGCTTCGGAATGCCCAGCTTGTAAAGAGTGTCCGTGGAGCATACGGAGGCTACATGCTGGCAAAGGAGCCGAAGGAAATAACCGCAGGAGATATCATCCGCGTACTGGAAGGGCCGATAAGTCCGGTGGAAGTGGTAGATGATGAGGAACCGGCCAAAAGGGATCTCTGGATCAGGATCCGTGATGCGGTTAAAGAGGTGCTTGACAGTACTACACTGGACGATCTGGCAAATTACAAGGACCAGGGCGATCAGGAATACTATATGTTTTATATTTGACTGAAAAAGAACGGATGTGCCGCGAGTAAGTGAGGCCCGCAGGAAACAGGCGCCCTCACTTTTGTTCTGTCCACAAGGAACCTTCCCACGGCTTTCCTTCTTATATAAAGAGGTGAACGAATTGAAACGGATTTACCTGGATCACGCAGCCACATCTCCTGTGGCACCTGAAGTAGTAGAAGCGATGCGCCCTTATTACGAAGATGTTTTCGGAAACCCGTCCAGTATTCATCATTTCGGACGGGAGGCAAGAAGGGGGCTTGATGCATCCAGAGAAACGATCGCCCATGCGATCAACGCCAGATTTGATGAAATTGTTTTTACGAGCGGGGGAACGGAAGCGGACAATCTGGCTGTCATCGGTTATGCAACAGCCAACCAGGACCTTGGCAGACATCTGATCACAACCAGTGTGGAGCATCACGGCATTCTCCATGCGTTCAGACATCTTGAAACGCTCGGGTTTGACGTGACCTATCTCCCTGTGGATGAGCAGGGAAGGATCACGGCAGTTCAGGTTGAGGAAGCACTGCGGGAAGATACCACTGTTGTTTCCGTAATGTATGGCAATAATGAGGCAGGCACCGTTCAGCCCATAGAAGAAATCGGTGAACTGCTGAAAGACC